>NZ_AAEW02000001.1 GCF_000167355.1 Desulfuromonas acetoxidans DSM 684
ATCCGGAAGACAGGAGTTTTTCATGGCAAAAGACTATTACGCAACTCTCGGCGTGACCAAACAGGCTTCGGAGCAAGAGATCAAAAAAGCCTATCGCAAGCTCGCCGTTAAATATCATCCCGATAAAAACCCCGGCGACAAGCAGGCCGAGGAGAAGTTCAAAGAGATCAGTGAGGCCTATGCGGTGCTCAGTGATCCGGAAAAAAAGACCCAGTACGACCAGTTTGGTGACACGGGCTTTCATCAGCGTTATTCACAGGAAGATATCTTTCGCGGTGCTGATTTCGGCGATATTTTCCGCGAATTCGGCATGGGTGGTGACGACATCTTCAGCCAGCTGTTCGGTGGCATGGGTGGCGGCCGTGGACGGCGCTCGGCGTTTCATCAGGGGCGTCCCCAGCAGGTCAAGGGCCAGGATTATGTGATGCGCGTCAACCTGCCGTTTCGTCAAGCGGTAACCGGTGGCGAACGGATGATCAATTACAGCCACGACGGCCACAATGAGCAGATTCAAGTGCGGATTCCGCCCGGCATTGAAACCGGCCAGAAGCTGCGAGTCGGCGGCAAAGGTGGTCCCAGCCCCACCGGTGGCAAATCAGGCGATCTGCTGCTGGAGATTACCGTCGACAAGGACGCCCATTTTACCCGCGATGGCAACAACCTGCAGGTTCAGGTTTCGGTACCGTTCAGCGGTGCCTGCCTCGGCACCAGTGCAGCAGTGCCAACCCTTGATGGTGAAAAGCGGATCAAGGTTCCGGCGGGCACGACTAATGGCAGCCGTATCCGTTTGCGCGGTCATGGAGTGCCGGCTCATGGCAAACACCCGGCCGGGGATCTTTACGCTCAGGTGATGGTGAAGGTGCCCAAGCAGTTGACTGATGAGCAGAAGGCGTTGTTGGAGGAGCTGCAGAAGCAGGGACTCTAGCTGGCACGTTCAAATCGACACCAAAAAGGCTCCGCAATGCGGGGCCTTTTTTATTTCCCCCTATCACCAGAACGAAACAGATCGCATTGGCAAACATCATCCGTTCACCATACTTGGTACGCACGTGACGTGGGCTTCCGCGCCCACACCTCGGGCCACATTTTGCGTCGACAAAAGTGGCGCAAAATCGACTCCCAAGGGGTTGCCGACAACCATCGCGCTGACGTTCATTGCGTTCGGTGCTGCTGAACGGGAGGGCTTGGCTGCAAAATAACTCGCTGAAGGGTGGGCACTGCCCACCCGTTTTGTCGGAGCCACGGAAGAACTAGAAAGCGACGTCAAATCGTTATCAACGTTTTACGCCAGAGATGATGAATTGCACGATTTGCCGAGCTAAAGGGAGGCAAGCCGAATTCATAAAGCATAACGGAAACAGATACATTGTCGGTTAATCCAGGTCCAGGAGGTGTTCAAGCTGGTTTTTGCATACTTTTGAGCGGCCAGTCAAAAGTATGTCGGCTGCCGGGACGAAACCCGGCGACATTGACTTTGGTTTTCGGTGGTTCGTCATTCGGAACGGATTGCTCTGGCAGACATCATCCGTTCGCGATGGTGGTACGCACGTGACGTGGGCTTCCGCGCCCACACCTCGGGCCACATTTTGCGTCGACAAAAGTGGCGCAAAATCGACTCCCGAGCTTCGCGCTCTTCGAGTTCCCTCACTCCATCCGCTTACGCCGTGATATCGGCAAAAACTCGCTATCGCTCAAACAGTTTGCCGAAAACCATCACGACGACGCTCCTTGCGTTCGGCGCTGCAGTACGGGAGGGCGAAGGTGCAAAATAAGGAAGAGCAGGGTGGGCTCCACCCCACCCGTTAGATCGGTGCCACACCAGAGATAAAGAAAGATGAAAGAGTGTTATCAACGTTTTACATCTAAGATGATGAGTCGCAAGATTCGTCGACCTAAAGGGCGACGAGCCGAATTCGTGAAGCATCTCAGAAACAAACTCAGTGTAGGTATATCCAGGTTCAGGAGGTGTTCAAGCCGGCTTTTGCATACTTTTGAGCGGCCAGTCAAAAGTATGTCGGCTGCCGGGACGAAACCCGGCGACCTTGACCTTACCGCTCACAACTCCGAACAAAACGAAATTATCCTTCATCCTTCGGCTTAAACCGATTTTTATCCTGCGCCTTGAGATACGCCTCATCCGGGCTGATCAGTTCATCTTTGAGGTAACTGGCCAGCACATCATCCATCATCTGCATACCCAAGCTCTTACCACCCTGGATGATGTTACGGATATTGCCAATGTTATTTTCACGAATACTCGCCGCCAGCCCCGTCGTACCGATGAGAATCTCATTGGCGGCAATCCGCCCGCCCCCCTCTTTTTTCAGCAACAACTGAGCGCAGATGCCGCGCAGCGAATCGGCCAGCATGGTGCGCGCCATGCCCTGCTGATCTGAGGGAAATACATCGATAATCCGGTCGATGGTCTTCACCGCCGAGTTGGTGTGCAGGGTGCCGAACACCAGCGTGCCCATCGACGCGGCGGACAACGCCAGAGAAATGGTTTCGTAGTCGCGCATCTCACCGACCAGGATGACATCACAATCCTGGCGTGAGGCGGTATGCAGACCATCGCCAAACGAATGCACGTCACTGCCCACCTCACGCTGACAGAACACGCTACGCTTGTTGGGGTGAACAAACTCGATGGGTTCCTCAATGGTTAGAATATAACGCGAATAATTGTCGTTGATGTAATCGATGATCGCCGCCAGTGTGGTGGACTTACCACTGCCGGTCGGCCCGGTCACCAGCACCAGCCCGGAGCGCAATGCGGCAAACGATTTCAACACCTCGGGCAGGTGCAGCTCCTCCATGGTGAGAATCTTGGTGGGAATAACGCGAAACACTGCGCCCATACCATGCAACTGGCCGTAGTAGTTGGCGCGGAAACGCGCTTTTTCATCTTTTTCGTAGGCAAAGTCGAGATCTTTATTGGCCAGAAACTCGGTCCAGCGCTCCGGTACACAGATCTCCTTGAGGTAGCCAATCATCTGCTCCTCATTGATGGGCGCTTCGCCGTCAATGGCCACCATCCGGCCATGCTCACGGATCTTCGGCGGTTGGCCCTGCAGCAGGTGCAGGTCAGACGCTCCCCGGTCCAACATAATATCAAACAAGCGGTCAATCTGAGCCACAACATCCCTCCTTTGCGACAGCAACACAAACAGCCATCATCATTCCCCGGCCACCTGTTCAGGTTGATACTGCTTGAACGGTGATTTGTTGGCGGCGGCATACCACGCCTCGGTGCCGTCGATCTGCTCCTCCTGCACCAGCGTTTGCAGCGAATCCTCCAACTGACACATGCCTTTGTCGCGATTGATCTGCATCATGGTCGGCAACTGGAACATGCGATCTTCGCGAATCAGGTTACCGATGGCGGTGTTGTTATACATGATCTCCAGCGCCAGTACGCGCCCCTCACCCTCTTTACGCGGCATCAATCGTTGACAGACAATACCGCGAATCGACTCGCTGATCATCGAGCGCACCTGACCCTGCTGATCCGCCGGGAAGAAATCGAGAATCCGGCTGATCGTCTGTGCTGCGCCCGTGGTATGAAGCGAAGCAAACACCAGATGACCGGTCTCTGCCGCCGAGATCGCCAGCGTGGCGGTCTCTCGATCACGCAGCTCACCGATCATGATCACGTCCGGGTCTTCACGCAGTGCCGCGCGCAACGCGGCGGAGAAACTCATGGTGTGATCCCCTACCTGCCGCTGGCTGATATGCGACATCTCAGCGCTATGCACATATTCAATCGGATCTTCCATGGTGATGATATGGTCTTCACGATGCTGGTTGATCAACTGAATCATCGCCGCCAGAGTGGTAGTTTTGCCACTTCCCGCCGGACCAGCCACCAGCACCAGGCCCTGATGGTATTCGGTTAACTGCTTGAGATGCATGGGCAACTGCAATTGCTCAAATGTTGGGATGGTCTGATCAACAATACGAAATGCCCCGTCCCAGCCACGGCTCTGCTTGGCAAAGCAGGTGCGGTAACGACCCAGGCCGGAAAACTCGCAACAGGTATCCAACGCCAGTTGCTCATAGAGCAGTGATCTCTGATCACCATCCAAGGCACTGAACAACAGCGCTTCCGTTTCCTGCGCGGTAAACGGCTCCCGCTCCAGTGTCATCAGCACACCGTCTTTACGCAACAGCGGCGGCGAACCGGCATTGATGTGTAAATCCGAAGCCCCTTGGCGACGGGCAAAGGACAGATAATCCTCCAGAGTCGTCAATGACCCAACATCGTTCGGCGCAGCAGAGACCGCTGGTGATGGCGCAACCGCCGCTGCCGGTGCTGCCTCAGGTTCAAAAGCCGGTAACGCCCCTTGATCGACAGGTGGCGGTGGAGGCGGAGCGGCGGCTGGAGCAGGTTGAGGAGCCGGTGCCGCAGGCTCGGCAGGCGCAGCCGACGGTTGGCTGGCCTCAAACTTATCGCGAATCATCGTGACCTGCTGAGGTTTGAGCACCTTGGCCCGCACCAGAAGATCGGCCAGTTCCAGTTCAGGGTGGCTTTCCAGATAGGCTTTGGCTTTTTGCAGCAGCTCGGCATTCACCAGCTTGTTATGCACCACCACTTTTTCAACGAATTGATCAAACGGCGTCATTCGACTCTCCTGTTGTTACTCACTCAACATCAAGATCAAGTTCCTGCTGATCCTCATCCGTGTCGTGGCGTCGCTGAAGCAGCCAGGTTCCCAAACTGCCCATATCATCACACTCGCAGTCTACGGCATCGGCAGGAAGGATAATCTCAATCTCGTCACGGCTGACATTGATGAAACCCGCCTGCAGCAGATGGTTCCCGGTCTGACGCTCCCACACCTGCGCCTCAGCCACGGCAATAAACTGGCGCGCCTCACACACGGCATCGGTCAACCGGGCACCTTTTTTGACATACACCCGCCCGACAACCCGATAATTATGGGTCAAAATAACCACTTTCATCATGGTGTTTGGTTCACGACTGACAGTCATGTGCAATCCTCCCTCCCAAACCGGCTCAGTGATTCAATAGGTTGTATTTATTCTCAAATCAGGTTAACCGAAATGACTTGATCAGCAAACTGATTTTCAATTTTTTCGGGTAAATATGCCATTCACAGAAATCAGAGCAAAATTCCACTCGCTTCTTCATTGGGAAATAAAATTATTAAAGAAATTGTAAAAACAATCTAATGGGCGTAAGTTACGTATATATTTTTAGACAACCACCAAGGATCAGTGTGGACGTAATTAAGATAAAAATCCCCCGAGTCATTGTTGTTCTTTTTCTGTTACTCGCTACATTTTCTCCCCAGGCTGATGCCAATGAGATCGAAAAGCGATTCATATCGGCTGGGCTTGTTGACATTTCAACAATTGATTCCACGATACAAATTGACCTAGTCAACTCTGATCCTGCCAAAAACTTCTTTCGGGAAAACTTCTACAATGGTCTTAGTACCACCTACCTGCAACGCGAGGTGGCGATAAAATTGGCCAAAGCTCAGAAAATCTTAAAATCAAAACATCCCTCCTATTCCTTACAGATTCTGGACGCAGCACGACCTCGCAGCGTATCTCAAGCCATGTACGATAAAATGAAGGGCACCAAGTTCGAACGGTTTGTCGCCAATCCGGCAAAAGGATCTATGCATAATTACGGAATCGCCGTTGATATCACCATTGTCGATGGCACTGGTGAGGAGCTGGACATGGGCATCACACCGTTCAGAAGAAGCACTGTCCGACTTTACTGGGAATACGCCCTGAAAAAGCTCGGCAAACAGCTTTCACCAGAACAGAAAAGCAACCGACAACTTCTTTCCGAGACGATGAAACAGGCAGGATTTTTACCGCTGCGCTTTGAATGGTGGCATTTCAACGGAATGGAAAAAGACTTAGCTCGGAAGAAATACACCATCATTGAATGAGTTTTTGAAAATACATGGGGAAATTTTGTAAGTGCTGGCAAATTTTTTAAGTGCCGAACTTTTAAAACATTCTGCCGATGCGATCTTTGCAAGCAAAGGGAACATCCCTGAAAAAAAAATTACATTTCACTTGGCCTTCAGGGAATAAGATTCCTCTTCAATATTGCCGTTGGCACCTGGCTATTCTACCAGGCTAAAGACTTGAAATTTAATAGGTTCCTGTGGCCTTTGTTTGGTCTGGCAAAACCCTCTGGAGCCATTGTTATCTTTATGCTTATTCTAGTTTATGAATGCAGGAAAACCCAATCGGAGAATCTTGAAACGCAAGCCTGATTTTCACTATTTTTTGCAGAGGCAGGATGGGAAAGGATTATAAACCTTCGACGGGAGAAGTTTTATTTTTAGTTGCGGTTTCTTTATTTATCGCTCTCAATGTATTTTTCCGTCAGCTATTTATCAACACGTCCAACAGCCCCTTCTCTCTTGAAAATGTATTCACAAAGGAAAATCTCTTGCTCACGGCTGCTCAACTAGCATTTCTTTTCTTCGCTTATTTGATTGCACTCGGTATCAGGAAAAAAATGAGCTCATTCAAAAAAGAAAAGCAACGCCACAAAGACTTTAAATCTTAGAGCATCTCCTTTAAAGGCTCACCAAACCACCATATCAACATATTCACGATCTTTATACGTATCAAAACCTCTGATTTTGTTGAATTCAAAGGTCATGGGATTGACCTCCCACACCGCAGCATATTCACTCCAGGGGTCGACAAGAAACTCCACGATCTCTGGAGTTTTCACCCGAATGGCGTGAACCCACTTTATCTCAGCATGGTCAATGCGTTCGATTCGATCTGGCGTCCAAACGATTAACGACTCCCCGGCAATAATCGCCCAACGATGATTTTTGTCGATCAATCCGCAGCCGGGTTCACCGTACAAGTCATCCTCAAAGAGAACCTTACCCGTGGCTTTTTCTTTTAAGGTCACTGATTCGTAGTGATGTTCAAGAATCAGCAGGTCTGTTTCATCAAGAACCGGCATATAAATAACGCCTTTTGGTCAGAAGTTGTCCGCTCTTGTCTGTGGCTAATCAACGCCCTCGTCTTTATCAACCAACGCCGCCAAAGCCTCAATAAACGACTCCCGATCATTCAACGCCGGAACCCGCCCAAACCAGGACACTCCATGTTCCTCGGCATGGTCACGAAACTCCACATCCACCTCTTCAAGGGTTTCAATGTGATCGGAAACAAACGACACCGGAATCACCAACAAACTGCGTCGCTCCTTACCGGCAGCGGCAATCAGATCGAGCGTATCGGGTGACATCCATTTGACCGGACCACTGCGACTCTGGTAGCCGATCTGACACGGATAATCACCGACACGCTCCATTACCCCGGCCACGGTCTCTTCAACATGTTGCTGATACGGGTCGCCACGATCAATGAACTTCTGCGGCAGGGCGTGGGCGGAAAACAGTAAGGTCAATTTGCCACGTTTGGCCTCGGGTACCTGCGCTAAACCATCCTGCACACATTCAGCCAGGGCATCAAGGTATTGATCCTGATCGTGCCACTCTTCGATGTAGCGGCATTGCAAATCCGGCGCATGCTGACTGACGGCACGCTTGAAATCTTTGATACTGCTGCCGGTGGTGGCGCCGGTGTAATGTGGATAAAGGCTGACGACCACGGCCTCTTTAATCCCCTGGGCAACAATGCGCTGCACCACCTCATCGGCACGCGGCCCCCAGTAACGCATGGCGACAAAGGCCTGCCAGTCTTCGCCCAGTTTGTCACAGGTTTTTTCCGCCTGCAGGCGTGACCAGTGCAGCAATGGTGACTTACCACCGATACGGCGGTAATTTTCGCGCACGGTTTTGGCCCGGAAGTGAGAGATCATTTTGGCGAACGGCTTTTGCAACAGCGCGCCAAGAGGCAGTTGAATCAGGTCGCGATCGGAGAAGAGTTGGTAGAGAAACGGTTCAACGGCTTCCACGGAATCGGGGCCGCCCATATTGAGTAACACCAGCGCTTTTTTCGGTTCAGACATGTGGACCTCCTCTGGCGAATCATTTTATAGCAACACACGCTCTGGTCTGAATATCGCCGAGAGTTTACCACAGGATTGATCCATAAAAAAAGCCGACCTGAGCAATCTCAGGTCGGCGGAAATAACAATGAGGATCAGGAACCTATTCTGGCCCCTCAATCACAATCGGGTTGAGCACTGGATCGGCACCGGCATAATCAGAACCTTCACCCATACTCCATTCGAACCAACCACTATCGAAGTTGTAGTTGCGCTCGTAGCCCATCATGTAGCCGTAGAACCAGGCCAGACTGGAACGCCAGCCGGTGCCGCAGTAATAGCTGAGGGCTTTGTCAGAGGTGATGCCCTGTGAGGTCCAGTAGGTTTCGATCTGCGCAGGAGCAACCAGGGTGTTATCGCTATTGACATAAGCTTCCATGGTCCACGGGCCATCACCGGCTTTGCCCCACAGGGCACCGGGGATGCGACCAATGGTCGGGATGTAGCTATACGGTGCACCATTTTCGCTGTCACCGATATATTCATCCCAGGTGCGGATATCGACGATGACGCCATCGGCTTCAACACCGCTGACCACGTCACGCACGTAAGGAATCTCCGACTTGTAGTCAGAGTTGATGGCCACACTGCGCCCTGGAACCTCGGGGTCAAACTCGTCAACAGGAGTCCGCTCTGCGGTTTCAGTGGAACCTTCGTAACCGGCAGCTTCCCAGGCAGCATAACCCCCTTCCATGAGACGCACATCTTCAACTCCGGCATAGAGAAGTGTCCACACCAGACGGGCTGCTGCAGTCTGATCACTGCCATAAACAACCACGGTGGTCTCTTTGTCGATGCCCATGTAGGCAATGCCGGGCAGCAAGTATTGGTCGGGGTAGATGTTCCACCAGTTGCGCGGCAGTGAATCATCCGGGCCAAGACCTTTGGCAGCATCTTGCTCTTCAGTGGTACTGCGATCCCAGCACGCCGGATCACCGGCATCGACCGGCCAGTCGTTACGGGCATTAAAACAGTCGTATTCGATCTCATCGGTATTGACGTGGATGGCGCCGGGCACATGGCCGTTATTGTACGCATCACCCGCCGGACCCCAACCAACTTCGGCAATCACATAGGGGTTATCGAAGTTGTTGTTTTCCAACAGCACTTCTTTAACCCAGCGCGCGTCCACCACGTGGTTGACATTGGGATAGGCATCAAAGTCCCACTCGGGATGGACGCCAAAGGAAACCGGACGCACTGAACGTTCCTGACGCCAGCCGTCGGTGCTGCCGGGAACATCCTCTTCAGCGACGTAGGAGGCATCTTCGACGTAGTTGGTACTCCAACCTTCCCAGCCGTCGGAGTAGTTGCGTACATTGCTGATCCCCATCAGGTGAGCATAGAGGTAGCTGATACTCGAGCGGTAGCCGCTGCCACAGTAGAAAATAACCTCTTTGCTGAAGGTGGTGTCGGTGGCGTTTTCAATACCGATACCGTTCCACATGGTGGCCACTTCGCTGTAGTTGCGGAAGGTGCCGTCATCGTCGAGATACTCACGATCCGGGTTATCGGCATGGAACGCGTAGGTTGCACCGGGGATGCGCCCTTTGTTGACCACATAGCTGTAGCCACTTACTTCACCGGCATACTCCTCATACATCCGCACGTCGGCGACCAGGGTATGGGCATTGTCATAGACACCAGCCACGTAGTCCGTGGTGGCAACGACTTCGGGCAGCGTGCTGCCGTTGTAGGTGGTGGCAACCGGCTCGTTGATGGTGGTCTCACCGTCATATCCGGCGGCAGCCCAAGCATCATAACCGCCGTTGAGCAGGCGCACATCATCGACCCCGGCATAGAGCAGAATCCACCACAGGCGGGCGGCAAAAATCGGGCTATTGCTGTAGACGATGACGGTCGTGTCTTCGGTAATACCCATGTTGCCGACAGCGGCTTTCAGCTCGTCATCGGGCAGCATGAACCAACGCGGGTAACCGTTTTCATACACATCGGAGTTGGAGTGGATCGCTCCGGGGATATGGCCGTCGAGGTAGGAGGCATCGGCCCAGCCATTGGCCATATCGGAAAAGCTGCCCCACTGGGTTTCAAAGATCAGGTATTTGTGATCGCGATCATAACTGTAGTTTGCCGGAGCAGCGCTGGTGCTGCCAGCGGCATGATAATCAATCACCCCTTTGACCCAGCCGGGATAGACCAAATCGGCGTAGTTGGGCAACGCTTCCATGGGATAGGTGGTAGAGTCTGCAGCGGCCCAGTCCCACATGGAGGCATCATAGTTGGCAACATTTTCAAAGCCCATCAACCGGCCGAGGAAATACGCGAAACCGCTGCGAATACCGGCAGTGCAATACGCGGCCACCTGTTTGTCGGCGGTAATACCCCGCGCATCAAAGTAAGCCTTCATGGTGGTGTAAGGCACCAGGGTAAGATCATCGGCATAAGACCACTCATAAGGCAGATGCACCGCACCGGTGATGTGCCCTTCGCGCGCTTCACCGTAGAGTTGCCAGCCATTGTACTCTTCATCGGTACGGGTATCGATCAGTACAAAATCATTGTCGCCCAAGCGGGAGGCAATGGTTTCTTTGTCGATCACCACCGAGGTGTTGACCGAAGCGGTAAAGGTGGTTTCTTCAAGGGTGTTTTCAGCCAGTTCGGTGGTACGGCCGTCGGCACTCCATTTGTCCCAGCCACCGTTGAGCAGGTGGACATCGGTACAACCGAGGTATTCCAACGCCCAGAACACCCGCCCGGCAGACCCCCAGGAGGTGATGGTATCGTCGTAGAGAACAATTTTGGCGTCAGTCACCAGACCTTTGGCACTCAACAATGCTTCCAGCTCGGCAACAGATTTGAGATTGAGGCTGCCATCGGCCAGTTCGCTATGAGCCATGTGAATGGCACCTGGAATGTGACCGGCAGCGTAAGCATCAGCAGAGCGGGTGTCGATCACAATCAGGGTACCGGTGGTGGCCGCCGCAGTGGCCTCACCGGTCAGCAGAGTCGCCAGATCATCTGCGGAGAACAGCAGATCGGCGTTGGGATACGGAGTGGAGGCAGTGTCACCACCGTCATCACCGCCAGTGTTTCCACCGTCTGTTGTTGTGGTGGTTTTATGGGTCACGGATTCACCGCAGCCACTGAGCATGAAGGCAGTCATCGCCACCAGCATCAGCAACAGCAGCATCGATTTAAGTCGTTGCGTCATGGTCATCATCCTTTTCTACTGTGCGGGTTAACGAAGCTGATAGGTCAACGCTAGGGTGTAGGTGGCACCAACAGCGGTATTTTCACCGCACAAAGCCGGGGTGTACACGGCTTCCCAGCCCCAGGCATCATCAATACGATAGCCAACCGCCACATCAAGCTTGAGCAGGTCGTATTCGGTGGTAATGGTCGGATTACCTGAGGCATCGACCATTTCGTCGCCGTTGTTGGCACTGAGCAGACCATCGAGTTTGACCCGCGCATACCATTGGTCGGTCAGATCACTGCCTACCTCGATCAGGTAGCGGTATTCATCGCTGGGTTCTTCGAACCGCCAGCGATAGCCCAACTCAAAATTGCAATAGCCGGGAAACAGGTAGGCCAGGGAATGGCCGAACAAGATGCGCGCTTCAACATCGTACTGACCGTTGCCCAGCGGCAGGGAATCATTTTCATCGTACAGTTCAGGAATTTTGACCAAGCCCTGAACAGCCAGCACACCGCCGGAGAACTGCACCAAGCGGTATTTGAGCCCCAGATCGACATCACCGAAACCATAGGTTTTCATCTCAATCGTGTCGTCGTCGTGTTTGATCTGTTTGTAATAGACCGACGCAATCACCGTTGCAGCATCGGTGACGCCATATTCAACATAGTAGTTGAGGTTGACATCAGTGAACTTGCCGTCATTGGCCATTTTTTTACGGTCGCCATCGTCATCGAAATTACGATCGGCAGCATAATAATTACCGGAAAGACGATTGTAGGCGGTTCCGGCTTGTTGGGTCCAGGCACCGGCAAACACCTGGCTGGCACAGCACAGAACCAGCAAAAACAGTGGCAGTAGTGTTTTTTTCAACATCAGGGGGGAGACCTCTCTTCCATAGAAATACGAACTGATGAGAACAACAGAATGAAGAACACATCAGCTCATTAAGCTAAGCGATACTAGCCTCTTATTGCATAAGAAAAGTCGAAAACACAAATAAGTAATCCAGATGGAAAGAAGATTCATTATTTAATATTTTGATAGTGGCGACAAAAAGCGCCCTCGGTGGCATTAAAACAAACGATATCTGACCAGGCGATTAACTGAAACGGTTGGAAAAAACTCGGAAAGGAGGTCGCAGAGCAAAAAAAAGCCTCGCAGATCACTGCGAGGCCTTGAGGTTTATCTCATTACTTCTGGCTGAGGCGGTGTACCGCATCAACCATGAAAATGGCATTTTCCGGTGGCACCGTCGGCATAATGCCATGACCGAGGTTGAAAATAAAACCGGGACGACCAGCATTTTCATCAAGGATGCGTTGCACCTCTTTTTCAATGTACGGCTTGGGTGCGAAAAGCACGGTCGGATCAAGGTTCCCCTGCACGGCAACGTCTTCGCCGAGAATGTCACGGGCTTTGCCGAGATTGACATGCCAGTCGAGGCCGATCACGTCACTGCCGGCTTCTTTGACCAATTCGAGCATGGTGCCGGAGTTTTTCACGAAGTAGATCACCGGAATGTCTTTGCGGTTGAGCCCGGCAATCAGCTTTTTAGTGTAAGGCAGGACGAACTTCTCAAAGTCATGCGGTGCCACCAGGCCACCCCAGGTATCAAAGATCTGAATCGCCTGAGCACCGGCTTCGATCTGCATGTTGAGATAGCGGCGGTCCATCTCGGTGATCTTTTCCATCAGGGCATGATACAGGCTCGGATCGCCGTACATCATCTGCTTGAGTGCGGCGAAATCTTTGCTGCCTTTGCCTTCAACCATGTAGCAGGCCAAGGTGAACGGCGCGCCACCAAAACCGATCAGCGGCACACGCCCTTCAAAGGCAGTGCGCAAGCGCTTGATAATGGCCGGGACATAAGAAACGGCTTCAGCCATGTTCTCGGGAACAATAAGCTTGTCCACATCAGCCTGGGTGCGGATCGGGTTGGCAAACACCGGACCGGGGTTGAAGTCGAGGTCCATGCCCATCGGCTCAATCGGCGTGAGGATATCAGAAAACAGGATCGCCGCATCCGCATCGAGAATATCGATGGGCTGAATGGTCACCTCGGCAGCACGCTCGGGATCTTTACACAGATCAAGAAAGGTGCCTTCACCACGAGAGCGCACTTCACGGTACTGCGGCAGATAACGGCCGGCCTGACGCATCAGCCATACGGGGATTCGGTCGACGGGCTGGCCCCAGCAGGCCTTGAGAAAGTCGTATTCAGTCGCCATTGAACTCATTCCTTTTTTTTATTGATGAAATCGGGTTGTCTTTGCGTTATTCGCCGCGGTTTTCCGCAGCCTCTTTTTCCATGCGCAAACGTGTCTTGCGCGGGATGTAATTACAGAACGGCTCTTCGGCCATGTAATCGCCATACACCGCATCGGCACGGGCGCGGCAGCCGCCGCAAACGTTGATGAACTCGCATTCGCCACATTTGCCTTTGTATTTGGAAAAGTCGCGCAGATCGTTGAACACTTTGGAGTTAAACCACAAATCCTTGAACGGAATCTGCTTGACGTTGCCCACCGACGAGTGGAAATAGGAGCACGGCTTGAGATTGCCAAAGCAGTCGATCAGGCAGATAGTTTGAGCGGCAATACAGCCTTTACCACCACCAGTGGAAAAGGTCAGGCTACGTCGCTTGAAATCCACCCCTTCGGCCTTGGCCATCTGCGGCACAATGCGGTAATAGTGCGGTGCACAGGTGGGGCGCATGAGAATGTCGTCTTCGTTCTTCTCCTGCTCGTAGTGCCAGGAGAGAATCTCTTCGTAATCTTCCTTGGACACCAGCTCGTTCATGATCTCTTCACCACGACCGGTGGGCACAATCATAAACATGTACCAGGCCGTGGCTCCCAACGATTTAGCCAGTTTGAACGTATTGGCGATATCGTGCTGGTTGCGTTTGGTGAAGGATGAGTTGATAAGAAACTTGATACCGTTGCGGGTGAGGGTTTCCGCCGCGCGTTTCACCCCTTCAAAAGCACCGGGGCATTGGCGGAAATCGTCATGAATTTCAGCAGTGGAACCGTCGAGAGACAGGGACACCATTTTGATGTCAGCCTTGTTCATCTTGGCGCACACCTCATCCGTGATCAGTGTGCCGTTGGTGGCCATGCACATGCGCAGCCCTTTTGAGGTGCCGTACTCGGCAATCTCGAAAATATCGGGACGCATCAGCGGTTCGCCGCCAGACAGCACCATCACCGGTTTGGACACTTCACAGATGTCGTCAATCATTTTAAACGCTTCCTCGGTGGTAAAATCTCCGGAAGCGGCTTCCATATCGGAAGAGCAACGGCAATGGACACAGGTCAGGTTGCAGCGACGGGTGGTTTCCCAGGCAATCCACTTGGGGATAAATTTTTCTTCTTGATCAGCCATGCGGCGATTTTCTCCTGAGGGTCAAAGGGTTTAGCAGGTCTTTTCACCGTGTTTTTCAGCGAAACGCGATTCTAACCCAGATCGCTTTGTGAGACAAGTTCCGCGATGGTTTCGGCCATCTCGTCCTGATCCATCACATTGCCGTCTACGGTGACTTCCGCATAGCGACGATAGAGCTGCAAACGTTCCTGATAGAGATCTTCGAAGGTCTGGTTTTCGGCGCAGGCAATGCCCCGAGTATCGAAGTTATGAATTCTGCGGCAGATTTCATCGAACGACACATCGAGAAACACAATGGTGGAGATAGTTTTGAGGTGAGCCATGGTTTTTTCGCTGTATACGGCACTGCCGCCGGTGGCGATAATCTGATTGGTAATATTCAAGCGGAGAATTTCCTGTTCTTCAACCCGACGCAGGTTGAGATAGTCGGATTCATCGAGAATCTCCTGTAGGGTCTTCTGCTGGTTGATCTGAATCAGGATATCGGTGTCGATGTAACCCATGCCGAGGTTTTTGGCGAGGATGATGCCGATGGTGCTTTTGCCGGCACCGGGCATGCCGATCAGAGTAATGTTGCTCTTTTTCATGGGGTTCCTTTTTATGCAGTGCAATGTTGCGTGTACTTTAAATTCTTATGGTCAAGATCAAGGTCAAAGTCAAGACCGCCGGGTTTCGTCCCGGCAGCCGACATACTTTTGACTGGCCGCTCAAAAGTATGCAAAAACCAGCTTGAACACCTCCTGAACCTGGATCCACCGACAATGAATCCATTTCCGTCAAGCTTCACAGATTCGGCTCGCCGCCCTTTAGGTCGACGAATCGTGCACATCATCAACGCTAGCGTAAAACGTTGATAACATGCTCATGCCTCGCTCTATTTCTGGTGTGGCACCGTTCAAACGGGTGGGCAGTGCCCACCCTGCCTGGGTTTGTTATTTAGCAGCCAAGCTCTCCCGTTCAGCAACACCGAACGCAATGAATGTCAGCGCGATGGTTGTCGGCAACCTGTTTGAGCGTTAGCGAGTTTTGCCGACATCGCGGTGTAAGAGAATGGAGAGAGGGAACCCGATAGGGTGCAATGACGGGAGTCGATTTTGCGCCCCTTTTGTCGACGCAAAAGGGGCCCGACGTGTGGGCGCGGAAGCCCACGTCACGTGCGTACCAAGCTCGCAAACGGATGAAGCCCAATCAATCGTCCCCCTGATCAAGGCGCCACGACCTCACCCCGCACAAACTGCCGCCACACCCATCCAAATCCACCATCAGGCAGACGCACATAATACCACTCCGGTGCCTGCCCCAGCACGTATAATCGATCACCGGCTGCCACATGATCATTGACCGGATGCAACCGACTCGGTCCGCCACGCACATTGAGCACTTCCACAGTAACCGTGACGGTTCCAAGGGCCGATGCTGGAACCGCTGTCACATCCGGCTGCGGCGGAGGCGGCGCAGTCGGCGGCGCTTCAACCACGCGGTAGCCACGCCGTAGGGGCTCATAGTAGATATCGTTGTAGCGAGCATAGAGCCGGTTGCCGAAACGGACATCGACATAGCCATAGGGCAGCGTTGAAACCACCAGCCCAACCGGCGGATACACCACCCGGTAAAAGCTGTCATAGGGAGAATAGAAAATGCCGTTACGGTAAAAATAGGTGCTGCGATGATGGTGGATTTTATGGTGGCCGCGTGGCAACACCTTCACCACCTCGCCGTAGCCCGGACGATGATGGGAGTGGCCCCGTTTTGCCCAGACAAACGTGCTGCTTGTAACAAGCAACGCAGCGACGACCAATAAGAATAGGGAAAGTGGTTTCATGGCAAAGCTCCTTTCAAACAACGGGAGCTTCTATTTTACCACACAGGTCCACTACACATAAAAACAGCGCACCGTTTTTACGGTGCGCTGAACGATTCTTTACAATATGTGTTGAGATGCTAATCAAACAACTCGGCAAAAATTTCTGCCACGGTCTCCATCTTGTGAGCTTTCCAGGCATTGGTGCCGCAGAAGATCAGGCCGGTATCGCGGTCACCGCGCTGAGCACGATCCAGTGCGTGAACGATGCAGAACCGTTCTTTGTCTTTTTTATAGGCACACTTTTTCAGACAACCTGACGGGCAGGAGATGTTGCCGTCAATATCGTGAGCACGAACCTGATCGATATTGGCTTTGAGGGCACGGCCCGGCAGACCGGCGGGACTCATGATCAAACCGATATCTTCCTGGGTGCAATCAAGATAAGCTTGCTTGAACGCCGGGTCAGCATCACACTCTTCGGTGCAGACAAACCGGCTGGCCATCTGCACGCCATCAGCGCCTTCGGCCAGGGCACGTTCCAGATCGTCGCGATCCCAGATGCCGCCAGCGGCAATGATCGGCATGTCGAGTTGCCATTTCTCTTTAAAGTAGGCTTTAACACCGCGCACGGTTTCATACTGATCGTAATCGCCGTTGCCGATATTCTCCAGCTTCTCACCCAGGTGACCACCAGCTGTATCGGGATCTTCCACCACCACGGCATCGGGCAAACGACCAAAACCCTTGTGCCATTTACGGGCAATCAGTTCAGCGGCTTTCACCGAGGAGACAATAGGCACCAGAGCCACATCAGGATAATCCACAGTCAGACCAGGAAGATTGAGCGGCAGTCCGGCACCGGAGACAATCACTTTGGCGCCGGCTTCACAACTGGTGCGGACAATATCGTCATAATCAGATACCGCCACCATACAGTTGGTGCCGATCACGCCGTCCGGTGCAATTTCATAAGCTTTGCGAATTTCATCCTTGAGCGCGAGCAGATCGGCCTCAAAGTATTTCTTATCAGTATGATCGCTGTTGAGCGCCAAACCCGCAGTGGCAATCAGACCGACCCCACCACATTTGGCCACGGCTCCGGCTAATCCAGCCGCAGAAACACGCACTCCCATGCCTCCCTGGATCAGAGGATAAGGTACCGTATGCTTGCCAATGGTCAGAGATTTCATAGTGATTGAATCCTGTTATCGTTTTAAGCTATCTTTAATTTGTTATTTCGCCAACTTTAGAGCGCCATGCTAGCAGAAGCACGGCTTATCCCAATGTAATACTTGTGTAAAAGCTCCCACGCTTTGCGCTTGTATTCTCTAAAACAACAATGGTAAACCAGTGTCATGAAGCTGCAACGCCCCTCCATCAACCCTTTACTGGCCTTTATCGCCATCCAGTTCACCTGGATTGTCGTGGTCGTATTCTGGATTTACTGGTTTCTCGGCAGTCACCGCCGCCTGCGCAGTATTGCTGAAAAATACAGCCCGGAACTGCTGCAACCCGGCATCGACTGGGTCATCCTCACCGAGGGCCTGCTGCTGCTGTTTGTGATTCTTGCCGGGGTTTATGTCATTTTCCTCTACTGGCGTCGCCAACTGGCTCTCAACCGCGAACAAAAAAGCTTTGTCTCCCAGGTCACCCATGAGCTCAAGTCGCCGGTGGCATCCGTTCAACTGCATCTGGAAACGATCCGCCGTCACCACCCGGCTGAAGAACAGCTCGACGGATTTATCGATACCATGCTGGCCGATACCGAGCGGCTCAACAGCCTGATCAACAAGATGATCACAGCCAACCGCCTGGAACAGAGCCGCTGGCGACTGACCCTGCGACCTTGCAACCTGTCCGAATTTCTTGACGATTACATGCGCCAGTGGCGCAACACCCAAGATGACTCACTGCAGCTCAGTTGCGAAATTGCTCCGGATATTCATGCCAATATCGAACCCGATTCGTTCTCCATGGTTCTGCGCAACCTGCTTGAAAACGCTGTGCTCTATTCCGATCCGCCGGTTAAAATCAGCGTGGAGCTTAAAGCTTCCCATCAACGCTGCCATCTGCTGGTCCGTGATCAGGGCCGCGGCATTGCCGCCAGCGAGCAACACAAAGTATTTCGTCTGTTCTACCGCCTGCACCGCGAAGACAGCCACGTCAAGGGCTCCGGACTGGGCCTGTTCATTGTCCGCGCTCTGGTCAAACGTCATAAAGGTCAGATCATGCTGCACAGCCACGGTCCAGGCAAAGGGACAACCTTTCACATCATTCTGCCTGAACTGGTTACGGAGACGAACGCATGAGTGATGACACCATCCGCATCCTGCTGGTGGAGGATGAACAGCATATTGCTCAGGGGTTGATTTTCAACTTGCAGCAGGAAGGGTATGAAGTGATCCATGCGATCACCGGCGAAGAAGCGTTGCACAGCTTGGACAAGGAATCTTTTTCTCTGGCCATTCTTGACCGCATGTTGCCGGGAAAGATCGATGGCCTGGAGATCTGCCGCCACATTCGTCGCGCTGACCCGCAACTTCCTGTGCTGATGCTCACGGCCATGAACCGCGAACAGGACCGGGTTGCCGGACTGGGTGAAGGTGCTGACGACTACCTGGGCAAGCCGTTCAGCCTCGATGAGTTGCTACTGCGTGTTGCCGGCATGTTGCGCCGTCAGGCCTGGTATCGACCGGCAGCCCCACGCCAGAACAACTATCACCTCGGCCAGTATGATGTTGATCTGAAAACCGGCCAATTGACCGATGCTGAGGGCCACAATCAACAGACCCTGACCGAACTGGAACTGAAAATGCTCCGCCTGTTCATCGACAATGAAGGTGAAATTCTCAGTCGGGCGTTTCTGCTCAAATCGGTGTGGGGCATGGCACCGGATACCGAGACCCGTACGCTCGACAACTTCATTGTTCGACTGCGCAAATATTTTGAACAGCGCCCCTCCCATCCCCGCTATTTTCTCACAGTGCGTGGTCGCGGCTACCGTTTCACCAATCACCAACAATAATCTGAATCTGCAACCAGCCGGGCCGTATACGGTTTTCGGTTGCATGACACAGCGGATTCTCTATAATCAACACAGCGTTTTATTCCATGTTGAACCCTGTTCAACCGTGATTTTTCGATGCATTTTAAAGGAGATACCCGTATGAAAGCAGTTCTGCTTGACGATTTTGGCGGTCTTGACGTCCTCAAAGTGGGCGAAGTCGATAAACCCTCGCCCAAAGAGAAAGAGGTCCTTATCAAGGTCGTTGCGACCAGCATAAACCGTCCCGATCTGGTACAACGCGCCGGAAAATATCCGCCCCCTCCGGGCGATTCGGAAATTCTCGGCCTGGAAGTGGCCGGTGTTATTGAGGAACTCGGCAGCGAAGCCTCGGGCTGGCAAGTCGGCGACCGGGTTATGGCCCTGGTCGGTGGTGGCGGTTATGCCGAATACGCCGTTGCCTACGACAACCACGTGATGCCGATTCCCGACAGCATGAGTTTTGAAGAAGCCGCGTGCGTGTGTGAAAGCTACATCACCGCGTTTCTCAACGTGTTCATGATCGGCGATTTGCAGGACGGCCAAACCGCTATCCTTCACGGCGGCGGTGGCGGCGTCAACACAGCCGCTATCCAGTTGGCTAAAGCCCTGACCCCCAACACCAAGCTGATTGTCACAGCCAGCCCCGAGAAATTGGATCGCGTCAAAGAACTCGGTGCCGACCTGGTGATCGACTACACTCAGACCCCGGACTTTGCTCCCCAGGTCAAGGAATTCACCAATAAAAAAGGCGTTGATGTGATCCTCGACCATGTGGGTGCCAAGTATCTGGCGCCGAACATGAATTCACTGGCCTACAAAGGCAAGCTGGTGATCATCGGTATCATCAGCGGCATCAAGGCGGAACTCAATCTGGCCCTGATGATGGTCAAGCGCCAGCAGATCATCGGCTCGGTGCTGCGTTCCCGTCCGGTCTCGGAAAAAGGCGAGATCATCAGCGAGTTCACCAAGCGCGCCCTGCCCCACTTCGCCAAACGAGACATCGTACCGATCATCGAGAAGGTATTCACCATCGATGAGATCGTTGACGCTCACGGCATGATGGAAGAGGACAAGCACTTCGGCAAAATCGTTCTAAAAATTGCCGAGGCTTGATCACTCCCACGACACGGTAAAACCCACAAAGGCCGTTGCAGCAATCTGCAACGGCCTTTGTGTTGTCAACAACGAACACAAGCACTCACGCTTATCTTGCTGGCGGCTCCATACCCAGCGGCAACAGCAACCACAAACGCCCGGAGTATTTCATGCGTCCGGCCATGGCCCCGGCCTCGTCACCAATACCCCAGAAAAAATCAGCACGCACCCGGCCTTTGATGGCACCACCGGTATCCTGAGCGACCATGGCCTGCTGCAGCGGTTCATTGCGGTCCGGCCAGCGGGTGGCTACATAAACGGGTGCTCCCAAAGGGATATAGCGCGGATCCACGGCCAAACTCCGCCGACTCGACAACGGCACGCCCAAGGCCCCCGGAGGACTGCACACCTCACCATCCAGTTCACGGAAAAACACATAACTGGGATTTTCATTGAGCAGCTCCTGCACTGCGACTGGGTGTTGACGTCCCCAGGCTGCGATGTTCTGCATCGACATCTGGTCGCGGGTCATCTCCCCCCGCTCCAGCAGTAACGCGCCAATGGAACGATAGGGGTGACCGTTCTGCTCGGCATAGTTGACCATCACCTGAGTGCCGTCATCAAGGTTGATCCGCCCCGATCCCTGAACCTGGAGAAAAAACAATTCTACCGGATCGCCGACCCAGAACAGTTCTTCACCGTGCAATGGTTGTTTAAAACCGTCAATATCGCGACGCTCCCAGTAAGGAACAACTCGTTGGCCGTCGAGACGGCCACGCAGACGGTAATCACCCAGCTCGGGATACACCGATGACAGGTCGATCACCAGAAGATCGTCGGGACGACCATAGACGGGATAAGGATAACGGGAGCTGGATTGACGACTGCCTTCGAGATCGGGGACATAATATCCGGTAATCAGCCCTTCCTCCGTGCCATCCTCATTGATCAAGGCCCAGGGCTGAAACGAGCGCTCAAAAAAAACTCTTGCCGCTGCCGGAGTCTCAATGGTTGCCGCTTCTTCACACACCGCCTGCCAGCCGGAGCGATACTTGAGCGATTGGCAACTGACCACAAAGGTCTTAAGCAGTGCCAAAGGGTCATCTTCATTCCAACCCGGAAGATCGCGCCATCCCACCTGCTGAACCAAGTCAGCGGCAGACACGTCTTTTTTCTCTGCACGGGAAGGCTCTTTCTTCGGAGTAAGCGTACACCCCGTCACCACCAACATAAGGCTTAACAGCGCAAGCCACATCAGACGACAAACTCGCCGCCTCGTTATCACAAAATTCACACATCCTCCATGTGGATGACGTTCCTTCAATCATAGCCGTTGCCCAATTATCATCATGAGCTGAACCCGACTGTCAACCACCAGTGTCGGGAAATCACATTCGATAGTAAATTTTCCCTCATTGAATCGACAACGACTTTTTTTTATGATAGCGTGTTCACGATCTTTTCTAAAGTCTCCCCCCCAAGACGAGGAAAACGATGCCGACGATTCGCTGCCCCGAGTGTTCTTACAGTAAGGACACTGCACCCTCAATAATTCCAACAGGTTGCTACCTGATCACCTGTCCGGTTTGCGGCCATAGCTTTCCACCGCATCAGCCGGAAAAGCCCTCAGAAAAGCCCCTATCCAACACACCGGAAATTCGTGAGATTCCATTTACCTTTCATGGAAAAAGCGGCGAATACTTTGGCATCTGGATCGTCAACACACTGCTGAAAGTTCTGACTCTGGGGTTCTATTCACCTTGGGCCAAGGTGCGCAAGCGGCGTTACCTGTACGGCAACACCCAGCTTGAAAACCACCCGTTTGACTATATCGCCGATCCATGGGTGCTGTTCCGAGGGTTTCTGATCGGAGTCGCCTTATTCGTCAGCTATACGGTACTCAATCAGCTCAACCCCTTGCTGGCGCTGCCTTTGACGTTGGCCTTCTTTATTGCCATGCCCTGGCTGATTGTTCGGTCACGCATGTTCAACAACCGCAACACCAGCCATCGCAATTTGCGCTTTTCTTTTGCGCCAAACTACCGCGAAGCATATATGACCTTTGCCCTGTTACCCATTTTGACCACGGCGACTCTCGGATTGGCTGCCCCCTATGTGCTCTACCGCCAGAAACGCTTCTTGATGGAAAACAACCAGTTCGGCCGGACGCCGTTTTGCTTTGAGGCAACCGTCGGTGACTACTATCAGGTTTTTCTACGCCTTCTTGGCCTCGGGATTCTTACCCTGATGATCGTCACGGCAGCAGGTTATGCGGGTGTCGTCTACCTGGCACCAGCGACAGGATTGTCCCCCCTCTTATCCGGTGTAGGACGCTCGGAAATCTTCGCCGTGAGCTTTATGTTGGTATTTTTCCTGTTCTCTATGGCCAGCAGCCTGTATCTTTATGTGCGCTTGAACAACCTCAACTGGAACCGCACCCATCTCGACGGCCACTATTTCAACAGCACCTTGTCGGTGCGTGCCATGGCGTGGATTTTTCTTTCCAACCTGATTGCGATCAGCCTCAGTGCCGGCCTGCTGATCCCTTGGGCCACGGTCCGCCTGGCCCGCTATCGCGTTGAAAACCTCAGCCTGGTGGCCCACGGATCTTTGGACCATTTTCTGGCAGGCAAGGATGAAGAGGTCAGTGCTATTGGCGAAGAGATCGGCGATATCTTTGATGTGGAAATCGGCTTATGAGTCAGTGTCAGGCAACCTATTATGACGGTCACACCACGCTGAGCCGTCAGGTTCAACTCAGCACAACCAATGGTTGGCTGACAATCAGCGGACATGCGTTTGAACAACGCTATCCACTCATTCAATTGCGGTTATCACCGCCACTGGGCACATTGCAGCGAACCTTGTATCTGCCCGATGGCGGACGCTGTGATCTCGCCGACGATCAACTCTGTTGTCACCTTGAGCAATGTCTCAGCCAACGGCGCTTTGTGTGTTTTATTCATCGTTGGGAGTCGAGTCTGAAGCGGGCAGGAATCGCCTTACTTCTGACCATTGCCGTGGTCTGGGGTTTTATCGCTTTCGGCATCCCTATCCTGGCCGGGCAGGTGACGGAGATGATTCCACCAACGATTGAAGTCCGGACTGGAGAGGAAACGCTGAACCTTCTTGACCACGCCATGCTGCGCCCTAGCCATATACAGGCGGCCCGTCAAACACATATCCGTCAGCTGTTTTCAACGATTTTGCTTGATCTGGGGGATAATCGTCCCTACCAATTGCTGTTTCGCCAGTCAACGCCCATCGGCGCCAATGCTCTGGCCCTGCCCGGTGGAACCATCATTTTGACCGATGCCATGGTCAACCTGGCAAAATCGGATGAGGAGTTAATCGCGGTCATGGCCCACGAAATTGGCCATATCAAGCACCGTCACGCCCTGCGTATGGTGATCCAGAACACCTCGGCCGGTTTTCTAGTCGCCGCTCTCACCGGTGATCTGCTATCCACCACCTCTTTATCTGCGGCTCTGCCAACCATGTTGGTCGAGAGCAAATATTCACGGGATATGGAACGTCAGGCGGATGAATACGCGGTTCACTACCTGACCCAAAAACACATTGCCCTGACCCACTTTGCCGCAATCCTCAACCGCCTGACAAAATATCATGCCGAAGGGGCCGATAAAGATCGGGTCGATAGCTGGAACCAGTATTTGCGCACCCATCCCACCACCACGGAACGCATTCAGGCCTTGAGTCTGACACGTCGGCCAACGGAAATCACCAACCCTAAAAAATAGTCCCGCCCGACAGGCACCGCTTACGGAGCAGCCTCCGGATCTACCAGTTTAACCCAAGCACCGTAGCCCTCTTCGCTCATCGTCTCTAAAGGGATGAATCGTAACGCCGCCGAATTGATGCAATACCGCAGACCAGTGGGCGGCGGCCCATCTTCAAAGACATGGCCCAGATGGGAATCGGCTACTCGGCTGCGCACTTCAGTGCGCACAATGAACAGCTTGCGATCCTTCTTTTCAACCAGGGCATCTTCCGTCACCGGTCGATAGAAACTCGGCCAGCCGGTTCCCGAATCAAATTTATGTCGTGAACTGAACAACGGCTCTCCAGACACCACATCCACATACAGACCCGACCTTTTCTCACCATTGTACGGATTATCAAACGGACGTTCGGTGTCTTCATGCTGGGTCACTTGATACTGCAATGGCGTCAGTTGTTGTTTTAAGGTCGCGTCATCCGGCTTGTGAAATGTCTGGCGACGCTGCTCCCAGGTTGTAACCTGCATGTTATTATCTGTCATCTGTCGCTCCGTTCCCCACACCTGATCGAGATACTGGTCCCGACCGGAATAGTGGCGATAGGTGGTATAACGACGCTCAGAACGCTTATGGAAATCCTGATGGTAGTCTTCAGCCGGATAAAAGGCGTCATAGCTACGGATTGCCGTAACAATCGGCTGATCATAACGACCACTGGCGTTAAGACGCTGTCGCGACGCTTCAGCCTGTTGGCGCTGGGCTTCGTTGTGAACAAAAATTGCACTGCGGTAGTGTTGGCCGCGGTCAACAAACTGGCCGCCGGCATCCGTGGGATTGATCTGGCGCCAATAAATTTCCAGCAAGGTGTCATAATCCACCTTGGCCGGGTCATAGGTGATCTGCACCGCTTCCAGATGCTTGGTAAGGCCAGACGCCACCTGCTCATAGGTCGGATTCAGCTCTTCGCCACCACTGAACCCTGACACCACATCGACCACACCATCCAGCGCTTCAAACGGAGCTTCCATACACCAGAAGCAGCCGCCGGCAAACGTGGCTTTTTCGACTCGCGAAGGCACTGCCGCCACAACCTGCGGAAGCGGTAGCAACACCAGCAACCACGTCATGATGGATACATATCGTTTCAACATTGTCACCTCCATGATGCAAGATGCAAAAAAACTGCTCGGGAACATTTTCCCGATCCGAATCGGGAAGACTGTTTTGGGATGCCGGGTTGACCATTCGCCATTAAGGCCATAACGGATCGACCCATCGCACACGGTCCCTTTCAAGTATACATAACTATTTTGGTCATAAATGAAAAAAACTAGATCTTTATAAAATTCCGTCAAAGCTTCAGTAACGAACAGGGCAATTACACAGTGGTAAGATCGTGAAAAAAAACACAGCAGTTGCGCCCACGTGCCTTGGCAGCATACAGGGCCTGGTCAGCACGGCTATAGAGATCGTCGGCGGAAAGATTTTCTTCAGGACGGTGGAGATACACCCCGGCCGAGGAGGTGACCCGACCGTAGGGCAGGTTTTTGCGATGATCGATATTCATGTCTTCAATCGCCATCAGCAGATTCTCCATCATCAATGGCACATCTGCGGGATCATCAATGGCGTAGAGCACCAGAAATTCCTCTCCACCCATGCGAAACACGTAGTCTCCGGCCCGGGCCAGATGATTTTTCAACACCGTCGCCAGACGGGTCAACAACTCATCCCCTTTGAGGTGGCCATAGGTATCGTTGTACTTTTTAAAATAATCGAGATCGAGCATGGCATACACCAGCACCTTGCCATCGCGCCGTGCCCGCTGCATCTCATTGACAATGGTCTGATTGTAGTAGCCACGATTGTACAACCCGGTCAACGGGTCGGTCACAGAGAGGATCAGGGTTTTTTCCAGCAGGTCTTCGGAACGCTTCAACTCGCGCAGGTCAATATCAAGACAGTAAATTTCCTTATCACCCTGCGACGTGTGCACCAGCACATGTTGCGAGTAAACCGGCACCTGTGAACCGTCTTTATGGCGACGCACCACTTCTATGGCCGGCATCACCTCGCCCTGCTCCACCCAGGCATCGATTTTTTCTGCAGCAGCCTGGCGCATCTCCTCGGGGATAAACAACTCTTCCCAGGTTCGGTTGAGCACTTCGTCCTTGGAATAGCCGTACAGCTCTTCACAGTACAGGTTCCAATAAATCAGCTTGCGCTCACGGCTGTAGCTCTGCACGGCGATGTGGGGAGTTTTATCAAACAGATTGCGGAAAACACGTGTCGTCTCATCGCGCTGGCGTAAAATCCGTTGATTCTCTTGTGCCAGACGCTGGTTTTCCTCGCGCAGTTTGTGGAGTTCTTCTCTGAGGTCGTCCTGATGATCCACGTTGATCGCTCCTTTTGCTGTCACCTAAGCTAATAAAGCCTAACAAGGAAATTAAAAAGAGCAATAGGGGCGTGCTGAAAAACGTTTACGGAACATGGCGCAACCTCACTAATTTATTTCAGATAGTTCACCTCAGGTCATGATTGTTGTTCAAGTGTCCGGATAAACCGATCCGCTTCGTCCACAGCCACCTCCAGTTCATGGAGAAGGCTGGCCACATCGCTACGCACTTGCACTAACTCCTGACTCAAAGCATTGACGGCGCGCGCGTTGAGGTTGTGTTTGAGATAGAGAACCTGATCGCGCAACGGAACCAGCACCGGTTCAATTTTGGCTTCAGCACGCCGCATCTGACGAATCAGCTGATCGCAGCGCTGGCGGGTGGTTTTCAATTGCTTTTCACTGGAGCGGCGCAACGACAGGTTGTGATACTGGTCGAGTTCTTCCTGCCATTCGTCAAACAGCGCTTCGGCAACATCTTCCACGGCATCAATGCGCTCGCTCAATTCATCGGCCCGCTCTTCGCTGCGTTCCAGCACATCGTTAAGATCACGATAGGTGGCTTCAAGGTCACCGCCATCATAATTGGTCACAGCCATAAAGGCATCGAGAGCCGATTGAAACTGCTCTTTGGTGTCCTGTTGCGACTCGCGGGCATCTTCCACCCGGTCGATGAGGATATCGCGTTTATGCACGCCAACCTTTTCCATGGCCGAAAAATAGAGGCTCTGGCAGCCAGCCAACAGTGTCGTCAGAACCAACATTGCCAGAACAATCCGTCTTGAGGAGGTCATTGTCATCGCCATCTCCTTGTCATCATCTCATCCATCACATCATATCGGCCGGATCGACATCAATCGCCAGACTGACGGTCGCCGGAAAGATTGAACGCCATTGGGGACTTTCATTAAGCATATGCCGCAACGCTGCACGTGTTGATGCCTTGAGCAGTATCTGCACCCGGTAACGGTTGCGCAACCGGAATAGCGGACAGGGAGCCGGACCCAGAACTTCCACATCCTGCGCCGCCATCAGGCGCTCAGCCAGACGTCTGGCACAGCCTTCAACCGCCGGGCGATCCAAGCCGGACACCACCAGGTTCACCAGATAACCGTAAGGCGGATAAACCAGCAACTGGCGCATGGGAAGTTCCAGCTCAACGAAATGCTTGTAATCGTGGGTCACGGCACACTCGAGAACCGGACTGTCCGGGGCATAGGTCTGCACCAGAACTTCGCCGCGCACATCACCGCGTCCGGCCCGTCCGGCCACCTGGGCGAGCAGAGAAAAACTGCGCTCAGCCGCGCGAAAGTCGGGAAAGTTAAGCGCGGCATCCGCATCAAGAATACCCACCAGGGTCACGGCTCCAAAATCGTGGCCTTTGGCAATCATCTGGGTGCCAACGAGGATATCAACCTCACCGGCTTCCATGCGTGACACCAATTGCTGCTGGGCCCCTTTGGCCGCCGTGGAATCTCGATCCATGCGGGCAATACGGGCCTCGGGAAAACGTTCCTGAAGTTCTGCAGCCAGGCGCTCTGTGCCCATCCCCTCCGGTTCGATTGCCGCTCCGCCGCAACGGGGGCATAGCTCCTGCGGCGGCTCGACATAATCACAATAATGACAGCGCAACGCCCCGGCCTGGCGGTGCCAGGTCAAGGTGATATCACAGTTGGGGCAGCGAAAACTGGCGCCGCAATCACGACACAGCAGATAGGGGGAGAAGCCGCGCCGATTGAGCAGCAACAGGCTCTGCTCACCACGCTCAAGGCGAAGCTGCAACGCCTCAATCAACTCTTGGGACAGCCCATGCTCCACCTCGGCTTCGCGCATATCAATCAGCCGCACTTCGGGCAGGGTGCGGTCGCCGATCCGTGTCGGTAACGAAACCTCGGACAAGGCGCCCTGTTGCATGCGTCGATAGCTGGTCAACGACGGGGTGGCACTGCCCAGCACCACCGGAACCTGCTCCATCTGCCCACGTAACAGCGCCATGTCACGGCCCTGATAGCGAAAGCCTTCACCCTGCTTGTAGCTGTCGTCATGTTCTTCATCCACGACAATCATACCAAGCCGTGTCAACGGTGCAAATACGGCGGAGCGGGCACCGATGACAATGGTCACCTCATCGCGGACAATCGCCCGCCACATGTCATAGCGTTCTGCGGCTGACAACCCGGAGTGCAACACCCCGATCCGTTGCCCCTGTTGTTCAAAACGAGCACGAAAACGCGCCACCAGTTGCGGCGTCAATGCGATCTCCGGCACCAGAACCAGCGCTTGTTTATCAGCCGCCAACACGGCGGCAATGCTGTGCAGGTAGACCTCGGTTTTACCGCTGCCGGTAATACCATGCAGCAAAAACGGTTTAAAGTCCCCGCCATCGAGACCTTCGGCAATCGAATGGACAGCCGACTGCTGAGCTTCGTTAAGGGTGGGAGGCTGATCAGCGGTGACCTGACAACCGACAAACGGATCACGCAGCGACTCCTGTTCATCGCAGCAGATCACCCCAAGCTCCTCCAGACGTTTCAACACCGGGTAGGGAGAGGTAAACTGGTCACGCAATTGTGTCAGGTCAACGGGCTGATGTTGAACAATAAAGCTGAGAATCTGTTGCTGCAGAGTGCCGCGTAAATTGACCGAGGAATCCGTGGCCCGGTACACGCGGGTCTGGCGAATTTTCGGCGCCCCCTTCAATGACGACAGTCCGGCAGGCAATGCGGTTTTCAATGCCAGCCCCAAAGGATGGACATAATAGCGGCTGGCCCGCTCAATGAATTCCAGCAACCGTTCAGGCAGCAAAGGCATTTCATCGAGCACGGCATCAATGGCTTTGAGTCGCTCGCGTTGCACCGCTTCATCGTCTACCGCAAAGGGTTTGAGCGCCACCACCACGCCAACGGCGCTGCGTCGGCCCAAAGGCACTTTGACACGGATGCCAGGCGCCACACGCTCACCATCCTTATCCGGTAACCGATAGCTCAAGGTCCGGGGCAACGGCGCCAAAACCGCTACTTCTGCGTAATAAGTCTCCACAGGCGGTCAGTTCTCCCGTGCAGAGGAAAAATAGTCGCGGGTCAATTTGACAACAACTCCGGACAGGCCGATTAAGCCAAGCAGGTTGGGAATGGCCATGGCACCGTTCATGGTGTCGGAGAAATCCCAGACAAAACCGATCTTCTGCAACGCCCCCCAGGCGATAACGGTACAAAACAGATAACGATACGGTGTGCGCGCCGACAGTCCGAACACATACTCGATACACTGTTCGCCGTAGTAAGCCCAGCCGATCATGGTGGAATAGGCAAACACCGCCAGAGCAAGGGTGACGATCATTGCTCCACCGTGAGGAAGCGCCGTCTGGAAGGCCAGCGCAGTGAGCGCACTGGAGCGTTCGCCGCAGTCCCACACACCGGAAGTGAGGATCACCAGAGCGGTCATGGTGCAGACGATGATGGTATCAAAAAAGACCCCGGTCATGGCCACCAGCCCCTGACGCACAGGGCTGGTTGTGCGGGCCGCAGCATGGGCGATCGGCGCACTGCCGAGCCCGGCTTCGTTGGAGAACACGCCACGCGCCACACCGTAACGGATGGCCATGGCGACAGTGGCTCCGGCAAAGCCGCCACTACCGGCCGCCGGGTTGAACGCATGGGAAAAGATCAGGGCAAAGGCCTGCGGGATATGCGCAGCATTGATCACCAGAATCACCAGCGCCGCGCTCACATAGAGCACCGCCATCACCGGCACCAGTTTAGCGGTGACTCGGCCAATGCGGCGGATACCGCCGATGACGACAATGGCAGCGAGAAACGCCAGGGCGAGACCGGTCATCAGCGGACTGACACCAAAGGTGCTTTCCAGAGCTACGGCCACGGAGTTGGACTGAACCATGCTACCGATACCGAAAGCCGCCACGCTGCCCATAACGGCAAACAACATGCCGAGCCATTTCATCCCTAAGCCTTCAGCCAGGTAGCGCATGGGACCGCCCTGCATGGTGCCATCGGGCAAATGCTGACGGTAGTGGACCGCCAGGACCGCTTCGGCGTATTTGGTGGCCATGCCGAACACGGCGCATACCCACATCCAGAACACCGCTCCCGGCCCGCCAAGGTAGATGGCCGTGGCCACCCCGGCAATATTGCCGGTACCGATGGTCGCGGCCAGCGCCGTCGTCAACGCCTGAAACGGTGAGATATCCCCTTCGGAACGCTCTTCATCCTCGCTGTGGCTGAACACCAGCTTGAGCGCATGGGGCAATTGAGTCAGTTGTAAACCGGCCAGTCGTACGGTCAGCAGGACACCAGTTCCCACCAACAGGGCCAACATCACCGGCCCCCAGACAAAAGCATTGACACTGGACATCAAGGCGTTCATCGTCTCCCCCCCTTTTTTAGATAAGCAGCATACCAGAAAAATATCCTCACAGAGTAGCGAGGCTACCCTGTGAATTCAAGGATTTTCCTTGTATTGGACAGTGGTTAGAAGATTTTCGCCCCCCTGGAGAAATTGCTTTTCACCACAGGCTATGATAGTCTCCGATGTTTTTTATAACGGTTTTTTTTCGAGGAAGCCGCCTCACTTTACCAAACGACGTTAAACGGACAGAACATGACACAGCGACAGATCGAAATCACCTCCCCGACGTTTATTGACGCCTGGAAACTGCCGGCAGATCAAGACATCCACCAATTGTTCGACCAACAACAACCGCTGGCCCTGGAGATCGGCTGCGGCACGGGTGACTTCATTGTCCAGCGCGCCGCTCAGCAGCCTGACACCAACTTTCTGGCCATCGATATCTACAACAAGGGGTGTTACAAATCGTGCCGCCGCATTGACAAAACCGATCTGGCCAATATCCGGGTGATGCGCATGGAAGCCCGCTACCTGCTCAGCCGTTTCGGTCGTGCCGACATGCTCAGTGCCATCTACATCAACTGTCCCGACCCCTGGCCGAAGAAACGGCACCGTGATCGCCGTCTGGTCAACACCACCTTTCTCACCCAGATGCTCTACTATCTGCAGCCGGGTGGTGACCTGTATTTTGTGACCGATGTAGCCGACTACGCCGAACAGGTCGCGGAGCTGATCCCAGCTCTGCCCGGCTACCAGAACCAGCTGGACACGCCCTTTACACTGGAATTGGAAGGCTACCCGCTCTCCAAATATATGCGCCGGTTTCTCAGCCAGAATCTGCCGGTTCACTTTCAACATCTCAAGCGACGCGAGGACTTTATCCTGCCGAAAGAACAGCTTCCGGTCACGGAAAAAGGCTTTCGCAACCGCCACAATCTGGATACCCCATGTCACATTATCTGACCGAACATTTTCCCGGCACCGGCGGCACCATCAAAGAGAGTGCAGAGGATTTTATTGTTGAAGAGATTCCGGCTTATGACCCTTGCGGTGAAGGCGATCATCTCTACCTGCGCGTTGAAAAGCAGGGCATGAGCACCTTTGCCATGATTCAACGCCTGGCCACCGCCCTCGGTATCAAGGAGAAAGAGTTCGGCTATGCCGGGCTTAAGGATTCCAGGGCCATCACCCGTCAGTTAGTGTCCTTGCCGTTGATCGACGAAGCCCGCATCACTCACCTCGATCTCGAGGGGATCACGATCCTTGAAGCGCGCCGCCACACCAACAAGCTGCGCCTTGGACATCTGCGCGGCAACCGCTTTACCATCCGTGTTCACGGCGTGACTCAGGGCGCTGAGCAATGCGCCCTCGACATTCTGCACATCTTGGAACAGACGGGTGTTCCCAACCTTTTCGGTCCGCAACGCTACGGCGTTCTGGGAACCAATCACCTAGTGGGACGCGCCATACTCCAGGAACATTTTGAAGAGGCGGCGGCCCTTATTATCGGCGACCCGGCCGGCATCAGCAACGAACGCTGGAAAACCGCTGCAACCGCTTATCGCAGCGGCGATATGGAGCAAGCACTGCAGGCCTTCCCCGGCCGTTTCCGTGACGAACGCCGTCTACTCCACAGTCTGCTTAGAGGCCAATCCCATCAGCAGGCCGTGCTCGCACTGCCCCGCAAATTGCTGCGTCTGTTTCTCAGCGCCTATCAATCCCATCTCTTTGACCGCCAGGTGACCATGCGCCTCGACAGTCTCGATGTATTGTGGCCGGGTGATATTGCCTATATCCACAGCAAAGGAGCCTGCTTTCGCGTCGAAGACGCCGACGAGGAACAACCCCGTGCCGACCGCCTTGAGATCAGCCCCACCGGGCTACTCCCCGGAAAAAAAGCGATGACGGCCCGCGGTCAGACCGGCATCCTTGAAGAGAGCCTGCTGGAAAAAGAGCAAATCGAAACGGATCGTTTCACAGCACTGCCCGGCCTCAAACTCAGTGGAGAACGACGCCCCCTGCGCGTTCCTCTGCACCAGGTAAGCTGTCAGCAAGAGGACCCGGAGACCTTGCGGGTCAACTTTGCTTTACCGGCAGGCAGCTTTGCCACCAGTGTATTACGTGAAATCACCAAATCCAGCGACGGATAACCGCTGCACCCCACTGGTGACGATCGCTTTGCCGTGGCATTGTTATTGCAAATTCTCATGAAGTAAATAACGGCGAACGACCCCGTCGGTCAAGACCAATGGCGACAAAAATCCGTGGCCGCAGTTCTCGTATACGCAAACGGCCTGAATTGGATTGGTTTGCTCCGCTGAATCAGCCGAACAAATCTTATCATTTTCAAACTGTTATATTATCGTAAACGGTTCTATCCTACCTTTTAAACATGGATTTTTCAAAAAAGGGCCTGTTAACGATCCATTTTCGAACTAATCACCTTGACAGCTTTAAAACAACATTCTATATTTCAACTGAATGAACTTTCCAACCCTTTTTGACAACGGAGAGTCGAAACCGTCTACACTGCGACTTTGAACGACGATAAAACAGCCTTGAAAAATAGTAAAACACTATCAAAGGCAACAGATTTCGCATTATTTACCACGTAGACTTGACAAGTGAAAAACAATTCTATAAAAAGCCATCACTATAAATAAAACAGCATCTAGCCATTATTACGCAAGCAGGGGACACCAACATGCCCGCTAAAAAAGACAAATCGGAATATATAATTCAGGCTGTATCCCACGCCCTGGATCTGCTTGAGCAGTTCCACGACGATGTGGATGAACTGGGCGTTACCGAACTGAGCAAACGTCTGAAACTGCATAAAAACAACGTGTTCAGACTTCTGGCAACGTTGGAGTCTCGTGGCTATATCGAGCAGAACAAGGCAACGGAAAACTACCGCCTCGGCCTGAAATCCTTGGAGCTGGGTCAAACCTTCATCAAGCAGATGGGCCTGCTGCGTCAGGCAAAACTCACTCTGGAACATCTGGTTGAAGAGTGCAACGAAACGGCTTATGTTGCCATCTTTAAGGAAAACCATGTTGTCTATCTCGATGTGGTTGAAACCGACATGACCGTACGCGTTGTTTCGCGCGTCGGCTCACGCCTGCCCGCTTACTGCACTGCTGCCGGCAAGGTCCACCTCGCCCACATGTCTGACGAGGAACTCGAATCTGTCCTACCCAAGGAGCTACCGACCTTTACCGCATCAACCCACTCCAGTCGTGAAGGGCTGAAAAAGGAGCTGGCTGAAGTGTGTGAAAAAGGTTATGCCATGGACAATGAAGAGCTCGATCCCGGAGTTCGCTGCATTGCCGCTCCGATCCGCGATTACACCCGACGCATTGTCGGTGCCATCAGCCTGTCCGGCCCATCCATGCGCTTCACTGACGAACGGATGACCGACGAGTTGACCCCGCTGGTGATCGATGCAGCAGCCACCCTGTCTACGCGACTCGGCTACCGCCACTAAACCACGACAACGCACGATTAAAAGTTAAAAACCCATCCTGCCCGGATGGGTTTTTTTGTTTCTTCACAACGGTATCTTGAAACCCTCCCCATATTGATATACATTGTATATACATAACAATGAGGAGATCATGACCACCGCATTATCCTGGAAACTCAAAAAACCACTCACGCATGAGCAGATTTCCCGCCTGTTGGAACCCTACACCGTCGAGTGCATCGACACCAGGGAGATGCAGTGGTCTGTTCTTGATGACCCAGTCTGGCATATCTGGCAAAACGGCTGCACCCTGCTCTATGCCCACCACCAACCGTCTTTGCAACTGTGGCAAAACAATGCGCTTCAATTCAGCGATGCCAACGCTTCGCCCGAGGCGCGATTTCCCTACCAGCTCCACAACCAACATCTGGCAGAACGCCTACACCCCCTGCTCGGCGTGCGGGCATTTACCGAGAAACATCGCGTATTCTGGCAACAAACCACCCTGGCGGTACGCAATGACGACCGAAAAATCGTCTGTCGGCTGATCCTCATCCAACAGCCGCAAATCTTTTTGCTCAGCCTGCATCCATTACGCGGTTATCAGCAAGAAGCCAAAGCCATCCGCCGCCAACTGTCGACGCTGAACATGCAGCCCTGCGCCTCGCTAACCATGCGACAAATCCTTCTCTACAGCGGCCTTGAGGTTACGGTCCCACCCAAGCAATTGACCTTCAACCTCAAAGCGACAGATCCCGCACAGCAAGCGATTTTGCACATGCTCAAACATCTGGTCACATCAGCGCGCCAGCAGGAGCAGGGACTGGTTGACGATATTGACACGGAATACGCTCACCAGTACCGGGTGGCACTGCGCAAGGCCCGCTCACTGATCAGCCTGTTTAAAACCTGCCTGCCGCAACAGCCACGCAATGCCCTGAAACACCAGTTTAAACAATTGGCCCAACGCAGCAATCGCCTGCGTGACCTGGATGTGTTTCTGCTCGATCGCAACCATTATGTCACGCTCCTTCCGCCTGCACTTGGCCCCGGCCTGGACAAGGCGTTTCAGCGCATCCAGCGCCAGCGCAACCGAGAGCAAAAACAACTGACAGCCCTGTTGTCTTCTGCGGAGTATCAGGATGAAGTCCAACACCTGATGACCACTCTAGACCTGGCACAACAGCCGTTGACCAACAAAGGGACGAAAGCGATCAGGCCGTTGGCCGCCAAAAAGATTGCCCGTCACTACCGGCAGATTTGCCGGGATGGTCTAGACATTGACGACACCACCGCCGATGTCGTCATTCACGCATTGCGTATTGAATGCAAGAAATTGCGCTACCTGCTCGAACTGTTCAGCGAACTCTTTCACCGCAATCGGATCAAACGGCTGATCAAAAAACTCAAGCAACTTCAGGATATCCTCGGACGTTTCAATGACCTGACCGTACAACAGGCGTTTCTCAGCCATCTGGCCACCACAACCCGTGACTCGGCTCAAGCCATCAGCCTCAATGCGCTAATCGCGGTTCTCTATCAACAACATGTTCAGGAACGCCGACGGGTGGTGGGCGCCATTGCCGCCTTTACCGGTGAAGAGGGTGTCATGGACATTCAAACCCTGACTCAAGACGGAGACACGTTATGAAGACCGTCGCCTGTTACAGCATTAAGGGTGGAGTGGGTAAAACCGCTTCAGCCGTAAACTTTTCCTACTGGTCGGCCCACCAGGGCCATCGCACCCTGCTGATTGACCTTGATGCCCAGGGGGCTTCGTCATTTTATTTCCGGGTGCGTAACCCATCGAAAAAGAACTGGGCCAAGCGCTTCTTCAAGACCTATGAACAGTTGCTCGACCAAATCAAGCAGAGCGATTTCAACCAGCTCGACATTCTGCCGGCCCATCACTCGTTTCGTCATTTTGATACCCTGCTAGCTGAGCATGGCGGTAAAACCAACCGCCTGCGTAAAGTCCTTAAGGGGCTGGCGGTGCATTATGATGTGGTCATTTTCGACTGCCCGCCGAGTATCAGCCTGTTGGCGGAAAACATCTTTGCCGCAGCCGACCTGATCAGCGTACCGATGATCCCCACCACCCTGTCACAGCGCACGTTTGGGCAATTGCTTGATTTTTTTGACCAACAGGGGTATTCACAAGATCGGATACGCCCTTTTTTCACGTTGGCCGACGGCCGCAAACAACTGCATCGCGACACGGCGGCAACATTGCGTAAGGCGTATCCGCTGTTTCTCGAACAGGCCATACCACACTCCACCTACGTGGAAAAAATGGGCCTCCACCAGGCGCCCATTGATCTGTTTGCCCACAACAGCCAGGCTAACCGATGCTACCAGGCCTTATGGCAGGAGATTGCCTCGGCACTCAACCTGAACCACCCCTCCTCTTGACGAACAGGGAGCGACCATGAGTGACAAAAAGAAGAAAAAGAAAAAGGACAGCCAACTGTTGATCCGCATCAACAGTGAAGAACGGGATCGCTTTGTAGCACTGTGCGACGATCTGGACACCAGTGCGGCCCGCGAGATCCGTAAATTCATCAAAGCATTCATGCGCGAGCATGATGCAACGGAAAACGAATAACCACTTCCCCCACCAAGGAGACAAGACCATGACGACCCCGATCCTCAATGTCCGTGGTATCGGCCCGGCCACCGCAGCCCTTCTCGCCGAAAACGGTATCACCAGCGCTGAACAACTCGCTGCACAAAAAGTCGGTAGTTTGGCCGCGGTGAAAGGATTCAGCGAAGCGCGTTCACGCCGCGTAATTGCCGATGCCCAGGCATTATTTGCTGCTGTCAGCACAGAAACTGAAACAAAAACATCGGACGTTCCAGACCAAGACACGGCCAAGAAAAAGAAGAACAAGAACCAGAGTTCCGCGAAGAAAAAAGCAACTAAAAAGCCGGCGAAAAAGGTCGACAAAAAAAAGGGGAAGAAGAAGAAAAAAGGGAAGAAAGCAAAGAAGAAAAAGTAATAACAGCTAAGGCAACACCGGGTTACGCCACGGGCGCAACTTTTCATGATCAAGATTGCGGCGGCCATCAAAAAAACCGCAGGCGCGATAGTAACGCAGGTCTTCACGCCACAGGCGGTAAAAGGTGCGATCTTTCCATAGCCGCTGCATCAGACGACCCGGGGCCAGGCGCAGATCGAGCAGCGGTGAAAACAGCTCGGTCGGGTCGCGAAAGCATTCCCAGTCGCAACGGCGGCACTCTTGAGCTGCAGAACAGGACGGTGGGGTCATCTCTTCAAAGCGCCCCAGATCCTCATCGCCACGGTAGCCGCACGGGTAGCTGTGCCCGCTCTGGCTGTCAACAAAGAAGTAATCAATGCCACCACGGCAGGGTGTCGTCAGCTCCTCACGGCCACGATACTGTTGCAACAGGGCATGCAGACTGCAACGTGGGGTAAAAATACGGATGTTCTGCCGATGGCCGGGAATGGCATCAGACAAAGCTTGAAACAGGTTGAGCTTCTCTTCGTAGGTAAAACTCACCACCCGATCCGTGGCTGTGGCCGCATAGACGGCCTGATCGGACTCATCGTCACCATGCATCGGATAACACACATTGGCAATGGTAAAACCAAGCTCCGTCACAAAGCGGTAAAAGCGATCAAACCCGGCACGAAAGAACGGATAGTCGAGATGATCCCGATCTTTATCACGCCCGGCAAAGTTACGGTTGATGCCGAGGTTGGCCGACAGATACAGCCCCCGCTCGGCAAAGATCGGCAGGGCCTTTTCCACCCCTTTGATTACGCCGGGCAACCCACGCATCTGCTCGTGGGTTGCGACATCGGCGGAGTCGATACTCACCCAGATATTACGCAATGGGGTAGCGGCCAATTTATCGGCCAGCGTCTTCATACGATCGCTAAAATCCGCATTCTCGGCACCGCGAAACAGGTAGCCGTTGGTGCCGGTTCGAATATAGGGAATCTTATGTGCGCCGGCCACGCTTGCCAGACGGCAGACTTCATCCAGACACATAAACGGTTCGCCGCCGGTAAAAGACAGCGCGGCAACGCCGTGATCAGCGGCATGACGAATCATCTCAGCCACACGCTGTTCGGCCAGAGTGGTACGCGCAAAATCGTTGGTCACCCGCATGCCGCACTGCGGACAGGTGGCGTTACAACGATCAGTGTATTGAATGATCAACTGACCGGGCACCCGTCCGGAACGCAGCAGGCGGCCGGTGACTTTAAGGACCTCGCCCAGCGGAGAAATCTTTTCAGTCATAAGAGTGTACCATCATGTTGGAGGCCAGTTTCAGCAGTCCACCGAGACCGGGTTGATGACGATGCCGCGACAAACGCGGCAAGGGGGTATCCGTAGGGCGGGTCATGTCCAACAAAATGCTGTCCCAGCTAAAACGCTGCTCAACCCGTTGCCGAGCCGCCTGCGACAAGCGCTGATAGTCACTGCGATCCCCTTCCAGATCCGACAGCAGACCGTCAAGCCGATCAACCCAACCATCAATGGATTCGGAGGAAAGCACATAGCCGGTTTCACCATCGACGACAATTTCCTTGGGTCCTCCGATATCGGCGACCAGAGCCGGCACACCGCAGGCCTGGGCTTCAAGAACCACCATGCCAAAGGTGTCGCTGAGGCTGGGAAAAACAAACAGGTCATGGCTGTTATACACCGACGGCAGTTCGTCATAAGCGACCCGACCGAGAAACGCCACCTCGGGCAGGTCACGACAGGCCAGTTTCATCTCGCCCAGATAGGGACCGGCGCCGGCAATACTCATGCAGATGTCGGGATGCCGTTGGCGCACTTTGCGATACACCTCGAGCAGAAAATCGAGATTTTTATCTTTGGACACCCGACCAACATAGAGCAAGCGTCGTCGTCTCGACAGCTCCGGAGAAGGACGCTCCATCGGGCAAAAGTGCTCAGTACGCAGCCCACGCCGAAACAGGGCCATATGGCGATGACGGTAACCACGCTCCTTGAGCAGATGCATGTACTCGCTGGTCGGCACCAGCAGAGTGTCAAACTGGTTGAAAAACCATTTGCTGTACTGTTCGATCATGTCGCAGATTGCCGGTTCATCGATGATCGACTGCGACTCCACAGTAAAGTCGGTATGATAAATCCCTTTGACTTCGGTACCGAGCATGCGACCGATCAACAAACCGAGCAGCCCCACCGGTCCTGGGGTCGAGATGTACAGCTCATCGGGATTGTAATCGTAGACCATCTTCAGCATACGCAGCACCGACGGCACATTGACGGTAATGTCCTCGTAATGGGGCAAGGCCGTTGAATAGAGCGGCGGCACAATCAGTGTCGACTGCGGCAGTCCTGACTGTTTTTGTTCATCGGTCAGACTGGTCATAATCCGGATGGCAAACCCTTTTTCTTCGGCCAGATGACCAATGGTCTGCAAGGTCATGGAGACGCCGTTGAGATCGGTCAGCGTATCGGTCAGCCACAGGATGCGCTTGGAGTTGCGGGTGACTTGCTTGCCGAGGCTGGCATTAAATTCATTGATCAACTGACGATCGCCAAACATGTGCCGGAACGAGGAAAAAAACGGCACGGACAGGAAAATCCCCGGAATCGACGACGACAACCCCTGAATGATGCGGATGATATCCATCTCGGTAATATTGGTGTTCAGCGAGCCCAGCAGCGAGCGGAAATACTGGTCGGAAATATTGGCAATGCAGTCGTAGAGCAGATCAAGGCGCGAATCAATATCATCTTGCTGTAGCGTGCGACTGGTCTCGATGAGCTGCACCAAGTTCTGATAGACCTGATTGTTCTTTTTCGACTTCATCTTGTTCAAACGCAGTCGATCCTTGAAGCTGAGCTTTTTATCGCTGAACAGATAGCGGGTCAGATCGCTGAGGGTTGACTGGGCAAAGGCGGTGCTGTTGTGCTGGGAAAAATCGAAGGCGATTTTGTAGATGGCAAAAGTCAGCCCCTGAAAATCGTTCTGGCGTCCGCATGGCTCCGTGGCACCGCGTTTGAGCTGATCGAGAAACTCCTGAGGCGTGCGTGCTTCAACGCGGGTCGAAGTCTTGCCGATAAACAGCCCGGCGTGGTCATCAGAGCCTCCGGTCAGCCCTTTCAGCCACGGCGTGCGCCCCCAGGGTTCGAGATCGTGCTTTTGCGCCAGGCGTTCCACATCGTCCGGAGTCAGGCCCTGCAATACCTGGGAGAGAATATCGTTATTGAGGACGCTGCGGCTGCCGTTGCGTCCTTCAAAATTGTTGAACAACACGATCAGTTTTTCCAGATGATCAAGGGTCAGGCGATTGTTGACCGCGTAGGTGGCGTGCGCAACAACGCAGGCCAGATCTTCCTGGCGCAGATAGTCGCGCAATTTGTAAATGTTTTTCCGTTTCTTCTGAATCTTGCTGAACTGGTCGCGATCCAACCCGTATATCAGCACGTGAATTTTGCACTTGTCCTCGGGAAAATAAGCCGTGGCCTCCACTCCACTGAAACAATGCTGCGGATATTTTTCCACCAGCTCCAGCGATGCCTTGATGCGATTGTGGTCGGTGATGGTGACGAAATCCATGCCGCGTTGACGGGCCAGTTTGTAGATGGTCTCCGGTTCGGTGTAGGATTCGGAGGCACCGAGACGTTGCAGAAACCATTCGGAAGGGTGGTTGGAATACTTCGAGTGGACGTGTAAATCGATCTGTGCCATACAATTCTCTCCATCATCAGTTGTCGCTGATTATGGCGTTTCATATAAGGCACGGATGAGGGTTGTGTAAGGAGCCGGTTCAGAGCTGCGCAGCGTGAGGACAGAGCTGATAAAACAGTTGATGCACTTTGCTTTTCAAGGCAGGAAAATCCGCCGAATTATCAAGGACATAATCGGCACGGCGCGCTTTTTCCTCTTGCGGCATCTGGGCGTCAATCCGTTGCTGGGCGGCAACCGCATCACACTGATCACGCGCCATCAGCCGCTGCAGTTGCACCTCCTCAGCCACCGTCACCGTCAGAACCCGATCCACCCGATCTTCGGCACCCGCCTCGTAGAGCAATGGCGCTTCATAAACCACCAGGCCATCCGACCCCACCTGTTGCGCAGCCTGGTGAAGACAACGCCTGGAAAGCTCGGCAATCGCCGGATGAAGAATCGCTTCGAGATCACGCCGTGCCTCGGAATCGGCAAACACCAGACTTCCGAGACCTTTACGATCCAGGGTTCCATCCGGGTTAAGAATCGTTTCCCCAAACCGCCTAACCAGTGCGGCCAGCGCGGGTTGCCCTGGTTCCACCAAATCTCGTGACAACTGGTCAGCACTGACCACCTGGGCTCCCAGATCAGCCAATAAAGCAACAACAGTACTTTTACCGCTGGCGATTCCTCCGGTCACTCCTAAAATCATTGAAAAACCTCTCCCTAACCCCCTAAAAACAGGGGGATAATCACCAACGGCTTTCCTTGACAAGCGTCAAGACGATATGCTAGCGTCCAAAACGTCGCCCTGACTGCGCAGAGCGCGTAAAACCGGCACTGCAGCTGCGTTCGACACTGTACCACTTCATTGATTGAAACACCAACATCGCTCTGGGAGAGTTGTTATGAAACATGATTGTTCGCACGATTATTTTGCCAAGGCTAAAGAGGTTATCCCCGGCGGAGTTAACAGTCCGGTCCGCGCATTTAAATCGGTCGGCTGCGATCCGTTGTTTATCGAACGCGCCGAAGGTAGCCGCATCTATGATGCCGATCACCAAAGCTATATCGACTATGTCGGTTCCTGGGGGCCGATGATTCTCGGCCATTGCCACCCCGAGGTGGTTCGTGCGATTCAGGATGCCGCCGTCAACGGCGCCTCCTTTGGTGCTCCCACCTATAAAGAAATTGAACTGGCCGAAATGGTCTGCGAGGCCTATCCCAACATCGAAAAAGTGCGCATGGTGTCCTCGGGGACCGAAGCAACCATGAGCGCCATCCGTCTGGCCCGTGGCTGCACCGGTCGTGACAAGATCCTCAAATTTGATGGCTGCTACCACGGTCATGCCGATTCTCTGCTGGTCAAAGCCGGCAGTGGCGCGGCAACCTTCGGCGTACCCACCTCACCGGGCATCCCGGCAGACTTTGCCAAATACACCCTCACCGCCACCTACAATGATCTCGACGAGGTCAAGAGCATGGTCGCGGCCAACAAAAATGAGATCGCCTGCATCATCCTCGAACCCATCGCCGGCAACATGGGCTGTGTCCCGCCGCAGCCGGGCTTCCTCGAAGGATTACGCGAGCTGTGTACGGCCGAAGGGATCGTGCTGATCATTGACGAAGTCATGACTGGCTTCCGCGTCGCGTTTGGCGGCGCGCAGGAACGCTTCAATGTGCGCGGCGACCTGGTCTGCCTGGGTAAAATCATCGGCGGTGGTCTACCGGTGGGCGCTTTCGGCGGCAAGAAGGAACTGATGGACCAGCTCTCTCCCGAAGGCGGCATCTACCAAGCCGGTACCCTGTCCGGCAACCCTCTGGCCATGAGCGCCGGCATTGCCACCCTGAAGCTGCTCAAGCAGGAAGGGTTTTACGAGCAGATTGAAGAAAAAAGTGCTTACCTCGAAGCGGGACTGCGTCAGGCGGCAAGTAAGAGTGCCATTCCGACCTGCCTGCAACGGGTCGGCGGCATGTTCTGCACCTACTTCTGTGAAGGACCGGTCAACAACTTCAGTGATGCCAGCAAAAGTGACACCGAGGCGTTTAGCCGCTACTTCCGCACCATGCTCGACAGCGGCATCAACATGGCGCCCTCTCAGTTTGAAGCGGGCTTCATGAGCGTTGCCCACACCAAGCAGGACCTCGATCAGACCATTGAAGCGGCGGAAAAAGCGTTCGCCCTGCTTTAGCAAAACATCTTACCGTAATCTCTGCGCAGGGGCGGCCTCTTCAAAAGGTCGCCCCTGTTGTTTGATGGCACGACCCGCTTTTCATCTTTGCTTGTAAAACGTAGCCTGGCGCGCATCCAGGTCATCCTAAAAGGCGAAAAACGCATTAAGCCCTTCCAACATGTTGGAATCTTTCGCTTGGCAATTTACAAAACCACCATCTGACGTTATGGTGTTAGAGGTGTTCATTCTTAAAAAACAACGTTTTTTCGGGTAAAAGGAAGACTTGATGGAAGGATTTACTGATAACGCGTTGGAGCAAGCGTTGATTGGCTGGGCCAAGTTGTTGAAAAATGTCAGCTACTACCCTGACGGCCATCCAGCACTCAACACGGCAATCCACCAGTCAGTGGATCTGCTTCGCACCGTGCTGGCTCGCAACGACGCGCCTCTGGTTCTGACCGTCAAGCGCCGCCAGTTCCTCATCGACAACCACCCGTTGATCAGTAACAACCCGCTGCCCCCCGATGTGGCCAATCGGCTGTTTGCTCATAAAATCAAGACTCTGACTTTTTTGCCGGACCTGGTTGACCGTCACCTGTTAAGCCTGTGCCGCATCATCACTAGTGAACCGGCCACGGTCGTTATCGAAGGAGGGGTTCAAGAACTTCTCGAGCGACAGCAGGTAACAACGATCTGGACCAATGAACTTGATTTAGGTGCGATCAATAAACGACGTGAAGCACTGGAACAGAAGCATAATGGTGCCAGCCCAGGCAAAGAAGAATCCTCGCCGGAACAAAATGGGCAGCCTGGACAACTTCTGGAGTCTTCAGAGGCCTCTCTGCAGCAAGTTCTCGATAAATTGCAGGAAATTCTTCTGGCTCCAGCCAAAGATAAGGAGATGCCGTTTCTCCATGCCTTACGCCAGCTCACTCAGTCACTGCAGCGTCTGATGGGAGAGGGACACCACCAGCAAGCTCTGCAGATTCTCAAACAGTTGGACGTGTGGATTCAAAGCCCACAGACCGATGCCCGCTACGTGCGGGTTCTAAGGCAGGCGGTCGCGTCTCTGATTGGCCACCCGCTGGTGGATCTGTTGATTGATAACGCCAAGACCCGCCAGGAACAACACTTCGTAACGCGCATTATCATGGACCTTCCCGCAGAGCAGGTTGGTTCTTTGTTGATCCAGCGTCTAAGTGAAGAGCTGGACAACAAATTACGCAGATTCCTGAGTCAATTACTGGTTGCCATGGGTGCCAAGGTTTTCCCACTGCTGATCGACAGCTTGTCCGACGAACGCTGGTTTGTCACCCGTAACGCCATCACCATTCTCAGTGAAAGCCGCGATCCGGAACTGACAGAACAATTCATTCCCTACCTCGACCATCCCGATGGTCGCGTCGCCAAGGAAGCGATCCGTGCTTTGGCCCGCATCAAAACCGAACAAGCCAGCCAGGCTCTCATCGCCAAACTGGAAAGCAAAGACTACGAGTTTCCCAATCAGATCATTCTCGCTCTGGGGGCTCAGGCAGACCCGGCGGCAGTACCACCGCTGGTAAAAATTGCCCGCCAACGCGACCCCTTCCTCAACCAGAAGAACCAGGTGCGCGATGCCATCCTCGCCCTGAGCGAGATCGCCTCACCAGACTGCAGTCAGGCCCTCATTGACTTGGTTGAACGCGGCAAACTGGTAAAACGCAAAGAGTACAACGAAATTCGCTGTCAGGCCGCTGCGGCCATGGGCAACCTGTCCGATCCGGAAAGCCTCGCGGCTCTGCAACGCGCCAGCGACTCCTCGAATCAAAAACTGGCGTCCACGGCCCGTCAGGCCCTGCGCCAACGATCGGAATCCTGACCCATGTTTCACGATGAACTGAGCCAGTTTCTCCAGTCCCTCAACGGCATTCTCAACGGCTTGAAACTGTACCCACCCCAACATCCGGCCAACAACCGCTTCCACGACAACCTGTGGCAGGCTGTGCAACAGGTGTTTGAAGACACCAAAAGCTTAAAAATCGGCATTGTCGATGACACCCTGTACATCGGAGATCACCTGTTTGCCGACAATCCGCCGCCAGCCCAGGGCTTGCTTAAATTGTTGCAGGCACATCAGATCTACGGATTGGAAATTTTCCCTGAAGTGGCGGAAAACGAATTGCAGACCTTTGTCGAGATGCTTTACGCCGGTCAACTCAATGGTGAACTGTTTGATCATCAACTTGATCAGGTTGGTATTTACGCCATCCGTTACGCCAATGCGGGAGAGGGCAAAGAGGGCAGTCCGGCACGCAAGGTGTATGACCATGCGGTGAAAACGCTGTCGTCACTGTGTGATGATATTCAACTTGGCCGTATTCCACCAACCGGTCCGGTGGTGACGACGGTGGATAAAATGGCGCGGCAGATGGTTAAAACCCCCTATGCCATGCTGGCCCTGAGCATGCTCAAAGATTACGATGATTACACATTCAGTCACTCGGTTAATGTGTCTGTCATCGCCCTGACTCTGGGATGCGCCTGTCAACTGGATAACGATACCCTGCAAATCCTCGGTGTTGGCAGTCTGCTCCACGATCTGGGAAAATTGAAGATTGCCCCGAACATCATCAGAAAACCGGGCAAACTGTCGTCACAGGAATACGAAATCATCAAAAAGCATCCGGAGCTCGGCGCTGAAATCGCTTCACAGATGAGCGATATCGATCCGCGAATCATCAGTATGATTCTCGGTCATCATATCGGCTACGATCGCAACGGTTACCCTCAGGGCAGGATCAGCGAACCCGTGTCACCGTTGGTGGACATGACCACCATTGCCGACACCTTTGACGCGATCACCACGTTACGCGCCTACCGCCGCCCCAGCTCCCCGCTACAGGCCGTTGCCATCATGGACAACTTGTCCGGTGGTCACCTGCACCCGGACTATATGGAACAGTTTCGTCTTGCTTTGGGGAAATTTCCAGTCGGCAGTCTGGTGCGCCTGGTCAGCAATGAGATCGGTCTGATCGTTGATATGGATGCCCTCAACCTCGACAAGAGTACCATCCGTATCATCCGCGACCACCAAGGAAATGAGGTGGAAACGCCTTACGACCTGCAACTGGAAAAAAGCAATGAAGCCATTGCCGGTGAAGTTGATCCGCTGCGCCTCAACATCGACATTACCACTCTGATGTAACAGAAAAATTAATCGACGAGCTGCCCCAGAGCCGTTGCCGCCGCAGCTCGTACCGTAGCAGAACCACTGCTCAAGGCTTCAAGCAGGCACGCTTCAGCCGCAGCAAAACCCATCTCGCCCAACGCTTTGAGACAGGCGCACTGCAACTCTTCATCACCGCGCCGATAGATGGTTTCAAAATAGGGGACCAGCCGCGCATCTTTATAATGCGCCAACGCCTGGGCCGCATACACGGCAACCGCCGGATGGCGATCTTGCAGACAATTGACCAAATCGTTCAGCGCCGCCGGGTAACGTTTGCGCCCCACCACCTGAACCGCCACCGCACGGACATCCGCCTCATCATCTTTAAGAGCCCCGCACACAGCGGTTCTGACTGCATCACTCTCCACCGCCTCCAGGCCGAACAAGGCGGAAATTTTCTGTTGTGACGAACCACGGGCCAGATGCTCGAGCAACTGGTCGGCATGGCCGCGCTGATCCAACTGCGCCAAGGCCTCTGTCGCCGCCTGCCTCACCTGCTCGTGCGGGTCCTGTAGTAAAGGGACTAACGCTTCACGCCGCTGTTGTTCCATGGCACTCCCTCATTGCATTGATTTATTACGTTACTCACTGATTCAGGTTTTACGCTGTCGTCTCCGGCAATTCAATCACTTTGAGCAAATTCGTTGAACCGGATTGCCACAGCGGGGTTCCCGCCGTGACCACAATCCGTTGTGTCGCCGCGACCAGATGACGCTTAATCACTTCCTCACGCGCCTTTTCGAACATCTCATCGGTGTCGCTGCACGGCTCAATTGTTACCGGCAACACCCCCCACAGCAGGTTCATCTGCCGACAACGCTGTTCATTGGTGGTCAAACCGATCACCGGACAGTCAGGACGAAAGCGTGACACACATGAGGCGGTAAATCCTGACTGGGTATAAGCCACAATCGCCGAGGCGCGCAGATCTTCCGCCAGAGTCACCGCCGCCCGACCAACCGCCCAGGATACCTGGGGGGGATCGTTGCCATCATCCTGAATCAGACTCAGGGCGCTATCCAAGTGCGGTTCGGTGGAACGGGCAATGCGGTCAAGCATACGAGTTGCCGCCACCGGGTAATCACCGGACGCCGTCTCATCGGAGAGCATCAGGGCATCGGTTCCATCATAGATGGCATTGGCGACGTCCGCAGCTTCCGCCCGGGTCGGCCGTGGATTGGACACCATACTTGACAGCATCTGAGTTGCGGTGATCACGGCTTTGCCTTTGAGGCGCGCCTTATGAATCAGTTGCTTCTGCAACACCGGCACCTGCTCCAGCGGCACCTCCACGCCAAGATCGCCACGTGCAATCATCACCACATCCACCACATCAAGAATCTCTTCAATATGGGCAACAGCCTGCGGTTTCTCAATTTTTGCCACCAGCTTCGGCGCTTCAGGAACCTCGGCCAGCATGGTACGGATCTCTTTAAGATCGTCAGCACCGCGCACAAATGACAGGGCGACAATATCCACCCCCTGCTGCAGGCCAAACCGCAGATCGTCGCGATCTTTCTCCGTAAATGCCGGAATACTCAGATGACTGCTCGGCATATTAACGCCTTTGCGGCTGTAAGCGACGCCACCGCTGATGACGCTGCACTGAACCTGGGGCGCATCGATCCGCTCAACCTGTAATTCCATCAGCCCGTCAGACAGCATAATGGAATCCCCCACCTGAACATCCTCATGCAAACTGGGATAATCGACCGGCAGATCGCCTTCACCGGCCTGACCAGTGGAACACAAACTCACCGCATCGCCCTGATGCAGTCGCACGCCCTGCTCCGGCAATTGGCCGAGGCGAATTTTCGGGCCACACAGATCCTGTAGAATCGCCACCGGCTGATTGAGCCGCTTGGCCACGGCGCGAATCCGCTCAATCAGTTGTTGATGGGAATCGTGATCGCCATGGGAAAAGTTGAGGCGGGCTACATTCATACCGCTGCTGATCATCTGCTCCAGAGTGGCCTCATCCGCCGACGCCGGACCCACGGTACAGACTATTTTTGTTCGTCGCATAAAAAATCCTCACACACGCACCAGACCAACGCTGGATTTGCCGTGATGAAATGGTTAAAGTAGACGTAGCTCGTTTACCGTAACTACCATATCAGGTCACATCATGATGATCCACCACCAACATCTCAATATTCTTGCCTCTGTTATCTGGTACACAGGCAGTTTTGCCCTGTTTGCAAAAAGCGGTGAATTGTTTTTGGCCGCAGAGCAACTGTGCCCACAACAGTGGCAGCATTGGCTGGCGCCCGGCGCAGGAACAATTCTGGGAGGTGTCAAAGGACAGTGGATTTTTCGCCGCGCCTGCCGAAAAAACCGTCGGCGCATTCGCCAGCTCCGTCGGCCTCAACTCTGGCAATGTTATCGGGGAGTTTTCTATCTGATGCTTGCGACGATGATCGCCACAGGGGCTCTGCTTTCCTACTGGGCACAGGGTTCCTACGCCGGTCTGATCGCCGTGGCGACACTCGACATGAGTCTGGCGGTCGGATTACTGTATGGCAGTCAGGAATTCTGGAAAGACTGGCCACAGGCCGAATGACGACGTCGAGCCAGGCTCGCCTGCAACGCCTGGCAGATGCCCTCATCAACACAGGCAAAAAGGACGCGGTTCAGCACGCTACTCGGTTCGAGCACCGCACACACTTCACGCACCGCAATCTCGCTGGCAATCTCAATGGGAAAACGATAGACACCGCAACTGATAGCTGGAAAAGCAATCGTACTCAAGCCATGGGAAACTGCCAGTTTCAAGCTGTTGCGATAACAGGCCGCCAACAACATCTCTTCATTTCCCCCCCCACCGCTCCACACCGGGCCAACGGTGTGGATTACGTAACGGGCGGGCAGATCATAGCCGCGCGTCATTTTGGCTTCTCCGGTCGGACAACCGCCGAGAGTGCGGCACTCTTCGAGCAACTGCGGTCCAGCGGCACGATGAATGGCACCATCGACACCACCGCCGCCAAGCAATGAGGTGTTCGCAGCATTCACAATGGCATCAACCTGTAAACGGGTAATATCTCCCCGGACAATTTCAATCTGCTTCATAACAGTCTCCATATGGAGAAAAGGACTGACAAACAGCACGCAAAAGAGACAGCGTAACAACAGCAGCCTCTTGTCAAATATAGCGGCTTGGCGCATATTGTCCAGAGACCATCCTGCCACCCAAACCATGGAAATCATATGTCACTGCATCTTTCTCAACGAGCCTCAGAGGTTACACCGTTTCTCGCCATGGAGGTGATGGAACAGGCGAAAACCCTTGAAGCTGCAGGCCGCGACATCATCTACCTGTGTCTGGGGGAACCCGATTTTCCCACCCCGGGAAAAATCGTTGCCGCCGCCCAGCAAGCGATTACCGACGGTCATACCGCGTACACCCATTCACTGGGTTTACTGGAACTGCGTGAAGAGATCTGCCGCCATTATCAACGCCGCTATCAGGTCACCATTGATGCCGATCAGGTCATTGTCTCGTCAGGCACCAGTCCGTTGATGCTGCTGCTGTTTGCAGCCCTGCTCGATCCCGGCGATGAGCTGATTCTGACCAATCCCGGCTACGCCTGCTACGCCAATTTTATCCGCTTCAACGGCGGGGTTCCCGTGGAGATCACCACCCGTGCCGCTCAAGGCTTTCAGCCCGATCCGCAAGATGTACGCAACGTTCTGTCATCACGAAGCCGCGGACTGCTGATCAACTCGCCGTCCAACCCGGCCGGATCGTTATTGTCGACAGACTGGCTGCAACAATTGGCGTCGCTGCCGGTGCCGATCATCTCCGACGAAATTTATCATGGCCTGACCTATCAGGGCGAAGAGCGCAGCATTCTCGAATTCACCGACCAGGCATTTGTCCTCGGCGGATTTTCCAAGACCTACGCCATGACCGGCTGGCGTCTCGGCTACCTCATCGCCCCCAAAGCGGCGGTGCGCGTGTTACAGAGCCTGCACCAGAACTTTCTGATCTGTGCCGGCAGCTTTATTCAGCACGCCGGGATTGTCGCGCTGCGCGATTGTGATGACGATGTGGAACGGATGCGCCGGGCCTACGACGAACGCCGCAAATACCTCGTTGCCCGGCTCAAGGAGCTGGGATTTGTCATCCACAGCGAGCCGGTCGCAGCCTTCTACGTCTTTGCCGATGCCCGCCATTTGAGTCACGATTCCATGGCACTGGCGCGGGAAATTCTTGCTGAAACCGGTGTGGCTGTGACACCTGGTATTGACTTTGGCAGTGGTGGTGAAGGGTTCCTGCGTTTCTCTTACGCCAACAGTCTGGAACGGCTTAAAGAAGCCACGGATCGTTTGGAGCAGTGGTTGCAAAAACGTTCCTGAATGACAGCTTACTCGCAACTCTCTACTCTTAGCAGCCCTGCCCCCTCGTTCAGTAGCGCCGAACAGAGTGAACGTCGCTGCGATGGGTGTCGGCAAACTGTTTGAGGACTGTGGCACACAGGCCGAGTTTTTGCCGACATCGCAGGGTAAGTGAATGGCGTGAGGGAACCCGTAGGGGGCATTGGGGGTGTTATTAATCAGATGAACGAGAGGTGTTGCGTGAGATTTTTTGCGTCAGCAAGGCAGAGGGAGGAGCTATAGTTGTTCTATGGCGACGACCGATAACGCCGCTGACGTGAAAAAGATCCGCAACAACTCCGTGAAGGCTGATTGATGACAACCCCTTGGGGGTCGATTTTACGCTACTTTTGTCGACGCAAAAGTGGCCCGAGGTGTGGGCGCGGAAGCCCACGTCACGTGGGAACCAACTGGTGTGAATAGCTGATGTTCGCCAGCGCGACCTGTTCCGAAATCTGAACCACTGACGATCAAGATCAAAGGCAAAGTCAAGGTCGCCGGGGTTCGTCCCGGCAGCCGACATCCTTTTGACTGGCCGCTCAAAAGTATGCAAAAACCAGCCTGAATACCTTCTGGCCCTCAGATCAACCGACAATGAGTCTGTTTCCGTTATGCTTTGCAGATCCGGCTCGCCGCCCTTTAGGTCGACGAATCATGCAACGCATCATCTCTGGCGTAAAATGTTGACAACAATCTTCAGTCGCGCTCTATCACTGGTGTGGCACCGATCAAACGGGCGGGACGGTGCCCGCCCTGCAGTCGTGTGTTATTGAGCAGCCAAGCCCTCCCGTTCAGCAGCACCGAACGCAATGAACGTCAGCGCAATGGTTGTCGGCAACCTGTTTGAGCGGTAGCGAGTTTTGCCGACATTGCGATGTAAGAGAATGGAGAGAGGGAACCCGGAGGGTGCAATGACGGGAGTCGATTTTGCGGTACTTTTGTCGACGCAAAAGTGCCCCGACGTGCGGGCGCGGAAGCCCGCGTCACGTGGGTATCACCTTCGCGAACGGATGAAGTTCGCCGGTGCGATTCGTTGCGTATTACGAACCACTGAATCTCAAGATCACAGTCAAAGTCGCCGGGTTTCGTCCCGGCAGCCGACATACTTTTGACTGGCCGCTCAAAAGTATGCAAAAACCAGCTGAACTTCTCCTGAACCTGGGTTAACCGACACGGGATCAGTTTCCGTGATGTTTCACCTATCCGGCTCGTCGCCCTTTAGGTCGGCGAATCGTGCGCGTCATCACCTTTGGCGTAAAACGTTGGTAACAGTCTTTCGTCTTTCTTTATCTCTGGTGTGGCACCGATCTAACGGGTGGGCAATGCCCACCCTTCTTTAGACTGTTATTTCACAACCCGGGTAATTCGTGAAGCCGGGTTGTGGTGCTAAGTTGTCAACCAAAGGCATCATTTTCTCCGCAAGGAGTTGCTTCAACGTCCGCTCCACGGCATCACGATAACAGACAAAGATGACCCGTTCGATCTGATCATTCCCACGCAGACACTGTTCCACCACATCCATGGCGATCTCACAGGCTGTCGGCACGGGGAACTGATAACTGCCGCAACTGATGGCCGGAAAGGCCAGAGTTTTCAGACCATATTCACGTGCCAGACTGAAACAGGCCCGGTAACAGGAAGCCAGCAACGCCTGCTCATTGCCTTGGCCCTCGTCCCATTGTGGTCCGACGGTGTGAATGACATAGCGGGCCGGCAGATTATAGCCTGATGTGATTTTCGCGGTTCCAACCAGGCACCCTTTGAGCCGCCGGCACTCTTCCATCAGCTCCGGTCCGGCTGCATCGTGAATGGCCCCATCAACACCGCCACTTCCCAACAACTTTGTCGTCGCCGTATTGACAATCGCATCAACATTGAGCTGAGTGATATCCGCTTTGATAATCTCAATCCGTTTCATGATTCATCCTGTTTTCAAGTTGACGTTCGCAGCTTCCATCCCACCCCAGGATGCACGTCAGCCACCACTCAACATCTGATGAATCCGGGCCGCCGCCCGCTTACCATCACCCATGGCCAGGATCACCGTCGATCCGCCGCGGGTGATATCGCCCCCGGCATAGATACCCGGCAGGTTGGTCTGGCCGTCGTCGTCAATCCGAATCTGACCGGAAGGCTGCAACTCCAGATGGGGAGCCGTTGCCGTCAACAAGGGATTGGGCCGGGTTCCCAAGGCATTAACCACCACATCAACAGCCAGATCAACGGTTTCGCCGTCAATCGGCTCCGGCCGCTGACGCCCTGAGGCATCCGGCTCACCGAGACGCATTTTCTGACAGCGCAAGGCCGTTGCCCAGCCCTGGTCATTGCCGAGGATCTCCAGCGGTGAGCTGAGCATGACAAACTCAACCCCTTCGGCTTTGGCGTGATGCACCTCTTCACGGCGGGCAGGCATCTGCGCTTCGCTGCGGCGATAAACGATCATGGCCTGCTCGGCGCCCAGACGACGCGCGGTCCGCACGCAGTCCATGGCCGTGTTCCCGGCACCAACCACCGCCACTCGCTTGCCCTGGACAATCGGTGTCGGGCTGTCGGCCAAACGACCAGCGCCCATCAGGTTGACACGGGTCAGGTATTCGTTGGCGGCATACACCCCTTTGAGGTGCTCTCCGGGAATATTCATCATCATCGGCAAGCCGGCACCATTGCTGATCAACACCGCATCGAAATCCTCTTTGAGCTGATCAATGGTCAAGGTTTTTCCTACCACGACATTGCACTGAATCTCGACCCCCAAGGCTTCGAGTCGAGCGACTTCCTGATCAACGATGGTCTTCGGCAGACGAAATTCAGGAATGCCGTAACGCAATACGCCACCGGTATCGTGAAGGGCTTCGAAAATAGTTACTTTATGCCCCTGACGGATCAGATCCCCAGCAGCGGACAGCCCACACGGGCCACTGCCAACCACGGCCACCAGCTTACCACTGGCAGTAGGTGGAGTTGCCTGTTCCAGCCCTTCAGCATGGGTCATGGCCCAGTCCGCGACAAAGCGTTCCAGATAGCCGATGGCCACAGCCTCCCCTTTAACACCGCGCACACAGCGTGCTTCACACTGATTTTCCTGCGGGCAAACCCGACCACAAACGGCAGGTAAAGCATTATCCCGCTGCAGGATACGTGCGGCGCCGGGCAAATCATCGTTGGCCACAGCGGCAATAAATTCGGGGATGCCGACCTGTACCGGGCAGCCATCGACACACACCCGGCTTTTACATTGCAGACAGCGTTGTGCTTCCGCCACCGCCTGCTCATGATTGAGGCCAAGGTTGACTTCGGTAAAGTTGGCACTGCGCGCACCGGCATCCTGCTCCGGCATGATCACGCGTTGAATGGCCAGACGCTGTTTTGGCGTCATCGCTTCAGTCATGCCACACCCCCTTGGGCCATGGCGGCATCCAAATGACAGGTTTCATGCTCACGATACATGGTCAGACGATCCATCAGACCGGAAAAGTCCACCTGATGGGCATCAAATTCAGGACCATCGACACAGGCAAAACGCACCTCATCATTAATGGTCACCCGGCAACCACCGCACATGCCGGTGCCGTCGATCATGATCGGGTTGAGGCTGACCACGGTTTTGATCTGCCAGGGACGTGTGACGTCGGCCACGGCGCGCATCATCGGCAACGGCCCGACGGCAAAAACCGCCTGCGGGCGTTGAGCTTCGTCGGCAATCAAGGACTCCAGCGCCTGGGTGACAAACCCCTGGCTGCCGCGACTGCCATCATCGGTCGTCACCTGCACGGCATCACTGAACTGGGCCAATTCCTCTTCAAGGATCACATAGTCGGCCGAACGACCACCAATAATCGAGGTCACGGCATTACCCGCTTCATGCAGGGCACGCACCAGCGGATAGAGCACGGCAGTACCAACCCCACCACCAATGCAGGCGACCCGTCCCCAGTGTTCAATCTCGGTCGGCTGGCCCAAGGGACCGGCCACATCGCGCAGCTCACCACCGACTGGGGTGGCGACAATACGTTGCGTTGCAGCACCGGTGGCCTGAACAAACAGGGTAATGGTGCCGTCTTCACTATCGGATGCACCGATGGTGAGAGGAATCCGCTCCTCACCAACATCACGACGCACCATAACAAACTGTCCCGGTTGACGAGCAGCGGCAATGCGTGGTGCCACCACCGTCAGACGGTGTAAACCGGGAGCCAATATCGTGTTTTCAACAATCTCGAACATAGTCTCTCCAGACGCGTATACACAATAAAAAACCGTATACAATACGGGTACTTACTTCACCGTATCAGCAGTTTTTTCAAACGTCAAACGTATACATCATCTGGAGAGTTTCTCGTTGAAATTCATAAAAAAAAGCGCCCCGGATTGGGGCGCTTTGGTGTTCAAACATGGCCTGGAAAAACTATTTTTTGTGGCAACCACTACATTTTGTTGGACCGTTTTTCTCTTTATGGCAATCCTTGCACAACACATGCGCCGTTGCCTTACCCAGCTCAAAAGGTCCCGGCGTGTTGTCGCCATGACAGGTGGGGCAGCCATAGGTTTTACCGTGAAACGCATGAGTCAACGTCACGTTGCCATAGTTATTTTCGATCACCACCGTCTCTGGAGGAGTAACCGCGGAGGTGGCTGCTGCCGCTTTTTCTTCGGCTTGTGCCACCATGTCACCGGTAGCGCTTTCGGCTGTGGTTTGCGTTTCTGTCACGCTCTGGGCTTTTTGTGTCAGGCCGCTCAGCAGGGCGCTGCTGGTTTCAGCGGCTCCCTCAGTGGCTTCACTGACTTGCTTTTCAGCGCTGGCCGCCATGTCCGTCACCTGTGCTTCAACATCCTTGGCCGCGGTTTCCACATCTTCAACAGCCTGGGTTGCCACCTCTTTACCGGCGTCCACCACATCAGTCGCCGTCTCTTTCACCGCATCGACTGTTTGCTCCACGGTCTTTTCAACCGTTTGGACCGCAGATGTTTCCGTTGTTTCATGGGCGGGTTGCTCCGGTGCTTTGGCGGTTTTCTCCTCGCCACAGCCAGCCAGCATCAGCAGCAGGATCATCAGGGGAATCAGTGCAGTTTTCACGTTGCCCTCCATTGTTGGATTTTTAGTAAAATTTGTTAAACAAAAACAAAGATTACTGCGTTTCCCTCAACCTGTCCAGTCTGGTTTTTAGGCGTCAGCCCCTTGAAAAGCGTTCACCAAAAAATCCGTTACAGCACAGCCTCAATCGCGTCAGCCGCAATCATGGCCTTATGGCGCGCCGCATCCACCGAATGATCACGGGCCAACACCACGCCAAGGCGGCGTTTCCCGGTAACACCCGGTTTACCAAACAGCCGTAACTGGGTATCCGGTTGCGACAGAGCGATATCAAGCCCACTGAAACTGACCTGGGTTGAATGGCCTTCCACCAGAACCACCGCCGAAGCCGAGGGGCCGTGCTGGACGATATTGGGAATCGGCAAGCCGAGAATCGCCCGTGCATGCAGAGCAAATTCGGACAAGTCTTGAGAGATCAACGTCACCAGGCCGGTATCGTGCGGCCGTGGCGAGACCTCGCTGAAATAGACCTCGGAGCCCTGAATGAACAGTTCCACCCCGAAAATACCCCAGCCGCCCAGCGCATCAGTGATCTGTTTGGCCATCTGTTGCGCTTTGTCCAGTACCTCACCACTCATCGCCTGTGGCTGCCACGATTCACGATAGTCACCATCCTCCTGACGATGGCCGATAGGCAGACAAAAGCTGGTGCCCTCTTTATGGCGGACGGTCAACAGGGTAATTTCATAATCAAAGTCGAGAAAAGCCTCAACAATCACTTTGCCACCCCCGGCACGCCCGCCCTTCTGAGCATAGTCCCAGGCCGCATCGAGATCATCTTCACTGCGCACCACGCTCTGCCCCTTGCCAGAGGAACTCATAATCGGCTTGACCACACACGGAAAACCCAGTTCAGCCACGGCCGCCTGAAAGGTCACTTCATCTTCGGCAAACCGATACCTCGTGGTCGGCAGACTAAGGTCTTCAGCGGCCAGGCGACGAATCCCTTCACGGTTCATGGTCAACTGGGCGGCAAGCGCCGTAGGCACGACATTGAAGCCCTCTTTTTCCAGCTCCACCAGGGTCGCCGTGGCAATCGCCTCCACCTCGGGAACAATATAGTGGGGCCGCTCAAATTCCACCACGCGGCGCAATTCCTCGCCATCAAGCATGGAAAAGGTATAGGAGCGATCCGCGACCTGCATGGCCGGGGCATTGGCATAGCTGTCACAGGCAATAACCTCGACACCTAAACGCTGAAATTCGATAACCACCTCTTTACCCAGCTCACCGGAACCGCACAACATGACGCGGGTCGCTGTCGGGGAGAAGGGCGTTCCTATTGTCGCCATGACTGATCCTCCTGAAACGGAAAAAAGCTGTGGGTGAAGCAACCATCTCACCCTCTGCAGATTCATGTCGGGAAGCTGTGCCTCCCTGCTCAAGGAGCATAACAAACAGTAGCTCTATTGACGAGTTTGTAAACACAATCAACCCGTTTCCAGATCAAATAGCACAAGCCGCCCGGAACGATCCGGGCGGCTTGTGAATGCGGTGTTTTAAGAGGATGGTTAGATAGAGTCCTGATCCAGAGCCACATCAGGCTCACGACCAAAGCAGATCATGAAAATGGTCAGGCTAAAGATCGCGACCCCGAGACCAATGTAGGTCGCAATCTGCAGCGGCATGCCGAAACCAATCGGAGCATAGCCGAGATAGGTGGCAGCCACGGCGGTCATAAACGTCGCCGGTACCGTGGCGATCCAATGCAGCTTGCCCTGCTTGATCAGATAGGCGGCAGCCGTCCACAACACGATGGTCGCCAGGGTCTGGTTGGCCCAGCCAAAGTAACGCCAGATGACACCGAACTCCGCTTTGGAGATCAGGAAACCAATGGCAAACAGGGGAACGGCCAGCAACAGACGACGTCCGGCCTGACGCTGTTCCATATTAAAGAAGTCGGCAATGATCAGACGGGCACTGCGAAACGCCGTATCCCCCGAAGAGATCGGCAGAATGATAACACCGATCACCGCCAGCAAACCACCAACAGGGCCAAGCAAGGTGGTGGAAATTTCGTTCACCACGTGAGCCGGACCACCAACGGCCAAAGCCTCATTGAGAGCACCGGGCTCGTGGTAGAAGGCCATGCCGAGGGTTGCCCACACCAAGGCGATCAAACCTTCGCCGATCATCGCCCCATAAAACAGCGAACGGCCATGACGCTCGTTAGACACGCAGCGCGCCATGAGCGGCGACTGAGTGGCATGAAAACCACTGATGGCGCCGCAGGCAATGGTGATAAACATCAGCGGCCACAGCGGCAGCTCTTTAGGATGCACGTTGCTCAGGGTCAGTTGCGGATAAAACTCATAGCCCTGCACCATCAGGGCAATGGTCAGACCGACAGCCATAAAGATCAGCACCGCACCAAACACCGGATAGAGGCGACCGATGATTTTCTGGATCGGTAGAATAGTGGCCAGGAAGTAGTAGCCAAAAATAATGGCCACCCAGGCGGTGACATTGAGACCGGACATATTGCCGAGAAGTTTGGCCGGGCCGAGGACAAAGACAATGCCGACCAACAGCAACAACACAATGGAAAACAGGCGCATGAACTGCTTGAAACCGTTACCGAGCTGAACGCCGACCACATCGGGAATGCTCTTGCCGTTATGACGGATCGACAGCATGCCGGAAAAGTAGTCATGCACGGCTCCGGCAAAGATGGAGCCGATGACGATCCACACCAGAGCCGATGGGCCATACAGCGCCCCGAGAATCGGGCCGAAGATCGGGCCGAGTCCGGCAATATTAAGCAGTTGGATCAGGAAGATTTTCCTCGGTGAAATCTCGACATAATCAACACCGTCGGCCAGGGATTGGGCCGGAGTCGGACGATTGGGGTCGGGGCCGAAGACGTTATCGACAAAACGGCCATAAAAAACGTAGCCGAGAATCAGAGCGAGTACACAAGCAAAAAAATACAGCATGGCGAGCCTCCTTGTCGTCATGCGGTTCCAGTCACGTCAGCGCGCCGGACACCGCTGTTACCATAAGGATAATCAAGGAAAACAAGGAAGAGAAAAGGTTCCCGACGAGTGGTTTGATCTGTCGGGTAAGTGGTTGTCCAGGCCGGGTAAGTGGTCAGGGGCGGAACGACCCTCCCGCCCCCGAAAGAAACCGGTCACGGGTTAATGGTTCTGCGCCACAAAACTCAGGGAAAGGATGTACCGGGTTTTATCAAAAGGAATGTCTTTGACCGTTCCGGAGCGATCCAACACCGAAGAGGTCAGCAGCAGATAACGGCCGTGTACTTGGGTGTCAATAACAACCCGTCCCGAATCGTCCGTGGTGTAAACCTGCTTTGTTCGCTCGGGATCATACACGGTAATTTTGGTCTTGGGCAGCGGCTGTCCTTCGAGAAGCAGCTTAAACGTATTACTGTCAGGCGCCTCAGGCACCAGATCCAGATTCAATAACGCAACGGTTTGCCCATTGCCGCAACGGGCCATGAAGATATTTCGCAAAATTTCCTGTTTGGTCCGGCTTTTGCGCGGCAGCATCGCCTCTTCCAAGGCCACATCACCGGCGTGGCCGACCGTTAAGGCAATATGATCCTGCAGACGTTGCCGGGAAACCAGCGCTCCTGACGGCAAAACGGTTTCAGCTTTGATGATATCCAGCCGTTCCCCGGTTTTCTCAACCATACCGTTGTCGTAATGACCAAAATACACCCTCACCGGGCCTTGCCCATCACGTTCCAGCCACACATTGTGGGCATACACCTGCGATGTTGCCATGAGCATTATGAACACACTAAAAAAAAGACGCATTGAGATTAATCCTTCCACCAACAGTGTTAAACACCACGTGAACAGAGTGACCTCCACCCTGATCCGCTTAACCATGGCCGGGGCAATATCACCTTTTCCCCCACCATGGTACATCGTGCTGACACGTTATTACCGTGTCAGACGAAAAGACGCCGTGACGACAATCACGATTTTGATTATTGTTTTCATAACGCTGAGAACAACTTGTTTTGGCAGGATTATTTTACGGCAACAGAACACTGCAACAGAGGAAAAGGCAGGAACAGCAACGTGCCGCCTTCAGAGAGTGGCACAACCACGCCGCATCTTCGTCAAAAAGAAAGCTGTTCTTTGAGCAAGCGCAGATAACGGCGACTGACCGGCACGTCATGACCACTGCGGGTCAGCACGGTTGCGGTGCCCCCTTCATGGAGCTGTACTTCGTCGATAAACGTAAGATTGATCAGATATTGCTTATGGCAGCGCACCAATGGCGTACGTTGTTCCAATACTTTGAGGGTCAGGTCGGTGCACAGATCACTGTCCGCTGTAAGCAGATGGACACCGCTGAGATCGGTAAACACACATTCCACCTTATCGACGTCCACCAGTTTCACCCGGCGGCCACTACAACAGGGAATCCGCTGTAGATCTGGCGTCTCATAGCGCGGCACCTGTCCCTGGTGTAAGATCCGTTTCAATTTTTCCAGAGTCAGAGCCAACCGCTCCGGCTCCACCGGCTTGAGCAGATAGTCGAGAGTCTTCTCCTCAAACGCTTTGAGGGCAAACTCATCGTAAGCGGTAACAAACACCACGTGCGGCATGCGCTCCTCATCAACCATACTCAACAACTGAAACCCATTAATCACCGGCATCTCAATATCAAGAAACATCACCTCCGGGCGCTGTTCATTGATCATTTTGACCGCATCAAAACCGTTGGCGCACGGAGGCAACAGCTCAAAAGCACCGGTCTCTTCCAACAGCGCCTGCAGCTCTTCACGAGCCATCTGCTCATCATCGACAATCAGGGCACGAATCATTGCTCTGCCTCCTTCCCCTCCGGCGCTGGCAAGGTCACCGTCACTTGAGTTTCTTCGCCGGGAAGACAACTCAATCTGACGCCGTATCCCGGGCCATAAAGGTTCTTGATCCGTTTATCAACAATCTGCAACCCGAGGCCATCACTGTGTTCATGGTCGGCACAGGTGCCGGCATTATCGCAAATGACAATCTCGACATCCTGCTTTATTCGCCTGCCGGTCACCGCAATCTCCCCCGGTCCGATAATGTTCGAAATCCCATGTTTAATCGCATTTTCGATCAGCGGCTGCAGGGTGAACGCTGGCAACTTGAGAACCATCAACGTTGGATCAACATCCATGGTCACGGTCAAACGGTCGCCAAAACGCGCCTCCTCGATATACAGATACGAACGCACATGGTCCAGCTCCTCTTCGAGAGAGGCGATATCACTGGTGCGCTTAAGGTTCTTGCGAAAAAAGCGCGACAGATGCAACAGCAGATCACGGGCACGGTCCGCATCCTTGCGCAACACGGCGACAATAGTATTCAGCGCATTAAACAGAAAATGGGGATTGACCTGGGCCTGGGCCAGCTTCAGTTCCGACTGGGCCAACAACGTCTTCTGCTCCTGATAGCGGCTGTGGACCAGTTGCTCCGACAACAGGGCAGCCAAGCCCTCGCCCAGAGAACGGTTGATATTGAGAAACAATTTGCGCCGCGGCTCATACAGTTTAATGGTGCCGATCACATCCCGATCCACACGCAACGGCACCACCAACGCCGAGCTCAGCGGGCACTGATCACTGATGGAGCAATGATAGTGCTCGCGCCCGCCATCGGCAAACACGGTCTGATTCTGGTCAATGGCACGCCTGGTCAACGGCGACATGATCGGATTCCCAGCCAGATGGTGATCTTCACCAAGACCGACAAACGCCAGCACCTGTTCACGGTCGGTGATGGCCACCGCACCGACCCCGGTCCAGCGATGAATCAATTGGGCCATCTCCAGCGCACTTTTATGGTTGAGGCCATCGCCGAGAATCTCCAACACCCGCTCGGCCAACTCAAATGCCTTGGCCGAGAACAGTGCGCCGAAATGATCATACATGCGCCGTTGATCGCGGATAATACTCATAAACAACGCCGCTCCGGCGGAATTAGCCAAGATCATCGGCGCGGCAATCGCTTGCACCAGTTGCACGGCGTCTTCGGTGGGCGTTGCCAGCAGCAGAATGATCACCATCTGCATCCCTTCGGCGACCAGGGTGGTCAACAAGGCAATACGCGGATTAAAGCGTTGTTCCGCCTGCCCACGGCGCAGCAGCACCAGACACACCAGACCGCCGATCAGCCCTTCAACGGTCGTCGACACACCACAGGAGAAGGCGGTAAATCCGCCGAGAAAATAGCGATGAAGTCCACCGGTCAGGCCTGTGGCCAATCCGAGCACAGGCCCGCCAATAAGACCCGCCAGCACCGGGCCAATGGCACGGGTGTTGGCAATGGCATCCTGCACCGGCAGACCAAAATAGGTGCCCATAATGGAAAAGGTGGAAAAAATGACATAGAGAAGCAGCTTATGACGATGGCTGAGGCTTTCACCGGTCAGCGGGCGGAACGCCGGTGACTTCGTAAAAATATAGGCGATGACCAGAAACACGGACATCTGCTGCAACAGATCAATAATCAGCCCCATACCGATCCTTTCATTTCGGGGAGTTGTGTCTTCCAGCTATTTTAGCCATTAGCACCCCCGGTTGCAAATGCTCCAACCGGCAACAAAAATGCCCTGCAACACGACCATCGCGTTGCAGGGCAAGGAGAAAACGAACTATTCCTTTTACTTAGCCGGACCTTTTACAAAAAGCCACGAACGACTTTTTGCAAAGAATCAGCCGAGATATTTGCGAACCAGGGCGCCATTTTCGTAACAGCGCGATCCATCGGAACGCTCAAGAATGGCACAGTCTGTCGGTGAATGAACACGCAAACCGGCAACCTTATAGGTGAAATTACCCCGTTCAAACGATTTCCCCAACCAGTTGGCCTGCATACCGAAGCTCTCGGCGTAACAGACGAAATCCTCTTCCTCTTTCTGGCTGGCCACGGTTTTTTCCCGCTCCGGCACCGAAAACTCACTGCGAGCAACCATTAACGTGCCATCAGGATAATGGCTGCTGTGCAGTAGCTCGAATTGCAGGCCGTATTCCTCGGCAATGGGTTTCATTGCCGCAGCAACTTTTTTTTCGATTTCGGCGCAGACTTCTTCGGTAAGATTTTTGACAGCGGTCATGAGCGTTCTCCTTTCTGAGTGTAAGCAACAGCACACACAGAGAATTCAGTGGAGGACGTCATTGGCCGCCAGCAGGTTCCACACCGGAGTGGTTGACACCCGGGTCAAGGCTCCGGGTTGAGATCGGCTGCCATAGCCGAAAGTGGAACTGAGTTCTCAAAAACAATCTTTTCCAGTAAGCCCCCAAGAGGGCCATCTGTCAAGGGTAAACAGGGGCTTTTGTTGGTCATTCTCAATGGAATAGGACTCCTGCTGATGAGTAATTCCTCTTTGCATTTACGCCATGACTTTTTTTAATTTTTGAAATTCCCGAAAGAAGCGGCTCCAGTAACCTGCAACGGTCAAACGCCCCTCACTCCACTCGTCGTCTCAGCCACGTTCTTGATCCGTTTCAAAAAATGGCATCAGAAACCACTCAGATAGACCTCCGTGCTGATGAATAGGAAAGACTCTGTCTTGCGTGTGTAATTAAAAAATTACGGTATATTTATTTGTAAGTTGCACACGGCAACAATTTTGGTGCTTTTCGCCCGACACGCTCAAGGCGTCACGAACCACCGACGATCACTTCAGGAAAATTTTACGATCCTGAATTTGCAACGCACGGGCTCTACTGCGACGCTTTTGAACTGAATTTTAAACATCCCGCTAAAAATGATCAGAGAAGCGTTCACAACCGAAAGTCTTACAAAAGTCATCACTGAAAAACCGAGCAATTAAGGCGTCCCCCCCCCCCAAGGAAGGAAGGCGATCATGTTCAGAAATTTAAAACTACGCAATAAGATACTGATTCCGACAATGCTGGTGGTCATGTTCTCTCTGACTCTAGTCTCCGTATTGCTCGTCTATTGGGCCAGTATGTCTGCCATTAAAGAGGCGAAACAACTGGCACAAGAAACCGCTTCACATAATGCTGTCGTGGTCAAAGATTTTATTAACCCGATTATGGAGCAGGCAAGAAGTCTGGCCAGCATCTACGTTGCAACCATTGAGAACGGCCACACCCTTGATCGTGCAGTTTTTGACGACTTCCAAACGGGCATGCTGAAACACGAACCTGAATTTCTCGGAATCTGGACTGTCTTTGAACCAAATGCTCTGGATGGAAAGGATAACGAATACAGCAACGCCAACGCTCACCATGATGCCACAGGGCGCTATGAACCCTATTTTTTCCGCACCAGTGATGGTCTCGGATCACGCCCGTGCAGTGAGGCGGAAGACGGTCTATGGTACACCGTTCCCCGCGCCACCAAGAAGGATTACCTGACCGCGCCCTATTCTTATGACGTCGACGGACGGCTGGTTCTCGGCATTGACTCTGCCATTCCGATCATTGTCAACGGCAAGTTTGTAGGCTCGACAGGAATCGATTACGAAGTCACTGATTTTGTTAAACTTTCTCGTTCCATTACCCCTTTTGAAACAGGCCAAGCTTATATTGTTGCAGATGATGGTCAATTTGTCGGCCATCCCTCCGACGAATTGATCACCAAAAAGCTGGCGGACGGGCTGGGACAGGCCATGGCTTCCGAGATCTCAACCGCGATAAAAGCGGGAACGATTTTTCAAAAAGAAGTTGAAAACGAAGAGGGCGATATCTACCGAATTTTTGTTCCCGTCCCGGTCACGGAAACTCAGAACTGGGCTCTGGGTATCGATATCCCCATGGACAAGGTCCTGGCAACAGCGCATAGCATGTTCTGGCGCAGTTTCTGGATCGGTCTTTGTGTCGTGGCAGGACTGGCCGTTATTCTTTTCTGGCTGGCACACTCCATTGCCGCCCCACTCGTCAGGGCGACCGAACTGGCAAAAACGATCGGCAATGGTGATTTGTCTCAGCGTCTTTCGGTCGACACTAAAGATGAAACCGGAATGCTGGCAGGTGCTCTGAATGCTATGGCCGACAACCTGGAGAAAAAAGCCGAACTGGCAAAAAATATTGCCGCCAACAACCTGACCGGAGACGCCGAGGTTGCTTCAGAAAAAGACACCCTCGGCATCGCACTCAGGCAAATGACAGAAAACTTGAACAATGTGCTGAATTCCGTACGTGGAGCCGCCGAAGATGTGGACAGCGCTTCAGGACAGGTTTCATCAGCAAGTGACGCACTGGCTCAAGGAGCAACAGAACAAGCCGCAAGTCTGGAGGAGATTTCCAGCTCGCTCGCTGAAATCACCTCCCAAACCAAAGAGAATGCCACCAGCGCCGCCAAAGCCAATCGGATGGCCGGTGATGTACGTGGCGATGCTGAGAAAAGCAAACACGACATGGATGCCATGACCAACGCCATGGCGGAGGTCAGTGATGCTTCTTCAGCCATTGCAAAAATCATCAAAGTGATTGACGAAATTGCCTTTCAGACCAATTTGCTGGCCTTGAATGCCGCAGTCGAAGCCGCACGTGCCGGGCAGCACGGTAAAGGGTTTGCCGTTGTTGCTGAAGAGGTGCGCAGCCTTGCCAGTCGCAGCGCTAAAGCCGCGCAGGAAACCGCCGATCTGATTGAAGGCTCGGTAAACAAGGTGGACAACACCAACCGTCTGGTGGGACAGGCAGCTAACAGCCTTGAAGGCGTGGTAAAGAGTATCGACGATATGGCCACTCTGGTTGACGCCATCGCCCACGCCTCCGACACGCAATCGACGGGTCTGATTGAGATCTCCCAAGCACTGCAACAGGTTGACACGGTCACACAGCAGAATACCGCCAGCGCCGAACAAACCTCTGCTGCAGCACAAGAGCTTTCGGGGCAGGCATCGGCTCTAAACAGCCTGATCAGTACATTTGAACTTAAACAGATGAACCGGGTCAAACCCTTAGCACTACCGAAGAGTGACAACCCCATCTCTGGAGAGTGGGGAATGTCCTCCGGCCTTATCGCCTCTGACGATTAGGCACTTTAACAGTGCGTCCTCAAGAGCAGACGCCGGAGTGACAACCCGACGTCAACGCGTTAAACCACTGTAAACAGACACGGCCCAAGGGTAACAAACTCTTCCTTTGGGCCTTGTCTTGCACCAGCATATAACCACCCGCAAAACGTTTTCGAAAAAAACAATCTTGACAAGGTGCGCTTAAAACACGTAGTTTTTTCAGACACTGTTTACACTTTTAATGCAAAGGCTTTCCCTGATGCTCAACACTACCCTCAACAACATTGCTGCCGTTTCTCTGAGCGCAGTCGTGGTGTGTGTGGTGGTCGTGAGCGTGGTCGTGGTGATTTAGCGCCAACGGGGGAGAGTCAGACACAGTACTTTCAAAGCCCCGTCGGCGCATACCGGCGGGGCTTTTTTGCATTTGCATCAGTGCCTCCGCCGTTGTGCCCCTCGGGAACAACTCAAGGAGGAACCAATGCACCACATGAACGGAGCCGAGCTCACCATCGCCCTGCTCGAACGCCAGGGGATCACCACCATCAGCGGTATTCCCGGCGGCACTAATCTGCCGCTCTATACCGCGCTGTCCCATTCCCAACACATTCGCCATGTCCTGGCCCGCCATGAACAGGGGGCCGGATTTATCGCCCAGGGCATGGCACGCTCCACCGGTCAGGCCGCGGTCTGTTTTGCCACCTCCGGTCCGGGTGCCACTAACCTGCTCACCGCCATTGCCGACGCCAAACTCGATTCGACACCCATCGTCTGCATTACCGGCCAGGTGCACAGTGACATGATCGGCACCGACGCCTTTCAGGAGGTGGATATCTACGGCATGTCCATCCCCATCACCAAGCACAATTTCCAGGTGCGCAGTGCCGCCGAACTGCTTGAGGTGATTCCGCAGGCGTTTGAGTTGGCCCTGTCCGGTCGGCCCGGCCCGGTTCTCGTTGATATCCCCAAGGATGTTCAGACCGAAATTCTTGAGTTTGCCGACTGGCCGGTTCCGGGACAAGCCGCTGCCATCGCGCCATGCAACGCACGGGCGCTTGAAAATGCGGCGCGCATGATCGCTGCGGCCCAGCGGCCGATTCTCTATCTGGGTGGTGGCGTGGTCAGTGCCGATGCGGGTGCCACAGCCTGCACTCTGGCTGAGAATAATGACATCCCCATGGTCACCACCATGATGGCCCTTGGTGCCATCCGTTGCGATCATCCGCTTAACCTGGGTATGTTCGGCATGCACGGCAGCAAGAAAACCAATTTGCTCATGCAGGAGGCCGATTTGCTCATTGTTGCCGGGGCCCGTTTTGACGACCGCGCCACCGGTAAAATTGGCGAGTTCTGCCCCCAGGCCAATGTCATCCACATCGACATTGATGCCAGCGAAATCCATAAACTGCGCTCCGCCCATATCGGTGTCCATGGCGATGTCGGAGAAGCCTTGACACAGCTCAATACCCTGCTGCCCCAGCACTCCCGCCCCGAGTGGATCGGTCAGGCCAAACAGGCACGCCGCGACACCTCCACGGTGGTGGCACTGACCGGCAAAGACCAGATCCGGCCGTTTGAACTGATTCGCGACATTGCCGAACACGTTGGCGAACAGGCGTTTATCGCCACCGATGTCGGCCAGCACCAGATGTGGACGGCTCAGCATTACCCGTTTTGTCGTAACCGGCACTGGCTTACCTCCGGCGGACTCGGCACCATGGGCTTCGGCCTGCCCACCGCCATTGGCGCGGCATTGGCCAACCCGGAAAATCCGGTGGTCTGCTTCAGCGGCGACGGCAGTTTCCTGATGAACATTCAGGAACTGGCCACCCTGGCCCAGGAACAACTCAACGTCAAAATCATCCTGCTCGACAATCAGGCTCTCGGCCTGGTGCGTCAACAGCAGAGCCTGTTTTACGACAACCGTCTGTTTGCCTCCGAGTTCGCCCAGGCCATTGATTTTGTCGCCATTGCCCAAGGGTTCGGCATCAAGGCCATGCGCCTGACGACCACCAATGCCGACACACTGGCGGAGACGTTGCAACAACCCGGCCCCTGTCTGATTCATGTCCCCATCGACCGGCGGGAAATGGTTTTCCCCATGGTCCCCCCCGGAGCCGCCAACACCACCATGCTGGAAGGAGAGTGCCATGCCTGCGCCTGATACCCGTCGTGAAACCGTTCTTGAATTGAGAGTGAATAACCACCCCGGCGTCATGTCGCACGTTGTCGGCCTGTTTGCCCGACGTCGCTATAATGTCGAGGCGATCCTCTGCCTGCCCGTGGATGATGGGGCGCAAAGTGATATCTGGTTGCTGGTCAATGAGAGTGATCGGCTGTCGCAGATTATCAGCCAGGTGGAGAAGCTTGCCGATGTGCGTACGGTTGTGCGCCATGCGGAGGATAGTTGCCTGTTTGCTGATTTGCGGCAGCAGATGTATGGAGGTGGGGAGCTTAAAGAGAGTGCTTAGATGATGAATCTGTCGGGGCTTGAATTGTTTGTTGAACACGATGCAATTCTAGTCCCGACCTTATCTTTTATCATGGTCGCGTTGAGGGACTTCATCCGTTTTCGTGGATTGGTACGCACGTGACGTGGGCTTCCGCGCCCACACGTCGGGCTACTTTTGCGTCGACAAAAGTAGCGCAAAATCGACTCCCAAGGGCTGTCATCAATCAGACTTCACGGAGGCATTGCAGATCTTTTCCGCGCCAGCCGCGTTACCCCTCTTCGCCATAGAACCACTATGGCTCATCACTCTGCCTTGCTGACTCAAAAAATCTCTCGCAATATCTCTCGTTCACCTGATTAATAACAACCCCGGTGCGCCCTTCGGGTTCCCTCTCTGCGGTCACGAACACCGCGATGTCGGCAAAAACTCGGCCTGTGTGCCACAGTCCTCAAACAGTTTGCCGACGATCATCCCGACGACGCACCTTGCGTTCGGTGCTGCTGAACGCAAGGGCTGGACGCTAAATAACACACGAACGTAGGGTGGGCACCGTCCCACCCGTTTGATCGGTGCCACGAAAAAGATAGAAAGCAGCGTCAAGCAGTTATCAACGTTTTACGCCAGAGATGATGGAAAGCATGATTTGCCGAGCTAAAGGGAGGCAAGCCGAATCCGTAACGCATATCGGAAACAGACCCAGTGTAGGTTGATCTAGGGTCAGGAGAAGTTCAGCCGGTTTTTGCATACTTTTGAGCGGCCAGTCAAAAGTATGTCGCCTGCCGGGGCGATTCCCGGCGGTCTTGATTTTCAAAGGTACATCAAAGGCAGACCCCTTTGACTTTCTCAATTGATAAAGAGATCAATTTAATTTTATGCAGAATCCCATTCGTTTTGTATCCGGCCAAGAAGCCCCCTGCCAAAATGAGACTTAAATGGAAAAGGATTGCAGGCATTAAAATGATGCCCATATTAAAATCCTCCTTGTCATAGATATTCTGGTAAATGAGATCTTTTATGAATCCATGAACCTCAAGCTACCTAGGCCGAAGCTAATGATCAAGGCCAAAATCTAGGACCCTCCATGGACAGTAAAGAAAGATCAGACCAACTCAGAAAAGGTGGATCGTCTCACGATCAAAAAATCAACGACATTTCATATTTTCAAACCTTTAAGACCCTACCAGATCGACACAGCTAAAAACAGAAATAATAAAAAGCTATTGACAGGAAACTTTCAGCGTGCGAGAAAATTAACTCTTTGCAATATATGTTGGGTTCCTGCACCAAATCATTAGAACCGTCTTCAGCAATACACCTATTAAATAAAAGCGACTCCCCACTCCAAGAGAGGACTTCTGGCACGATGAATAAAAAGGAAATAACCGCGAAAGTGCATGAACTATTGGCCAGCGGCATGCATAAATCAGATGTCTTTACTCAACTCTCCGGCCAAGGGGTTAAGGACAGTTATCTAGCTCATGCCATCGCCTCTTACCCCAACCCAATCCTTTGCTCGAGGCATGGGCTCAAAGTCAGTATTCTCGTCACGATTATGGTTATTGAGGCGGGGCTGGGGCTTTGGCTAGGATATAGCATCGGAGCCCTGATTGGCCCTAACGCCAAGTGGATTGCAGGCTTACTGACCGCAGCAATTCCTTTGCTTTTCGCCTGGGGGTTTTATAACCACTTTGCCAAGGCTTACAATATTTTCATCATCCTGACGATCGTACAATTTCACAATGTGCTTCGGGGTTTTACCGAAGAACCAATCTCCACCTCCATCGCCGTGGTCATTAATATTGGCGTGTTAAGTTACGTCTGGTATGTCCGGCAAAAACTATTTCCTGATTTTGCCTTTATCACGCCCAAAAAGGTTCAGGGTGAATATGTGTTTAAGGAAGAGCCCTTCAGCACGCAACCGGAGCACTCCTGATATTCGCCCCAAAATACGATAATCAGTTCCCAACATTTTGGAGAAATTATGTTTGAGACAACAATGCTATGTCCCTACTGTGGGACGATGAATTCTATTTTTAGTGAAAACTTACCCTTCCACTCGACATCAATTTTATGCCAATCCTGCAACAAGCAGCTCCACTTTACTGCTCCCCCTAAAGACGAGGAGGAACAATTTATCGCTGAATCTGTCCACGAAATTGAGGGGAGCTTCCCTGAAGAGTTCAAAAGAAAAAGCTGGTTCGGAAGTGTTTTCTTAATCGCATTTTCTCTTCCCCTACTCAAAACCGCCATTTCAAACGCTATGTTGGCATTGCAGCCAAATATCCACGGTGCCGGCAGCAAAGCTTTGTTTTTTGCTCTCTTAGGCGGTATCCCTTTTTATTTCGGCGTTAAAGGGTTGATAAAGAGAAATAAGCAGTGACATTTTAAAAAAGCTCAATAAATCTTGGTGCTTTTGAGCGGCCAGTCAAAAGTAAGTTGGCTGCCGGGACGAAACCCGGCTACCTTGGTTTTAAAGGTACGTCAACGTAGATCTGACATCTTTAGCTGTCTCTCTACCTTACAAAGCTCTATCAACATCTGCTCCTAAAAGTTCAGACTCTTTTGAACTGCTCGAGGTTTCAACATGAAAGAATTAAACGATTGGAGATTTTTCTGGCCAAAAATCAACTCTGTCGAAACCGCCAGAAACGCAGCGGGACAAGGCGTGGCAGCAGCGATTTTTGCCGCTTGTGCCGCTCCAATTCCTTGCCTACTTTATTTAATCCGCCAGGGGCAGCAACAACACTTTTATCTCATATTTGCCCCAACTCTCTTCTTTGGCCTGTTTGCTTTCTTCATTTATAAAATGTCTCGGACAGCTGCAGTCAGCGGATTGATTCTTTACCTGCCCATCGTTATTAGCATTCTCAATAGACCAGGCGGAGGCAGATATTCAGGTTCGTCCTTTTTTTATTTTCTTGCGCTTGCCTTCGTTCTTGCCTTCATCAATTCAATTCGAGGAACTTTTTTCTACCACAAAATAATAAAGCAAGATGGGGTTCAGTAAAATTTGCCCTCTTTTGCTGGTAGATAAAAAAATTCTCTCAAATGACAAATCCGCCATCCCCAATATTCCCGTACGGGAAATAACCTTTTCATTTCAACCTTCTAAAAGGCATAAAACTCACGTACGTGAACAAAACGTGGAGAACATATTGTGGCGCAGGTGAAAAGCACACATTCAGAGGGATTGGGCAAACTATTGAGAAAATAAGCGCAAAATCCCAAAGTTAATCGTGTGCTAAAGCGGATTTTTCAAATAGCGATAGTAGCTGTCATACTGGTAAATCGCGGCCAGCGGGTTATGTGCCAATAAGCGATCTTTACTCGCCAGAACCGTACTGTAGCCTTCGGCATATTTGAGAAACAGGGCATCGTGACCGACGCAAAGACCGAACAGGACGTTGAGGTCGGACTGATGGTGATTGGCGGTCAACGCCTGCAGGATCGGATTGCACATCGCTTCAAAATTCGTCACATCGATCTGCTGCTCGCGTAACAAGCCGATCTCCTCTTTGGAAACCGCCCCCGCCTTGCACATCACTGAAATTGTCTCAAAACCGTTGTCTTTAAAAATCCGGTGAATAATCTCGGCTTCCTTACGCATGCCGATGCAAAAAATCAGGCAGATGCGCTTGAACTTCATCTTCTGGGCAAACTCGATGGTTTCCTGAATACGCGGTTTGATCGGGCGAATGTTGGCGTAGCCCTTGTCGCGGTCACCGTAGGCTTCCCCCTCCTGAATCGACGCCTGACGCACCATCTCCATCACGTCCGGGTCTTTCATAATTTCCAGAGTCTCGCGCAAAATTTCCGGGGAACGGGTTGTCGGGCAGTTGGCCGGTGCTTTGCCCTCTTCCTTGCGGCAGATGCGTTCAGGGACTTCCACGGGGCAGACCGCACAGGTCGGCAATGGGTTTTTCTCGGTCATGGTTGTTCTCCTCTCTCATTACATTCAAAGAGCATCTTCGCAGTTTCGGCGAGCTTGCTCCGATAGCAGAATCACGGCAAAACTCTATAAGAGTTGCCAGTAGATTGCCAACAGTTATGAGAAAATATTTTGCGCTGAAGAAGACCTCAAGACCAAGGGAGGCAGGATTCATCCGTTCTCGTAGCTTGTACGCACGTGATGTTTGACCCCGATGAACGGGAGGGCTGAGGTACAAAACAACAGACAACCGAAGGGTGGGCACCGTCCCACCCGTTTGATCGGTGCCACGAAAAAGATAGAAAGCAGCGTCAAGCAGTTATCAACGTTTTACGCCAGAGATGATGGAAAGCATGATTTGCCGAGCTAAAGGGAGGCAAGCCGAATCCGTAACGCATATCGGAAACAGACCCAGTGTAGGTTGAGCTAGGTCCAGGAGAAGTTCAGCTGGTTTTTGCATACTTTTGAGCGGCTAGTCAAAAGTATGTCGGCTGCCGGGACGAAACCCGGCGACCTTGACTTTACAAAAAACAAGTCTGAATTGAATTACATCCCTCCAGTAGCAACAGCGATGAAATCCCGCAGCTCTGTGATGATCGCTTGGTGCTCTCGCGTAAAAAGTTGTGTCCCGTGAGCATCGCCAGGGTAGAAAAGCAGCTCTTTTGGTTCTGCAAGCAACTGGAACATTTCGCGAGTATCGTCGGCACCATCATCTAGTTCCGAATTGATCAACAGCTTGGGCATTTTAATTCGGCTCAACTCTTCCTTGCTGTAAAAAACGATCCCCTCATATTCAATGGGAGCAGAAAGCGCCACAACGCCGAGAATACAATGGTTATCTTTTGTATTTGCTGCAACTTTAATCGATGCAACACCACCCCGGCTGGCGCCAACCAGGATGACGCTCTTTACCCCGGCAGTGCAAACAAATGAAATGACATCTGCCAAAATTGATGACTGGTCATCCTGCTGCTGCAGATAATCATAGGTAACAACCATCCTGTCATTTGCAACAAGCTCCTCAACAACCGCATCCCACTCCGCCTGGTCATTGGTGTCCATATTGGAAAGGATAACAGCCGTTTTACCCGAACCATACAGACAGCCATTTGTCGTGCTATTCCCAGAGGTAGACGGTTTAACAGGTATGCTTACCGCTTGCGTGATCACGGATTTCATAAGCGCTCTTCCTTTTAATGTTTGTAAAAATAAGTCGTTTCAGAAGTAGTTAACGAACTGATTATTTCTCAATGATGAGCAATGGGCAACGTTCAATCGTTCACAAGCTTCGTAAGGGAGAGGCCGGGGCTAAATAACACACGACTGTAGGGCGGGCACCGCCCCGCCCGTTTAACTGGTGCCACACCAAAAATAGAATGCAGCGTCAAACAGTTATCAACGTTTTACACCAGAGATGACGAGTTGCATGATTTGCTGAGCTAAAGGGAAGCAATCCGAATCCGTAACACACATCGGAAACAGACTCATTGCATGTTGATCCAGGTTCAGGAGAAGTTCAGCCGACTTTTGCATACTTTTGAGCGGCCAATCAAAAGTATGTCGGCTGCCGGGGCGATTCCCACGGTTTTGATTTTCAAAGGTTCCTCAAACGTAGACATGACCCCTTTGCCAGACACGGAATTCTTTTAGGCGATGAGTGAATTAGTTGGGTCTTGAATTCCCTTTGTCGTAATTCAAGACCCAGCCTTTATTTCTTCATGGTAACGTTTGCAAGCCTCATCCGTTCTCGTAGTTTGGTACGCACGTGACGTGGGCTTCCGCGCCCACACGTCGGGCCACATTTTGCGTCGACAAAAGTGGCGCAAAATCGACTCCCGACCATTGCGCCCTTCGGGTTCCCTCTCTGCGTTCACTAACACCGCGATGTCGGCAAAACTCGCTAACGCTCAAACAGGTTGCCGACGACCATCGCGGTGACCGTTCTCTTCGTTCGGCGCTGCTGAACGGGAGGGCTGAAGTGCAAAATAACAGACTACTGTAGGGTGGGCACCGTCCCACCCGTTTAATCGGGGCCACACCAGAGATAAAGAAAGACAAAACTGTGTTATCAACGTTTTACGCCAGAGTTGATGAGTTGCAAGATTTGCCGAGCTAAAGGGAGGCAAGCCGAATCCCTGGGTTAGTGCGAAAACAGACTCATTGTAGGTTAACCTAGGTCCAGGAGAAGTTCCGCCGGTTTTTGCATACTTTTGAGCGGCTAGTCAAAAGTATGTCGCCTGCCGGGGCGATTCCCGGCGGTTTTGATTTTCAAAGGTGCGTCAAACGTAGACCTGCCCCCTTTGGCGTCACTAGCTAGGAATCACCCCCCCTTTAATTTTCGAATAATTCCAGGCAAATCGATTTCGAACCCATTTCCACTGTATTTTGTTATGGAAATAACCCCTCCCAGCAACTCCTCTTTGTCCTCCTTTTTTCCTTCAACAACAGAGTATTCTACAGCATCCAACAAAATTACTGATTTATCATTCTCTGGATTGGTTTTGTGTATATCGTTATTGGAGACACAATTGCTGAGTAACAATTGTGATTTTAAATGTAATATTTGTGCCTGAAGCCTCTGTATATTTCTTTCAGAATAAACTGACCCAATTTGACTTGAATAGTCGTATGAAGGCAACTGTAAAAAAATATTAAGTGCTAGCCTGACTTTTTCTATTGCTTCTTTCTTACAGTCCGGCACAACTGAAAACAACACGTTATTGCCTATTTCACTTATTTCTGAGTTCGCATTTATCCCAATATCCTTTAGAAACTCTCCAAAATATATTAAATATTGCTCACAGCTATTCTTGATACTCTCTGGAAATTCGAACCAAGTAACAAGTGCATGAGGCCTTGACTTAATAATAAGCTTCTCTCTTGCACTTTTTAATACATTGTTTATTTTTGCCATATCTTTATTTACAAATTCATTAAGCGACCCAGAAGGGATATTTGAACGGTAAAAATGTAAGCCGTTTGAAACAAATTCATCATCTTCTTGAACTATAGAAAAACCAATATTTTGATTATTTTCTATATATTCAATTAATTCATTCGCATAGTCCTGAATACTCCAAGGAAAATTCCATGTCTCTGAATTAAAATAGATCGCATATCTAACGCCATTCTCCTTGTATCCCCCATCTAGTGTAAGCTCTACATAATAAACCTCACCGTTTATTTTATTAAAATAATGAAGCTGAATTTCACATATTTTAGATTCAATTCGATTCGTTGATAATTTTTCTAAAGGTATAATGCTTCCATATAAATTTACATATACTCTATTGTCTCTCAAGCTATAAGCATAGACTTTGCTATCGTTAATCACCTTATTATCCCAGAGGATTTTGTAGCGATCTGAGTATGATTCTGCTTTGTTTTTTATTAACGAACCAACAGTAAGCACGTTTGTTGCTCTCCACATCCATAAAGCCAGAAATAAAGAACTCCAGAGAAGCTGGCGTTCCAGCGCCGAAGGCATTACTTGATTGCCTTGCCAAACATTACTTCACCATCATATAAGCGATGATAGTTGCGCCCCAAAAACACACGAAGAAAAAAAGACAACACCATCATTTGGTAGCTGACGGAAGACTTTTTTCAAAACCTGCCTATCTAGCCATTTTGGGAAACCTTTGTGCTCGCTTCTAGCAAGATTTAACTCAACATCACGCTGAACTACCGATTTACTGGCAAAAAACAATTCGGACTCTGGGGCGACCTCTTTTTCATACTCAGATGCCCGATGCTCCCACCACGATTGCCAGTACTTACCACCTAAGTCAACAAAGAACCAGAGCAGGGACACTATAGCGCCGAGTGCGGCAAGGAGAAGCGCATACGGCTCGGCCTTTTGGGAGAAGAAACCTATAGCGACTGCGGTATTGAGAACCATGAAATAGTTCGAACGTTGCCAGAACATTCCGATTTCTAAATTACGGGTTTAAATGGCGATTTTGCAAAGTTCTTCCTTGTCCATTTTTATGCCTAACGGGGCCGGACTGTTGAGCCCCAAGGCTCGCAGGACCGGAAAATGGGTTCATATTTTACGGGCCGAGAACCGAAGACGGCCGAACGCCATTGATAGGTGAAGCGCGTAGCACGGGACCTCTCAATGGTGTGAGGTACGACAGCCCGGCCCCAACAAGTGAAGCGCGGAGCAATCCACTTACCAGAAGATTCATGGGAAAACATGGAAAGAGGTGTAGACCTCTCTTAGTTGCAACACAACAAACCGCAGCCTACTTAAGCCACCATTAATAATCAAGGGATTAATTCGAAGATAAGAAAGCGAAGAAACAAAAACGCCGGGCAACCCAATAAAGGGTTGCCCGGCGCATGACAACAAATTGAACGTCGAGAAATTACTTGGTTTTCTCCCAATCCGCCAAAAACTTCTCAATCCCAATATCCGTCAAAGGATGCTTGGCCAACTGCTTAATCACCGAAAACGGAATCGTACAAATATCAGCACCAATCAACGCAGCATTCAACACATGCATCGGGGTACGAATAGACGCGACGATAATCTTGGTGGTGTAACCGAAGTTATCAAAGATGGTGCGAATCTGATCAACACCGTCCATCCCTTCCTGACTGATATCATCCAGACGCCCAACAAACGGCGACACATAAGTAGCCCCGGCTTTAGCAGCCAGCAGTGCCTGCAACGGCGAGAAGATCAACGTCACGTTGGTCTTGATCCCTTCGCCACTGAAAATACGCGTGGCCTTAAGACCTTCCTCCGTCATCGGCACTTTGATGACGATGTTGGGATGAATCTTGGCCAGCTCGCGCCCTTCAGACACCATGCCCTCGGCATCCAGCGCAATCACCTCGGCGGAGATCGGGCCATCAACAATGCCGGTGATCTCAGTGATCACCTCTTTAAAATCACGACCGCTTTTGGCGATCAGCGACGGGTTGGTGGTGACTCCATCGACCAGACCCAGTTCACTGGCCTGTTTGATTTCGTCAGTAATCGCGGTATCGATAAAAAATTCCATGTTGCCTCCTTGTGGCGTCGATCCAGAATCGACCATTTAGGATTTCGGGGTTTATTTATTTCTTTTTCTTATAGGCGTTAAGACACTCTTTGCTGCAAAAATGAAGCGTTTGTCCGCCCATACGTTTTTCAATCATGTCGGTTTCCGGCACATAGGTGTCACATTGCGAACAGGGCATCATACGATCCGGGTCAGCCTGTTTATTTGCAGGAGGCGACGCGCCGCCACCCAAACTGCGCAACAGGGCAGTGAAGATCGTGTAGCCGAGAAAAGCCAGAATACCTAATAAAACGAGCCGTACAATCATTACCATTGCTCCTCAATGCAGTCTACCCCTTGATCGTCGGGAAGCTGCTTTAACAGAAAAATCATGCTCTGGTGAAGACGGGGATGGATCAACTCAGGTGCCAGACGGCACAACGGTTCAAGAACAAAACGGCGCAGATGCATGTGCGGATGGGGCACCTGCAAACGTGGCAGGTCAAGGCATTGATCGCCATAGAGCAGCACATCAAGATCAAGCGTACGCGGCCCCCAATGGATATCACGAGTGCGCCCGGCCTGTTGCTCAACAGCTTGACAGCGATCCAGCAAGGCCAGCGGTGACAGCGTGGTCGAGATTTCAACCACGGCATTGTAATAACGCGGCTGATCAGCAGGGCCACCCACCGGATCGGTACAGTACAACGGCGAACTGGCCGTCACCGTAACACCATCTCCGTCAAGCTGCCGGCGCGCCTCAAGCAACGCCTGACGGCAATCGCCAAGGTTGGCCCCCAATCCAATGTAGGCGGTCACCGCCTGTGCGTGTGCCACGCGCTCTACTCCTTACTTCTTTTATTGTGGCATGTACTGCCGCCACAAGGCATAATCAGCCACGAAAAAGTCAGGCTTGCAAACACGGTTCGCGGCTGAAGCCGCTCCTACAGTAAACAAATGACAAATTCGTGCGTATCGATGTACAAGTTTGCGTTTAGCAACCAAGCCCTCCCGTACTGCAGCTTCATCAGAAGGGTTCAGTCCGGGAACCCGTAGGGCGCGTTGGGGTTGTTATGAATCAGATAAACGAGTGGTGTTGCTTGAGATTTTTTGCGTCAGCAAGGCTGAGGGAGAAGCCATAGTGGTTCTATGGCGACGACCGATAACGCCGCTGACGTGAAAAAGATCTGCAACAACTCCGTGAATCGGATTGATGACAACCCCTTGGGAGACGTTTTTCCGTCTCTTTTGACGACGCAAAAGGGACCCGACGTGTGGGCACGGAAGCCCACGTCACGTGGGTTCCAAGCCACGCAAACGGAAGAAGCCTCGACCAGAAAACGACTGATTATTTTAATCTCTGCCCTTAATCGAAAGACCCAACAATGAGCCTAATCCTCACTCTGGCCATCGACGACCTCGACCGCAGCGAATCCTTCTACCGCGATGTCCTCGATCTGCCGGTGCAACGCTTTCGCCCCGATGACGCCGCCCACGAACTGCTGATGTTACCGCAGGGCGATACCACTGTGCTGCTGCGTGAAGCCGAGGTCCTCGAAGCACGTCACCCGGCAGCGTTTCAGCATCTTGACCGCCAGAATCGCGGCGTCGGCCTGTCACTCGATTTTCAAGTGACGGATCTGAACCTCATCCACAACAACCTGCGCCGCCGCGAACACACCTGTCTGTATGAATCAGAGGATCAGGAGCACGGCATCCATGAGCTGTGGCTGTACGACCCCGACCACTACCTGCTTATTCTGACTCAGGTGACGCAGCCGGGGTAGATCCGCTCGGCTTGCGCCTTCTGCGCCGAGGCCTGCGCTTACGCGGCTGTTTTTTCGGTTCCGGCTCTTCACCGTCCAACGCCTGCTGCCAGAGTTTCAACAACTCGCGATCCCCTTCGCAGGCTTCCACCCACAAACGAAACAGTTCAAACGCTTCCGGCGTACTCGGATGGCGCAAAAAGCGCTGTTCGCCACGACGCCCGCGGCCACGATAAAAGCGGTAAAAACCAATCAACAATTCGCGCGCCTGATGCTTGATGCCATTGGCAATGCTGAAAAAGCGACAATGCGGTGCCAGCACCAGATTGGCCAGCTTGTGCACGTCACCAATGTTCATATCCGGATTACACTGACGGACAAACGGTCCGACATACATGGCGGCCAGAGCAAAATATTCGCGGATACGTACGCCGCTGGCCGTGCGCATATCGAGTTCGCGCAGCAAGTCAAAATGGGCGCGCTCGGCGACAAAGTTAGGAACCAGATAGGACAACAGGCCGTAACGGTCGGCTTTCTGCAACACTTGTCCAGCCACTTTATGGCGGAACAGCTCCATGATCTCTTCGCGAATACGCGCCGGTGAAGCGGTCAGCAGCAGCTCGCCGCAGCGATCCATGGCCGGAATAATGCTTTGCTCCAACTCAAAATCAAGGCGGGCGGAAAATTCCAAAGCACGTAGCATACGCACCGGATCTTCGTGAAAACGTTCGTCGGGATCACCAATGACACGAATGATGCCATCGTGCAGATCCTGCAGACCGCCGACATAATCGACGATGGAATAGTTTTCAATATCGTAAAACAGCGCGTTGATGGTGAAATCGCGCCGAAAGGCATCCTCTTCAGGGGTGCCGAAGACGTTCTCAGCAAAATGATTGGGACCATCCTCTTCGGCGTCGGGAATTTCATCCGGGTCGGGCTTGCGGCGAAAGGTGGCCACCTCAATCAGACAATGGCGACCAAACATGATATGGGCCAGGCGAAAGCGACGACCGATGAGACGACAGTTACGAAACAGTTTGCGCACCTGTTCGGGAGTGGCATCGGTGCCGACATCAAAATCTTTGGGCTTGCGCCCGAGCAACAGGTCGCGGACGCTGCCGCCAACCAGATAGGCCGTATAACCGTGCTGACGCAAACGGTAGAGAACTTTCAGGCTATTCTCGTCCATCATCGAACGGGAAACACAGTGTTGATCACGAGAAATGATAACGGGTTCAACAGGCATGGAGTCGGTAAACTTTCATTTAGCAGACTATCAGGATCAAAATTCATGGCGGCAAAAAGGAAATGGCACGCTGCCAACCATCCCCCAACATACACCAAAAACACTCAAAGAGGGCAACTTATCAAATTCACACCGGGAAGAGAAGGTGCAAAGTAGTTGCCTTTGTTGTGTTTTTTTCGTTTTCAGACTATAGTGAGGGGCTATTGTAAAAACCGTCCATAGCTTTTTGCAAACACACTTTGAAAAAATGTCATTTTCCAAAGCTCACAAAATCGCCGGATTGTAAACGGAGCCGACTGTTTTGGTCGCCCATCCATAGGCTCCATGAGCCTTTTTGCAAAAGACTCGAAAGAAAAAAATTTCATTCTCTCGGATTCATTTATGACATCGTCAGCAACAAATCTGGTCGTTCTGCTCGGCGCAACGGCCACCGGCAAGACCCGACTGGCTGTGGAGGCCGCCCGCCTGCTTCAGGCGGAGATCATCTCAGCGGACTCGCGTCAGGTCTATCGGGGCATGGATCTCGGGACCGGCAAAGATCTGGCGGAGTACGAGGAGATCCCGTACCATCTGATTGATATTGTTGATCCGGGATACGAGTTCAACGTGTTTGAGTTTCAACAGCGCTTCTGTCAAGCGTTTGAAACTATTGAACAACGCGGACACCTGCCGCTGTTGTGCGGCGGCACCGGCCTGTACCTCGATGCAGTGCTCGGCGATTACCGTCTGGCCCAAGTACCGCATAATGACGCCCTGCGTCAGGAACTGGAACCGCTCGACGATGAGCAATTACGTGACCGGCTGGTGCAACTGGCCCCGAATCAACACAACGACACCGATCTGCAGGAGCGCGAGCGCACCATCCGTGCGATTGAGATTGCCAGCGCACCACCAGCCGAGCCGCATCCGGTGTTGGAGAAATTGCAGCCGCTGGTGTTTGGATTACACTGGGAGCGCAGTGTGATTCGCAAACGGATCACCGCACGGCTCAAGCAGCGACTGGATGAAGGGATGATCGACGAAGTGGCCCGGCTTCACGAACAGGGAACCGCCTGGGAAACTCTGGAATTTTACGGTCTCGAGTACCGTTTTATTGCCCAACATCTGCAGGGCAAGCTGAATCGCAACGACATGGTGCAAAAGCTCAACAGCGCCATCCACAAGTTTGCCAAACGGCAGGAAACGTGGTTCCGCCGGATGGAAAAGCGTGGCTGCACCATTCACTGGCTACAAGGGGATCAACAACCGTTGGCGCAGATGATGGAGATCATCAGCCGCGATAACGAGAGTCCTGAACGGGACAGCAGGTAAGGAGTCAACATGAAAGATCAGGAGCAACCGGAGCAGCCAACGGCAGACCAGCGAGCCAAGTTGCGTGCGCCGCTGATGATCAAACGTATTCGCCTTGATGATGGTGAAAAAGCCTTTTTTGGCTATTCGACCAACCTCAGTTGCAGCGGATTGTTTATCTCCACCGTAAATCCGGCGGATCCGGGTAGCCGCTTTCAGATCGAAATTCCGCTGCCGGAACCGATCAACCGCGATGTACGCTGTCAGTGTGAAACGGTATGGAAACGCAGCTATTCTCCCAAGAGCCCCTATGAGCCGGGCATGGGACTGCGCTTTATTGATCTATCGGAAGAGGATAAGCAGGAGATTGACACCTGGGCCAAGGCCCAACAGGCGGATAACGATGAGAGGGATTAAACCTTAGACGCGGCCTACAGACCAGCCATTAAAGACTCCCAGAAACAATTGAGGGCGGCTTGTACGGCTTTATCGCACACGGCACGACCGGCTGAAGAATCCACCACAAGTGCTTCAACAAAGTGCTCACGCAACACCTTTAAGCGCTCATCGAGCACCTTGTCGCTCATCTCCTGATGAAACCACTCCGTCGCCAACTCGCGTAACGCATCGCGCTGCGCCTCCATGACATTGGCAAAGGGCTGCTCGAGTGCGCCCCAGCGCTCATCAGCACTGGCCTGCGCCGCTTCGGTCATCTCTTTAAACGCCTGTCCACTGTTAAAAGCCACCGGCTCTCCTTTGCCAATCACCCTGCAACAACGCGGATGACGGGATTCATTTTCTGGACACACCCTGAATCAGTGCATCAGATCGAAAAACGACCACCGTTTTTACGGCAACAGTTTTCCATTATACATACCTTCCGGCGAATCCAAAAGGGGCGTTATTCGCCTCTGTTTGCGGCTTACCGGTTTCGTCCGACGTTAAAATCTGCTAGATTATCAACCGACAAAGCATCCGAAACCCCGGCCCCATGCGGGCCTGAAGCTGTTAACCTACGAGGATCCCATTGAAAACACTCAAGTCTTTTTTCATGCTCATCATTGTCGCTGCATTGATCGGTGGCGGCTATTATTATTTTCGTGATACAGCAGCACCGGAGCTAAGCCTCGACCCGCCGGCCGGTTCCATTCAGAAAAATTCGGTCCTCACCCTAACGTTAGATGATGCGACCAGTGGTCTGGCTCGCGTTGAAGTGAAGATTCTCCAGCAGGGCAAGGAGATTCCGGTTCTGAAAAAAGACTATCCTCTGGAAACCTTCCAGGTCCGGGAACAACTCCCCATGGGCAATCTCCTGCTGGAAGACGGACCACTCACCGTTGAGATCACCGCCGCTGACCGGGCCATCTACCACTTCGGTAAAGGCAACATCGCCACGGCCACCATCAGTCTGACTCGCGACAGCCGTCCGCCGATCATTTCGGTGCACAGTGTCGCGCACAACCTTAACCAAGGCGGCGCCGGACTGATCGCCTATTCGGTTTCCGAGCCGGTCACCCGTAGCGGCATTCAGATCGGCGAGGCGTTTTTCCCCGGCTATGAGCAACCATCAGGTGTCTATCTGTGTCTGTTCGCTTTTCCCTATAATGTCGACAGCGAAGAGGTTCCGCGTCTCATCGCTGAAGACCAGGCTGAGAACATCGGTATGGGTGGTTTTTATTACCACCTCAATCGCAAGAATTTCCGCTCGGATAAGATCGGCATAAGTGACGGATTTCTCAATCGCAAGATGCCGCAATTCCAGCACCTGTTTCCCGACGCCGCAACGCCTTTGGACGTGTTTCTAAAAGTCAACCGCGAGCTGCGTCCCAAGAACCGGGCGCGGCTGCGCGATATCGGTCACGATACGGCAACACAATTTGTCTGGACAAAATCATTCCTGCGTCAGCCGAACGCAGCCAACCGGGCCATGTTCGGTGACCGTCGGGCTTACATCTACAACGGCAACAAGATTGACAACCAGACCCACCTCGGCATCGACCTGGCCTCCATTGCCCGGGCCGACGTGCCGGCCAGCAACACCGGACGGGTGGTCTTTGCCGACTTCATGGGTATTTACGGCCAGTGCATCATCATCGACCACGGCCTCGGCCTGCAGAGTCTTTATGCCCACCTCAGCCGCATGGATGTTCAGGTGGGTGACCAGGTGGAACGCGGCCAGATCATCGCCAAGACCGGGGCAACCGGGTTGGCCGGTGGCGACCATCTCCATTTCGGCATTGTCATCTCCGGCATTCCGGTCAATCCCATCGAATGGTGGGATCACAACTGGGTGACCAACAACATCACCAGCAAGCTGGATTTAACCAAACGCTAAAGCCTCAACCATCAATGAAAAGGGGGAACGGCTCATGATTTTATCGGGAAAAGAGATTGAACGACGTCTCGGCTGTGACATTCTGATTGATCCGTTCCGCCCGCAGCAGCTTAATCCCAACAGCTACAACCTGCGTCTGCATGACGAACTGATGATCTATAACGATCCGGTTCTCGACATGAAACAACCACCGCAGACGCAGTCTTTGATAATCCCTGAAGAGGGGCTGGTCCTTGAGGCCGGCCGCCTCTACCTGGGCCGTACGGTCGAGCACACCACCACCCACAATCTTGTCCCCATGCTTGAAGGTCGTTCCTCTATCGGCCGACTGGGCTTGTTTGTCCATGTCACCGCCGGATTTGGCGATGTCGGATTCAGCGGTTATTGGACGCTGGAAATTTTCTGCATCCACCCCATCCGTATTTATGCCGGTGTCGAAATCTGCCAAATTTTTTATCACACCATTGAAGGCGACCACACTGTCTACAACAGTGGTAAATACCAGAATAATACAGGAATTCAACCTAGTCTGCTCCACCGCGATTTCTCCTGACAGCGGCTGTAACTGCCTAAAAAATAGATTTTTCTCATGGACAGATCACACGACCAGGGATATTCTTGACGGATGTAACCGTCCCTCTTTTTTTGGTTTAATGCAGATGAAATGTAGTGTGGAACGATTGAGACATGGTGAGGGGCACCTGATCTCGTCTTCAGGATGGCCCGATTTTACTCAAAAGGCTTTTCGCGAACTGGAACAGCTCTGTCTGTCCTTTGGCCTTAAGTCTGTTCGTCTTGAGTTTCAAGACAATGCACCTCCACAAGACGCCCTGTGCGTCAACAGCCACCGGCAACAAGCCACGCTTCACCTGGCTTGGCCCAACAAAGGCAGCGTGATGCTCAGCGTCACTCCGGCCACGCAACAAACATCCCTGACCCAGCAGACCCTGCACGGCATCCAACAAACCTTTCAGCACCTGATCAACCAACATGCCCAAACACAGCAAGAGGCTCGCCAGGCCCAACGCTGGCAGCAGGCGCTATACAACTCTTTTGCCGTATGGGACTGGGAGGGCTCCACCAGGAGACTGTTCTGCTCAGAGGAGTGGACCAACCTTCTCGGACTGCCTCACGACACCATTCGCTCGGTGCGCATGATGCTGAAACGGATCCATCCCGAGGATCGACCGGTGTTCAAAAACACCTTAAAAAAACTGTTCGATGGCAGTGTAAGTAAACTCGATTGCGAAATCCGCTTCAAACATGCCTGGGAAGACTACATCTGGTTACGCACCCGGGCACGGGTGACGGACTGCACTGATGAAGGAACGGCGCAGCGCGTAATCGGTACCAGTGTTAATATTACCGCACGCAAAAAAGCCGAAGAGGAGATTTACGATCTCTGTCAGCAACTGCACAACTCGGAAGTGCTGTATCGCGAGCTGATGAAAAATGCCAGTGATGCTATCCTGATCGTCGATAAACAGGACGACCGTATCATTGATGCCAACCTCCATGCCAGCGACCTCAGCGGTTACAGCATGAAGGAGCTGATGGGTATGGAGCGCTGTCAGTTACTGAAGAATCCTGATGGCGGATCGATCCCCTGCCAGGACAAGGGACTGATTCGTGACATGCTACTGATCAGCCGCCACGGCCAGCAACACATCGTTGACATTAGCCGCACCACAGTCCATGTGTCGGGCCGCCATTTGGCACAATGTATTATTCACGATGTTTCAGAACACAAAGCGATCGAGAAACGCCTGCAACACCTGGCCCACCACGATCCGCTGACCGGATTACCCAATCGTATTCTGTTTCGCGACCGTCTGCAGCATGCTCTCCATAAAGCACAGCGGAACAATACCTTGCTGGCGCTATGTTTTTTTGATCTCGACCATTTTAAATCCATCAACGACTCTTTCGGTCATGACGCCGGAGACCGGGTTCTGACCTGTATCGCCGAGCGGCTGGAGAAAACCATCCGTGCCAGTGATACGGCTGCGCGGCTGGCCGGAGATGAGTTTGTGGTTATACTTGAAGATCTGGAACATCAGGACTTGATTCAGCCCATCGCCTCAAAGATTCTCAGCCGGATCAATCAACCGATCACCGTAGCCCGGCAACAGGTGCGGGTCACCTCCAGCTTGGGGATCAGCCTCTATCCCCTCGACACACTCGACAGTGACACCCTGCTCAATCAGGCAGATACCGCCATGTATCGCGCCAAGAAAAACGGCAGCGGTCTTGAGTTTTACACGATTTCAGAGGATCTGGATCAGGAGAGTCTCGACCTGTGGCCGATCACCCAAAAACGTTCGGAGTAAGCAGTTTGAGTGGACAACAAGAGAATAAAAAAAGGCGTCTGACGACGCCTTTTTTTATGTCTCAAATTGATCGGCGTATTAAAAAATCGACGCCAAACGTTCGTAGGATTGGCGCAAGCGCATCGACAGACAGAACAACATCCCCTTCATCAACTTACCGCCCAGTTCCGGGTAGTTCTGATTGATCTCATCAAACTTGGCCTTATGCAACAACAGCAGATGGCTTTCCTCCAACGCGGTTGCCGTCACCGGTCGCGGTTCATTGGACAGGATGCTGACAATACCGATCAGCGATTCATGGCTGTAAACACCCACCACCACCTGCTTACCGCGAAATTCAGTCTCTTTTTTGGTTTCAATGCGACCATCGACAATAAAAGCAACAAAACTGCTGCGATCACCCTCAAGCCACAGATTATCGCCCTGTTGCAGCTTACGGCATTCAAAATAGGGCGACAGCAGGGACACGTCCTGCTCATCGAGAAAGTGGAAGAAACGAAACTCCCGTTTCATCCGCAGGCATTGATCATCAGGGGTGGCGAGAATCATGCGGCATCCTTCTGCGCGACATCGGCACGTTGATGCAGACTGTCGAGTTTCTCCTTCATCTCCTCAAGCAGACCGTCCATCCCTTTGCGACGCAGAATGGTGGCATAGCTGCTGCGGTAGTTGCGGATCAGACTGACCTTTTCAATGATAACATCATACACCTGCCAGTCGTTGTTCTGCAAAAACAACTTGTAGGAGATGGGGATCTCCACCGACGCGGTATGGATCACCGTTTCAACCACGGCCCGATTCTGGCGAATCTCCTCCTCACCATAACTGATTTTCTCGTTGGTATAGGACTGAATCCGGCCAAGATAGGTCTCTTCGAGCAGCCCGGTAAACAGTTCGATAAACTTCCGGCGCTGTTCGGTGTTAGCCGACTGCCAACTACGCCCCAGAGCTCCCTGGGACATCAGCTCAAAATCGAACTGTTCACGGATCAGATCACTGATGGTTTGACGACGTTGCGTGCTGTCGGCAGGCAACGTACGCAACTGGTTCAGAATGGCATCCACCGTGGTCTGCACTTCAACCCGAGGACTGACCGGGCCGGGTTGCGCCACAGCAACGCCACCGACAAGCACGCTACAAAGAATCAAACACGCGATATATTTTATCATTTTCATCCTCATCAAACTGGGATCACCCTACTCCTCAACATCGGCGGCGCGGTTTTGCAGATAGGCGTCACGCACAAACAGGTAGGGATCAAGTTGCTCTTCGATAATACTCTCGTAGGTATCCTTATCCAGGGAGATGCGATTAACCACATCGGTTCCTTTGATCCCCCAGGCGGCTTCCTGGCGCACTGTCCAGAACACCGGATCGACATACATATCCGGGAACAGCGACAAGCCATCCCGCAGTGTCGATGATCCGAAAAAGGGCAAGACCAGATAGAAGCCCTCTTCCACCCCATAATAGCCCAGGGTCTGGCCAAAATCTTCATCTTTCTTCTTGATGGACCAGATGATATCCGCGGCATCGTAATAACCGAAAATACCCAACGTCGTATTGACCACCAGACGTCCCAGTTCTGTACCACAGTCCTTGAACTTCAACTGCAACAGCGCGTTAGCCGCCCGGATCGGTGATTTGATATTGTCAAGCATATTGCCCAGGCCGACACGAGCAGGCTCGGGAACAACGCGAAAACCGCGCGCAACCGGCTTAAGCAGATAAAAATACATCTTATCGTTAAACCAGAACACCCCCCGGTTAACCACTTCCAGCGGATCACCGGTAGGCGGCTCAGCGAGGTCATCACCGTAGAGATCACCGTACAAATCCAACGGCGGTGGCGGTTGTTCTTCCGCCGCGACAACAACCGTTGCAGTAGCCAGCAACAACATCATGAGCAAAAAAATAGCCACCATTCGTTTCATTCGATTCACCTTAAACATGCACACGGTCACGTGTGGTAACCGCTAATTATTTTCAAAAATATATTTGCTTAATAACTCTTCGAGGTTAATGGCCGATTCTGTTTCAAAAATTTCGCCACCCTCCTCAATCACCATCGGGGAACCACCCGGCAGAATGCTGATATAGCGATCACCGATAATGCCTGACGTGCGCACCGAGGCGATACAGTCATCCTGCAATTCGATGCCGTTTTTGATATCCAGCGCGACCACGGCATCATAACTTTTCGGGTCCAGCGAGATGGTCGCCACTTTGCCGATATCAACACCACCGATCTGGACACTGGCTCCGAGTTTCAGCCCGGACACGGATCCAAAACGCGCCTTGACCCGGTAATGGTCGTTATCAAACAAGGAGACATCGCCCAGCTTGACCGACAGATAGACCACGCTGGCAAAGCCCAACAACATAAAAAGACCAACAACGATCTCCAGGTTAAAGCGTTTCATAGAGCAGAGACTCCTCCGTTTCACTACTGTAAATGGGCCCCATGGTTTCGGTCACAAACGAGCGAATCAGCGGGTTATCAGAAAGCTGAAAAGCTTCCGGGGACATACATCCCTGCAACTGCCCCTCGGCCATCAGAGCCACATAGTCGGATAATTTAAAAATCTTCGGCACATCATGACTGACAATAACAGCGGTGTAATTGAGTCGTGCCTGGGTTTCAAAGAACAACCGGTAAATTTCGTTACTTTTGCTGACATCTAGACCGGTGGTCGGTTCATCAAAAAACACCACCTTCGGATTGAGAACCAGAGCCCGAGCCAGACCGACACGTTTCTGCATACCGCCGCTGAGTTGTGCGGGAAACTTATTGCCATGCCCCTCCAACCCCATCAAAGCGAGCTTTTCTTCAACGTTGTCACGAATCTCCGCTTCGTTATCATGGGTGCGTTCACGCAGCGGCAGGGCCACATTGTCATACACGGACATGGAATCAAACAGAGCGACATTTTGAAACAACACCCCAAAATAACTGCGAATCTGACGCAGCTTGTGTTTATTGGCCCTGCTGAGATCCTCACCGAATACCCTCACTTCGCCGGCATCAGGCTTCATCAGACCCAGCATGTGTTTGAGGATGACGCTTTTGCCCTGGCCGCTGGCGCCAACAATAACGGTGGTGGTTCCGGCTTTCACCTGCAGGGTCACGCCATCGAGGACCTTCTGTTCGCCAAAAGACTTTTCAACCTGATTCAGTTCAATAACAATTTCGCGCTCTGTCGTCATTGCATCACTCCCTTACAACAAAATCGCACTGATCAGGTAATCCCACACCAGAACAGAGACCGAGGCGAGAACCACTGCACTGGTGGTGGTGCGACTGACCCCTTCGGCACCAAAACCACCCCCGCGTTCGAGGTGGAGATAAAAGCCTTTGGCGGCGCAAATCCAGACCAGCAGGAGACCGAACACCAGCGATTTAACCAGGCCCATTTCAATATCAAGCCACACCACGCTGGAATACATGCCCTGAAAATACGACCCGGCACTGACATCAAACAACTGCACGCCGATCATAAAGCCACCGAAAATGCCAATGACATCGAAAATCGCCGTCAACAACGGCATGGCGATGAGACCGGCTACCAGTTTGGGAACAATCAGATAGCTGATCGGATCAATGGCCATACATTCCAACGCATCGATCTGTTCACTGTTGCGCATGATACCCACTTCAGCGCAAATGGCCGAACCGGCACGGCCGATCACCATCAGAGCCGCTAATACCGGACCCAGTTCGCGAATCAGGCTCAGCGCCACCGCCCCACCGAGAAATCCCACCGAGCCGAATTTCGCCAGAGTGTAGTAGCCTTGCAGTCCCAGAACCATTCCCGTGAACAGGCCGGTGAACAGGATGACAAACAGCGAGTTAGCACCAATGAAATGGATCTGACGCACGATCGGCTTCACCTTGTAGGGAGGCTTGATCATGGAATAAACGGAAACGAGCAGGAACATGCCGAACCGCCCGGCAGTTTCCAAGAAGTGCAACGTGTGATGCCCGAGTAGTGCAACAAATCTCATAGAAACTAAAAGCTCCCAGGGGACAACTTCCCCGATTTAATAAGAAAAGAGCCTCTTGCTAAAAGGCGCATAGAGCCCATGGATGGGCGATCAAAAAATCGGATTCGTTTACACCCCGGCGGATTTATAAGCACTTTGAAAATCATTTTTTCAAAAGTATGTGCGCCGAGCCCCTGGAAGGGGTGTTGCAATAAACCCGAAAAATCAAACTTCTATAGTAATACCTGTACTCAAGCCTTGTCGAGGGCTATTTGCCCGTGTTTATCGAAGACAACAAACAGAAGTCAAAAAGTTTTTCCCACAACGTTGCGCCAACAATTTCGACAAAAAAAGTAAACTTTTCCCACCTCATGGTCGAAATGAAAAACAGACGCAAAACAAGGCATGTTGGCCAATTTGCGAAAAAAAAGTTCAGTCATAACACGTGACGTCCTGTTTTTGGACAACATAAAAACAAACTAATCGTACAGCAAAACAACCATCACGGAAAGAGTTACATTATAATAACAGTAACTTAGAAATAAAAACATGCTTCACTGAACAAGTTGGCTCGGTTACTGCTTAACATAACCGTAATCGAATAACAGTTTTTCAACAGTTATCGACAGAGTTATCAACAGCGAATTTGACAAGAATAACCTTTTCGGTTATATTTAGCAAAACAAATCTGAAGAAAGGAGGACGCGCCATGTCAATTACCATTCCCTTAAAAAAAATCATTGGCAAGAAACCCAACACGGTTGCAAAATTGCTCAAAGAGCTTGGAATTGACACCGGGAAGCCGTACAACTATCGCATGAATGCGATAGAAGTGATCATCGAACAATAAGGCACCTCCCGTATCCAACGCTGATACAGCACTGTTCGCCCGGCCTGCGTCCACTGGACGATAACCACTTCACGCATTGGGCGATTAAAAATATAAGCAGCTACACCTGATTCAGGTGTGCTGCATTTTTTTTGCCTGCACCTATCCCTTCACCTCCCCCTCAGAGAAGAAAACGCCCCAAAGCGCATTTAAGGGATTCAAAACAGCCCCCCGCCAATGTTAGAGTAAGCGATTTGAAATGCTGATCGTATCTGTCCTCAAGGAGCCCTCACCATGCCCGTATTAACGCTTTTCACGATTGCTGTCCTCAGCACGTTGTTCTACGCCGAAGTCCCCGTTCAATTCCAACCGTCGATGCAGATGGCCGCACTGGCCCTGTTGCTGCTGCAACTGGTGCAGTCGTTGCTCAAACTGAGCAAGAACAATCGCCCTGAGCAGCAGCCCGAACCGGAACCTGTCGAGGTACCCCAACCTGCTGCCGCGGTCCAATATGACAGCAGTGATGACTGCGATGCCGCTGTTGTCCAACTCATGGCGCGCCTCCAGGAGAAGGGACGCCTGATCGACTTTGTCATGGACGACATCTCCGCCTATGACAACGAATCAGTGGGCGCGGCAGCCCGCATTGTCCACCAGGGATGCTGTGACGTTGTTGCCGACTACTTCACCATTGCACCGGTTTACGATGGCGAGGAGATGGAAGAGATCCGCCTGGAAGAGAATTACGACAGCAGCCAGTACCGTTTGACCGGCCAGGTTCCCGACCAACCACCCTACGAAGGTCAGGTGCTGCATCGTGGCTGGAAAACCGCCTTGATCAACCGTCCGCAAATGGCCGATGTCGCTGACGCCCCCAGCCTCAAGGAGATCATTGCTCCAGCCGAGGTGGAAGTCACCCACTAGCGCAAATACGTTAAAGCTGTGAACAGCGGCACCATGCCGCTATTCACAACCCATCCTATCCATACGGCAATCCAGGTAGAGGGATCGCGTCATGACTCAACCTCGTTACTGCATTGGCATTGACCTTGGCACCACCAACTGTGTGTTGTCTTACGTCGATCGTCAGCAATCGCAACGCGGCTCACAAGTTCTCGCCATCAACCAGTGGGACAGTGCCACCACCCGCATCGAAAACCCGGCGCTGCCGTCGTTTGCTTACACTCCGACAACATCTGAGCGCCCCCAATTCAGCGCTACCGGCGATGCGGTGCCCGAACCGATTAGCGGTTGGATCGCCGGGATCTATGCACGTCAGCAGATGGCCTTCAGCCCCGGTCGTGTCATCCATTCGGCTAAATCATGGTTATGCCATGCCGATATCGATCGCACAGCAGCGATTCTACCCTGGCAATCGGAAGAGATCGCCGAAACGGATAAATGCTCTCCGGTACAAGCCAGCGCCCTTTACCTGCGCTGGCTCAAAGAGATCTGGCAACGACGCATGGCCAATCAGCAGAACAGTGATTTCGACGGACAGGATATCGTCATCACGGTTCCGGCCTCCTTTGACGAAGTGGCCCAGGAGCTGACCCTCAAAGCGGCTAAGCACGCCGGCTACCCAAAAACACTGCGTCTGATCGAAGAGCCGCAGGCAGCCTTTTATTTCTGGTTGGGGCGCGACCAAAACCTCAGTCAGCTTCACGACCTTCTCGAACAAAGCCCACGCAGCAGTCTGCGCATTTTGGTATGTGACATCGGCGGCGGCACCACCGACCTGAGTCTGTTTGACGTGCGCACCGACAAGCAGGCCCGCACCGGTCTGGCCCTGGAACGACTCGCCGTCAGCGACCATCTGTTGCTGGGCGGTGACAACATCGACCTGAGTCTGGCACACACGCTGGAATCACGTCTGGTGAAGCCCGGGAAAAAGCTGACCGGGCGGCAATGGAATCAATTACTGGCTCAGGCTCGCGACCTCAAGGAGCGCATCCTCGGCGGTGAGGAACAGCACAGCCAGGTCGCCGCAGATCAGACATTTACGATAACACTGACCGGTTCCGGTTCCGGGCTGTTCGCATCCACCCTGTCAACACGAGTAAAGGCCGAAGAGATTCAGCGCACCATCCTCGACGGGTTCTTCCCTCAATGTTCAAGCAGCCAGCGCCCGGTCCGTTCACAACAGGACCACAAAGAGTGGGGCCTGCCGTATGCCGAAGATTCGGCCATCTCCCATCATCTGGCCGAATTTGTCGATGGACAACCCATCGATGCCGTGCTGTTCAACGGCGGAACCGTGACCCCCGTGCTGCTGCGTGAGCGTCTTCACGACCTGATCCGCTCCTGGCAACCCGAACAACCGCCGGTCGTGCTGCACAACGAATCGATCTCCATGGCCGTCGCCCGCGGCGCAGCGCGCTACGGCTGGATTCTGCGCCAGAATGAACAGGAAAGCCGCATTCGCGGTGGCCATGCCCATGCCCTATACCTTGAAGTGGTTCATGGGCGCAAGAAAAAGGAACGGTCATTAGTGTGCATCCTGCCCAAAGGGCTTGAAGCAGGCCAGACAGTGCGCATCGACGCAACCTCCTTTGACCTGCTGGTCAACCAACCGGCCCGTTTTCAATGCTGGTATGCCTCAAAACGCAACCAGGATCGGGCCGGCACGGTTCTCGACTGGAATAACCGGGAATTTCATGCCCTGCCGCCCCTGCAAACCGCCATCCATCTGCCGCCGGAGTATCCGACGCCGGCCAACAACCGGTTACGCGTCAGCCTGGAAGCCTCTCTCAATGAACTGGGCCTGCTGCAACTCTATTGTGTCGATCAGCAGGACAATGGCCGCTGGCGTCTCGACTTTAACCTGCGCAAAGGGGTGGACGAGCAGCAGGAATCCACGCCTCGCACCACGGAATTTAACGCCGATCCACACTGTGAACAGGCCATGCCGTATATCACCGCAATCTACGGCAAGAAAAAGCGCACCGACCTGCCGGACATTCCGGCCAAACAACTGATCAAGTCACTGGAAAAGCAACTTGGCGAGCGCGACCAGTGGAACAGCGTCACCCTGCGAACCCTGTGGCCGGAGCTTGGCGCTGGCATGACCCGAAAATCACGCAGCCTTGACCACGAAGTGGCTTGGCTGTATCTGGCCGGATTCACACTGCGACCGGGATACGGCGTTCAACACGATGAGTCGCGCATGGAGGAACTGTGGCGAGCCTGGACCCTCGGCATGGCGTTTCCCAAGGAAAAACGCAGCCAGAGCCACTGGTACCTGCTGTGGCGCCGTGTCGCCGGTGGCCTCAACGCAGCACGTCAACAACAGGTCCTCGATAAAATCCTGCCGGTGCTGCGATCCAGTGGTGACCCCATGCCGGAGATGGTTTATCTGGCCGCCGCCCTGGAACGGATCTCCCCGCAGATCAAGGTGGAGCTGATTCAGCGCTTTGCCACCTGCCTGCTCAAGGAGAAGATTCGCCACAAATCCCCCTATATTTGGGCGCTCAGTCGCCTGCTCAGCCGCACTCCTCTGTATGCGGGAGTGGATCGCATTGTCCACCCGCGTGAAGTGACAACCCTGTTCGACAAGGTGAAAGATAAGAACTGGCGTGAGGAGCCATGGAAAGGGCTGAGTGGCCTGTTTGCCATGGCGGCACGCTGTACAGATCAGCGTGACATTGACCTCGACAACAGCGAACGCCAGCTCATTGTTGCCAAACTGCGCGAATCAAAAGCGGATAAGTTGGCCATTGATCAGGTTGCTCATTTTGTGCCGTTGAGCGATGATGATCGTGAGGTGCAGTTTGGGGAGGCGTTGCCTGCGGGGCTGATTTTGATTGGGGCACCTTAGGCCAGAGCTCAAAGAGGCCCCTAAACAACGACGAGACGTCACCCTATCGAGCTTCTTCCATTTACGCAGCTTGGTACGCACGTGACGTGGGCTTCCGCGCCCACACGTCGGGCCCCTTTTGCATCGACAAAAGGGGCGCAAAATCGACTCCCGACCATTGCACCCTGCGGGTTCCCTCACTGCGTTCACTAACACCGCGATGTCGGTAAAACTCGCCCAGTCGGCATCAGTCCTCAAACAGGTTGCCGACAATCATCGCGATGACCGTTCTCTTCGTTCGGCGCTGCTGAACGGGAGGGCTTGAGTGCTAAACAACCCTCTGCCGCAGGGTGGGCACCGGCCACCCGTTTTATAAGTGCCACGGGGAAAATTGACTGAGGCGTAAGACAGTTATCAACTGTTTTACGCCATAATTGAAGAAATGCACAATTCGTCGACCTAAAGGGCGACGAACCGAATCTGTGAAACAAAACGGAAACAAACTCATTGTCGGTTAACCTAGGTTCAGGAGAAGTTCAGCCGGTTTTTGCATCCTTTTGAGCGGCAAGTCAAAAGGATGTCGCCTGCCGGGGCGAGTCCCGGCGACCTTGACCTTAAGACCTTGATCGTCGCCCCAAAACAAGAACGGAGGAAAGCATGACACCACACGTACTGATCACCGGAGGCAACAAAGGGATCGGTCTCGAATGCAGTCGCCTGTTTCTCGCCGCTGGCTACCGGGTCACAGTGATCGCTCGCTCAACTGAACTCGTGGAGGATCATCCCAACCTGACCCTGCACCCGTTTGATTTATGCCAGATCGACCAGATCCCGGCGTTGATCAAACAACTGCCGACTATCGACGTGCTAATCAACAATGCCGGAGTGATGTTTTCTCTGCCCTATGACAACTATCCGGCCGACAAAGCCGCCACACTGATGAAATTGAACATTGAGGCACCCGTGGCCTTGATCCGTGAAGTCAGCCGTGGCATGATCCAGCGCGGTGGCGGACGGATCGTCAACAATGCGTCAATCGCCGGCCAGATCGGCCATCCCGACATCTGGTACGGCATCAGCAAAGCCGGACTGATCAATGCCACCAAAAGTTTTGCCAAACAACTGGGCGGTCAGGGCATTATCATCAATGCTGTCGCTCCCGGCCCGGTGGAAACCGACATGCTCGAAGTGATTCCCGAGCCGCGTAAAAAAGCGATCAAGGCCGCCGTGTACAGCGGTCGTTTTGCAACAGCTTCGGAAGTGGCTCGTACCCTGTTCTGGCTGGGAACCGACAGCCCCGATTACATCAACGGCACCTGCATCGACATTAATAACGGTGCCTTCCCCCGCTGAGACCCAAGTGGACCAGCAAAGGAGCTTTATGACTCGCGACACCATGACACAAACCGTCAACTGGCTCGGCACCTCCTATCAAGTTAAAATCAGTTGGGAAACCGAAGGAGACGAAGTGATCTTTATCCGTGGCCAGATTAACGGCAAAGAGATTGTCCGTTACTTCCACGGCCGCTGGAAAGACGCCAAAGGCAAGAAACAAGATCCCTCGGAATACTACCGCCTGAAAAAATGCTGTCAGGAGAAATTCCGTTATCCGCGTTACACATTGCAGGCCATCACCCCGATGTTTACCCTGCTGCTCGGTGAGCAGATGTAGCCCAACAGGAGCCCCCCATGTTTATTATTGAATTGACGTACATCCGCCCGCTCGATGAAATCGACTTTTTCATGAAGGCGCATCTCGATTTTCTCGACAGCCAGTATAAGCAAAACCGTTTTATCGCCTCTGGACGCAAAGTGCCCCGCACCGGCGGCATCATCCTCGCACGTGCCGACAATCGTGAAACCATTGAGCAGGTTGTCGCTCTGGATCCGTTTGTCAAAAACCAAGTGGCACGTGCCAACATCATCGAATTCAATCCGACCATGACCCTGGCGGAGTTTGACAACCTCAAGGAGCCACCATGTCATTAGTCTTTGACCTTGAAGGCCATGACTACATCGAGCTGAACAATCTACTGAAAGTCACCGGCTTGTGTCATAGCGGCGGGCTGGCCAAACGCCTGATCGAAGACGGTGAAGTCCGTGTCGACGGCCAGGTCGAATCGCGCAAACGGTGTAAAATTCGCAGCGGACAAGTGGTGGAGTTTTCCGGCGAACAGATTGATGTGAAATAGAATTGTCTTTCACTGCACTTCGTGTTTCAATAAATGAAATATTCATTGGTCGGGGCCAATTGTTGCTGCAATTGATTCATGAGATGTTGGAGTTGCCGTGAAACTTCAATTTAAATTCCTGGTTCCGGTTTTTCTCCTGTTCGGCGCTTTTTTCGTGCTGTTTTTTATCACGGACCATCGTCACAGCGAAAAAGCTATGGAACAGACCATCCTCAGCCAGGCCCGTTCCCTGGACCGCCTCATTCGCGCTAGCCGACTTGTCTATCACAGCGAATTTCTCGCCAGCGATTTTTCGGTTAATCAGCAAACTCAGGTTTTTCTGCCATCGCACACCATGCGAAAAATCTCGGAGAAACTGGCAGAACTTTCACCGGATAATTCCATCCGTTTTCGCAGCATCACCACAGTCCCGGTCAACAAACTGGCCAAGGCAACCCGCCCGGAGAAACGGGCCCTAGATTTTTTCGCCACCCACCCGCAGGCCGAGGAACTGTTTGAGCCGACCGTCAAAGAGGATCAGCTCTATTACCAATATTTTTCTCCCACCTATTTCCACGCCTATTGCAACACCTGCCATCCCAACACCACGGTGAAAGACGGTGACCTGAATGGGGTGTTAAGCATCACCCTGTCGGCCGAGCATCTACGCGTGCAAACGCTGCAGCGCCAAAACATGGCTCTGATTATTCTGCTGGCCAGCCTGGCACTGTGTGGATTTACAACCATATGGCTGTTCCGTCGCCTGATTCATCGCAAGCTCAACACACTGCGTGCCATTTCACAAAATACCGGTTCAGGCAACTATGACGCGGCTGTCAGTGTCGGCGGCAATGATGAATTGGACGATGTGATCCTGTCCATGAATCAGATGTCGGCAGCAATTGCCGAGCGGGAAGCAGAAATCCTCAAGTCCCATGAATTCTCCTCAGCCATCCTCAGCAACATCAGCGATGCCGTGTCTGTCATTGACTGTGAGTCCTCGAAGATTGTTGCTGCCAACCAAGCATTTCTTGACATGCACAATGTCACCTACAGTGAAGCCATCGGTCACCTGTGTCATGAGGTCACACGCTGTCAGAGTCTCGACAATGACTCCGCAAAAAGCTGCCCCGGCATGATCGCTGCCAGTACCAAGCAACCCTGCCGCAAAGAGCGCTTTCGCACCACCGGTGACACCATCAGTTACTTTGACGTATCTGCGTCACCAATCAACAATGCCAACAACACACCGGTTCAGGTGGTCCGGGTTGCCCGCAATATCACCGAAAACAAACAACAGGAAGCGCAAATCCGCAAACTGGCGTACTATGATGCACTGACTGGCCTGCCAAACCGCACCCTGTTTCATGACCGATTGAGCCAGGCATTGCTCCAATGTGAACGGGAAAACAGCCACGGTGCCATCGCCTTTCTTGACCTGGATCTGTTTAAAAGCGTCAATGATTCCTATGGTCATGCGGCCGGCGACATGCTGCTCAAAGTCGTTGCCAAACGCTTAATGGGTTGCGTACGCGAATCCGATACGGTTGCCCGCATCGGTGGCGACGAATTTCTTCTCATCCTGCGCGACCTCAAAGATCGCGACAGTGCCGTCATCCTTCTTGAACAACTTATTGAATCAATTCGTAAGCCCATCACGTTGAACACTGAAATCATCAATACGTCAGCCAGTGTCGGCCTGTGTTTCTACCCACAACATGGCACCACGATCGACGACCTGCTCAAGTGCGCCGATGGTGCCATGTATGACGCCAAACGTTCCGGGCGCAACACGTACACGATCTGCGATTAGCTGATCGGTAAAATATGGCGAGTGGAGCCCCTCCCAGGGGTTTTGGTGGCGAGTTAACGGAAAAGATTGATTGCATAACAAAAAAACGCCATGAGTCTCTCCGACTCATGGCGTTCCATAGCGTTACGCTCCCTTTTATCCGTTTGGTCAGCCCTGCTCTTTTATCGCCTCCACCAACTCCTTAAGGACCCGATCCGCATCAGCATAGGCCACCTGGCAGGTGCCAACGGCTCGATGACCGCCGCCGCCGTATTTAAGCATCAGAGAACCGACATCGACCATGGACGTGCGATTGAGAATACTGTAGCCAACAGAGATCGCAACAAATTCCTTACCACGTCCGTCAATCAGCCGAATGGAAATATTTGTTTCGGGAAACATGGAATAAACAAGAAACCGATTCCCCGGCGGCAGATCGCTCAAGCCACGAGCATCGGTGATCGCCACCGGACCATCAACCTGGGTATGCGTTTTGAGGAACTCCTTGCAGCGGGCATCATTTTCGAAATAGAGCTTGACCCGCTCCTGAATATCGGAACCGGCCATGATCTCTTTGATGCTTTGGGTACGTAACGCTTCCATCAGGTTTTTCATCAACTGCAGATTACTGATGGTAAAGCTTTTATGATAGCCCAGACCGGTGCGCGGATCGCAAATGAACCCGAGCAGCACCCAACCTGTCGGGTTGAGGATCTCTTCTTCGGTCAGATCGGCGGAATCGACACGATCGACATATTCGAGCATCTCGTCAAATTTGTTTAACCGGGCATCCTGATAATAATCGTAAATCACCCGGGCAGCACTGGGGGCCTGCTCACTGCGCCCTTCGTATTGCCCCTCAAGGGCCAACCGTTCCCGCTCACTGGAATGGTGATCAAACCACAGCCCGCAACCGGGAACATAGGGCACATTGGCTAAAACATCATCCTTGGTCACTGCAATTTTGCCATCCTGCAGGTCTTTGGGGTGGGCGTACTCCATATGATCGATCACCCCAAGCTCTTTGAGCAGAGCGGCACAGGCGATCCCGTCAAAATCGGACCGAGTCAACAAACGCATCAACAACCTCCATGGTATGAGTTTATTCCAGTAATCAATCTTAAAATACCCGGCTCTTTTTGCAAGACGCAGCGGTCAATACCGCTCGATTAAATCACTTTTTATCCGATCAGAACAACGGACATTCCGCACCGAGACACTCCTGATTGCGCACATGTTGATCACAAGGCAGCCATTCTGCGGCAACGAGGGGTAAAGGCAGATACTGCTGAGACAATTCAGCGGCTTTTTGCAACGACACCACGCAGTCACGGTTGCAGCAGCGCGCCGCTTTGAATTCCGCAAGATCCGCCAGCACCTGTTGCACCACGTTTTGCACCACCTGTCGTTGGTCGCCCTTGAGCGGATTGGCTTCGAGAATCAGACTAAAGGCGATCCCCACACCAACAGCGGCACCGCATGCACCGTTGTACGCGCAACTGCCGCCGATCACCTGCGCTCCACGACTCAAACCCGCCTCCAGCAGCGATTCTCCCATCTTGCCACCAATATTGCGGTAACAGGTCAGGATCACCGCCGGCACCAGAGCATGGTATTCCGGACCATGGAGCGGAACCGCCGGGTGCTGACGCAACTGATGAAACAGTTTGAACATATCGGTTTCCCGGCTGTGACGGCACATGGTTTCGATGACGGCCAACGCATCTTCACTGTGACAGGCATCACACACATAATGACCCTGCTCGCAACACGCCGAGGCGTCAAAATGGCGTCCGCAATAACTGCATTGATAACGCGTGAACACCACTTCATAGTTGAGCGGCGCACCACAGACCATGCAGCCGCTTTGCTGACGTGACACCGGCACATCATCCACGGCATCGTCGGGAATTTCAGGAGTGATGGCGCAATTGCAGCTCATGGTAAAAGTTATGTTGGTCACATGACCATCATCATCAAGCTGATAAAGTTGAGCTCCGGCACTACGGGCCAGGGGAACAGGAATCTCATCGATCTGTCCCGGCACCAGAATCCGCCCATCGGGCAGCCGGATACTGGGGAACGGGCCGGGGTACATCACCCGCACCAACGCCTGATCCTGTTCGGGCTTGCGGGCACTGAAAGTCAGCGAGAAGAACGAATGGTCCTGGACGCGGCGGTAGGGCACCCGTTTGTTACACATCACCCCTTCAAAGCCACTCTCATTGAGCAGGCCAACCAGATCTTTCTGGGTCAGGGCACCGGCAATGCATTCGCCGCGCAACACTTCATCGTTGCGAATAGCGGCATCGGGTTCTTTTTCACACACCACATCGGCCACCACCAGACGACCTCCCGGCTTTAACACACGGAAAATTTCGTTGAACAGCAGGCGTTTATCCGCTGAAAGGTTGAGAACGCAGTTGGATAGAATCAGGTCAATACTGTCTGATGCCACCGGCAGTTGTTCGAGGTACCCTTTGCGAAAGTCGAGATTGTTATAGCCGAGGTTTTCAGCTACACCCACCGCACCCTTGCGGGCCAGGTCGAGCATGGGATCAAGCATGTCAACGCCAATTACCCGCCCTTTGTGACCGGTAAGACGTGCGGCAAGAAAACACTCCACGCCACTGCCGCAGCCCAAGTCAAGGATGGTCTCCCCGCCCTGAATCTCGGCATCGAGCACCGGGCTACCGCAACCGTAACCGCGGAAGCGATAGGCGGGCGGGATATGATCGATCATGGCCGGTTCGTAGCACACCGGATTGAGAATATCTTCGTTTTTATCGCCAACGGCTTCGCTGTAGAAATCTTTGACCACACTGCGACTGTCTTCATGGGTGAGCGACAGCAGGCAGTTGGAATGGAGCAATGCCACCTTGCCATGGGCACCACAGCTCTCCAGCATATCGCCCATTTTGAGACGCAGCCCCGGCTCGTCGCGCTCGGGGAGCCGACCTGTGGCCTCGACAATCAGGTCGAGGGCCATCTGCTCATAGAGCGGCAGATAGGGATCATCGCCAACAAAGGTCTCAGCGTGAATGTAACTGTGGTCAATATCGCCGCCACCAAGCAGATAACGCCACGGCGAAGCCCAGTCACGACAGCTGCTGTGGCGAATCGCATCGAGCACACTGCTGTTCTTCCAAGCCTGTTGCAGAGAACCGCTCAGGGGGGTTTTGAGAGCGTCAACACCAACCAGGGCCGCAGAGGGATAGAGCTGGCCGTCCGGCCCGATGGCCGCAGATTCCCAGCCACTGCCACTGCCGTCATGAATGGTTCCAGAGGGGGCAAAGATCTGGGTTTTCAGGGCATCAAGGTTGTCGATGCTTATACCGCGCTGGTGTGCCCGCGCTGCGGCCTGATTGAGATAATGATGAATGGTCTCAACGGACGGCACCTGCGCCGATGCAGCGCGACCACGCACGAAGTACCACATGAAGTGAACATTACCTGCGCCACAATCCGCCGCCAGATCGACCACGTCCGCCATATCGGCAACATTGTCCTGTTCTACACACATCGACAACGTAAATGGGAACTGATTGTCACGCAACCACTCGAGTTGTTGTTGGAGACGGGAAAACATACCATCACCACGTAGATGATCGTGTCGCTCGGGCAACCCATCGACACTGATCTGCAAATGAAAACGACTGAGATCCCAGTCAATACCATTGAGCTGGTGGCTCAGGGTCATGCCGTTGGTGAGCACCGCCACATGGTGGCTGGGCGTGTTGAGGATGTGCCGGACAATGTCGGCAAAGTCGGGATGAACAAATGGTTCACCACCGGTCAGGGCAAACACCCGGCAGCCCAGCTCGGACGCCTCATCCACCCGGCGGATAATCTCGCCTGTTGCCAGTTCGTCCTGGCTGTTGGGTCCGGAAGTAAACAGACAATGGCGACAGCTCAAGTTACAACGGTTTGTGATATGCAACCACAATTCGCGAAGATGATCGGCTGCGAGCAAGGCGCCACGTCCCGGATAGGGGCTGACCACGGCATCCGGCAGGCGATTGAGAAAACGCTGGACGCGGGGCGTGTCGACATCAAGACTCCCCGTCCGTAACTGCTGAAGCAAGGCATCACCAGCCCGATTAGGAACAAACCAGGCCGGTTGATCGTCGCGAAGATAAATCGGGCAGGAGCGGTGCTCAAACCGCTGCCATAAAGAATGGTCAAAACTCATAACGTAAAACACTGGTGTCGGCCGAGTGATCCTCGGTCGGCCCTCCACAAATCGGATAGTATTATGGGCATTATTGGATTCGCCGAGGACTGTATCACCAATGGGTCAAAAAACTCAAGTCCGGGATTGACGCGTTAAGGCGTTTGCCGGGCAAGAATTTCCTCATAAACAGCCAGCACCCCTTCAGGGCGATAACTACAGCTGCGCACGCGCTCGCGGCCATTCGCCTCGGTCACCTGCCAGTCCATCACTTCAACTTTTTTGCGCCAATGACGGCTGAGTTTATCGCCTTGCAATGATTGCAATCTCTGCCAGAGATCCTCAAGTGTCATCAGGGTGAAGGTCTCAATTTTATCAATCTTCTCAAGGCGATGGCAGAGAAAGTAGTCGAGCAGTTCCACCTGGTCTGAACTGTGACCAGGCTCTGTCCAGGCGATAAAATCATGTTCCGGTTGACGTTGTTGCTCAATTTTCTCGTGAAGCTGTTGTACAGTCATGCGCTCCTCCATCATTGAATTGTATACAAAAAGACACTCCGGCCATTGACATGCCCGGCAAATCCTCATAGTCTCAGAAACACGTCATTTTACGAAAGGATTTAATTCATGTTTGTGGCAAAAAAAGGCGATACCATCAAAGTTCATTATACCGGCACCCTGAGTGACGGAACCGTTTTTGACACCTCGACGGACAAGGATCCGTTGTCATTCATTATCGGCAAGCAGGAGGTCATTGAAGGCTTCGACGATGCGGTCGTCGGCATGGTGCGCGGCGAAACCAAAACCGTCATCATCCCGGCAGAAAAAGCTTATGGCCCGACCAAGAAATCTCTGATCGAAACACTCGATCGCAGCAGCCTGCCGGACAACATCCACTACAAAGTGGGAAGTCAGATCGAGGTGACCAATAAAGACGGTTCTCTGTTTTATGTGATGGTGGCCGCAGCCACGGAAGAGGAAATAACTCTGGACGCCAATCACCCGTTGGCTGGCAAAGAGTTGACCTTTGAGATTCACGTTGAGGAGATCACGCCGAAAAAAGTCGTCGAAAACAACCCCCTCGACGAGATCCTGGGCCGACCGGACGTACTGCAATAACAGCGGATATGTTCAGTGGCATCGATTTGCCGCCAAGCGACTGTTGCTACTTGAGATTTTTTGAGCAGCAGCAGTTGCGCCCTTCTTTCTTGGCCTGATACAGACAACGATCTGCCGCGGCAATCATGCCATTGCCCGTCAGCATACTGGCGTGTTCCGGATCACATCCGGCCACGCCAAAGCTGGCCGTCAATCGGATGCTCTGAGGATCACAGGCAATCTCCTGATCGGCAATACTACGCCGCATCCGTTCAGCCACCACCAACGCCCCCTCCAGATTGGTTTCCGGAAGAACAATCACAAACTCTTCACCGCCATAGCGGGCCAGCCAGTCAACCCCCTGACGCAGGGATTGGGCCAACCCCTGTGCGACACTCTTGATCACCCGGTCGCCGGTTTGGTGACCGTAATGGTCGTTGATCAACTTGAAATGATCGATATCACACATGATCAACGACAAACTCTGCTGATAGCGTTGCGCGCGGCGTATCGCACCGGGGAACGTCTCGTTGAAGTAGCCACGGTTGAAACTGCCGGTCAAGGAATCGCGCACCGCCAGCTCGGCAATCTCGGCATTGCGTTTTTTGATGGTGTCGAGCGCTTCGTTAAGCTGCTCGTTCATCCGCTCCAGCTCACGCTTTTGCTGCAACGCCCCTTCGTAGGTGGACAGCAGCAAGTCGAGAATCTGTGATCGCTCCGAGTTGATCACATGTTTCTTGCCGGCAAAATAGATCTCCACCCCGTCATCGTTACGTTGCTGGCTGCGAATCTTCTGATTCAACAGAATATTGTGCACCTGAGAAACCAGCAGGCTGCAGTCAAACGGCTTGGTGACAAAGTGATCGGCACCGCATTCCAACCCACGAACGATATCTTCAGGTTCGGAAAGTCGCGTCAACAACACCACCGGCACATGACGGGTTTCCACATGCCCCTTGATCTGGCGGCACAGCTCAAAGCCATCCATATCAGGCATCACCACATCACTGATAATCAGCGCCGGACGATAGTTCTCCAGCCACAACAGAGCCCGCGAAGCGCCATCGGCACAGGCAACACTCAGGCCCTCTTCTTCAAACAGTTGCTCCAGTTTCAATGCCTGGGTATAACTGTCTTCAACGACCAGGATATCGACATTTCTGGCCTGCAATAAACTCATAACCCTACCTTTAACATCAAAAAGAATCTCGCGCTCGCGGCTAACGACAACACAGGTGAATCAACTGCTGGCCAATCCGCTCCGGACAAAGTTTATAGTTCCCGGCGCCGAGCTGTTCCGCTTCTCCAGGCATGCCGTATACCACACAACTCTCTTTATCCTGAAGCAGTGTTACAGCGCCCTGTTGCTGCAACGTCAACAATTCCGCCGCCCCATCACGCCCCATCCCGGTCATCAGAACCCCAACCACATCTCCACCGTAAGCACGGGCTGCAGACTGGAACAGATAGGAAACCGCCGGACGCACACTGTGCATCATCGGCCCCTCTTTAAGGACAATCCGTCCTGCAGATGTTACGCCCATATGCACATCATCCGGGGCAAAATACACGACACCCGGTTTGATGCTCTGACCGTTCTCAGCCACACATAAAGAGAGGGCACAGCCGTTTTGCAGCCACTGTACCATCCCCGGAACAAAACCGGGAGAAATATGCTGAACCACCAGGATCGGCAACGGGAAACTGGCCGGTATCTGACGCAGCATATTCTGCAGAGCCACCGGGCCACCGGTGGAAGCACCGACCACCACCAGCTTGTAACGGCAGGTGGCTTTTTTGTCAGAGGACTCTACAGTTTGTGTTGCGGAAGGTTGCGGGGGAGCGCAAACATCCAGACCGGCCACCTGACGCAGGGTACGCAACAGTTTATCGCGATCTTCTACCGCCGCTTTGCTTTTGGGGCCACTCGGTTTAGGCACCGCAGCCACGGCACCAGCTTCGAGAATCCGAAAAGTCTCCTGAGACGCGCTGCCATTGACCAGACTGCTGACAATAACCACCGGCGTCGGACAACTGGCCATGATCTGGCGCGTGGCGCTGCAACCATCAAGAACCGGCATATGGATATCCATGGCCACGACATCGGGACGCAGACGGCTGGTCAGTTCCGCGGCCTGCTCACCGTTTTCAGCGACGGCCACCACTTCCATATCCTCAGCGGAATCGACAATAAACTTGAGATAAGCGCGAGAAGAGGCAGAGTCTTCGGCAATCAACACCCGGATCATAACGTCACCCGCCGAACACAGTTGCGTCCAGCTTCCTTGGCCGCATAAAGCGCTTCATCCGCCGCCGCCATCAACTGTTCAACACTGAGCAGATGCTCCATGGACTCAGGCAGATAGCTGACAACACCAAAACTGGCGGTGAGAGCGATGGTCTGATCCTCCCAAGGGATGGATAACTGTTCAATGGACTGGCGCATCCGCTCGGCAACGGCCAGAGCCTTGTCGCTGTCAGTATCGGATAAAATAACGACGAACTCTTCACCACCGTAACGCACCAGCAAATCGAAGCCCTGACGCACCTGTTGCTTCAAACAGACGGCAAAATCCTGCAACACCCGATCACCGGCCAGATGGCCGAAGGTATCATTGACCTTTTTAAAATGATCGACATCGCAGATCATACAGGAAACCGGCTGGCGTGAGCGCACGGCACGGGCGATAAACGACGGACACTGGGTATTGAAATAACTGCGATTGTGCACTTCTGTCAGAGCATCGGTCACCGACAGATGGAGCACCTCTTCATTGCGCTTTTTCAGGGAACGTTCAAGATCGATCACCCGCTTGGCCGTATTGAGGCGTGCCATCAATTCCAGCTCAGAGACCGGTTTGGTCAGGTAATCGTCGGCACCGGCCTGCAGACCGGCGACAATATCATCGGGATCGTCCTTGGAGGTGACGAGGAAGATAAACACATAGCCATCGAACTTTCGGCTGCGGATGGCCTGACACAGCTCCACACCATCCATCTCCGGCATCACCCAGTCGGTGATAATGATCGGAAAATATTCCTGTTTGAGGCGATCAAGGGCTTCACGGCCATTACTGACCACCACCGCATCAAAGCCGTGCGCTTCCAGCATAAACTGAAATCGTAACGCCTGAGTACGGCTGTCCTCAACCAATAACACTTTGAACTGCTGCTGCATGTGTTCCCCGTTGTCAGTTCGACATCCTGCTAAATCAACCGCTGTATTGTATCAAGCAGATTACTCTGATCAAAGCTTCGTTTAACAATATAGGCATTGGCTCCGGCGACAATCCCTTTTTCTTTGTCTTCCGCCGACTCAAGGCTAGTGACCAGCACCACCGGAATCTCCTGCACACTCTCTGTCGCCCTGATCCGTGTGGTGAGGCCGAATCCGTCAAGCTGCGGCATCTCCACATCACTGACCACCAGATCAAACGCCCCAGCCGTCAGCTTGGTAAAGGCATCTTCACCGTCAATAGCAGTGGTCACCAGATAACCGGCAGCTTCGAGAATATTTTTGATCAACATGCGTGACGTAATGGAATCGTCAACCGCAAGAATCCGCCGTGGTGTCTGTTGATCGCTATTGTCATTGCGAATTCGCCCGGCACTCTCCATGGGCGCGGACAGCAAGTCGCGAGCATCAAGAACCGGCACCACCCGACCATCTCCCAACACGGATGCACCGGAGAAAAAACGGACATGGCGCAACTGTTCACCGAGTCCCTTGACCAGCAGTTCATATTCACCATCAACCTCATCAACGACAAAACCGATCCGTTGCTCACTGTCATGCACCACAACCACATGGATCTGATCCGTCTGAGTGATGGGGCGATCAGTGATCGCCAACAGCCCTCCGAGATTGACCAGAGACACGTTTTCACCATCAACACAGACCACTTCACGGTTTTCCACTGTGCGGATGGACTGGCGGGAGACCTTAAGCACCCGCTCCACCATAACGGTCGGCACAATCAGTTCAACGCCGCGGGCCTGAATAAGGATGCCCTTGAACACTGCCAGACTCACCGGGATATGCAACTTAAAGCAGGTCCCCTGACCTTGGCTCGTCTCAACATGCAGGTGGCCACCAAGATCCTCGACCTTCTCCTTAACAATCGCCATCCCCAAACCGCGCCCGGAGATCTCGGTGATCATGGAACTGGTCGACAGCCCGGAGTTGAATATCAGCCATGCCGCCTCCTCATCACTCAATTCGGCAGCAGCCTGCGCAGTGAGCAACTGCCTGTCAACGGCCTGAGCGCGCACCCGGTCAAGATCGATCCCAGCACCATCATCGCAGATTCGCACTTCGACGCGGCCACCCTGAGTCCGTGTCAGAGAGATCTGCAACCGCGCCTTGGCCGGCTTACCGGCAGCCAAACGGGTCTGGGGCAGCTCAATACCGTGATCAATCGCGTTACGGATCAAATGTGTCAACGGCGATGAGAGCATTTCGAGTATCCGCTTGTCAATTTCAGTATCATCGCCCTCCACCAGCAGATCAACCTCTTTGCCCTGAATCCTCGCCAGCTCACGCACAGTCCGGGGAAAGCTGGCCGACAAATTGGCAAACGGCACCATGATGATCTCCTTGACCTCTTCCAACAGTTCATCAATCAAGGTGGCGGTGGTGGCTTTATCCTGGAGCAAGCGTTGTTGCTGGCGGGCAACCTGGCTTTCGAGGTTCTGCAGAGCGTTGTGGGTCCGCTCAAGATAGCCGAGCAAGCCCTCCATGGCCCGTTGCGCATCTTCGCAGTGCAGATCCTCGGAACGGTTCTGCAAACGACGCAACTGGGGCGCCATCTGATTCCAATCTTTGTGCCAGAGCTCAAATACCTGGGCCATCCCCAAACTTTCATGATGGCGTTCGGACACGGTCAACTTCAGGGTAATCAGGCTTTCCGCCTTTTGCATCACACTGTCAAGGTGATGGGTGGCGACCCGTAACGTCCCCTCTTTGATTGTCGTGGATGGGGCCGTTCGATCGGTTGATTCGGCAGGGGCTGCAGGGAGAACTTCGGGCCCAGCAGCATTATCTGTCTCTGGCGGATCGGAAGTCTCAACAGCACTAGCTTCAACGCCAGACAGCGCCTGATCCTCGGGCTGAGAGACAACCGCTTTATCCGCTTTCCTGCAGGGTTCACATAACTGCTGCAACTGGCTGATGAGCGGAGCCACCTGTTTTCGGTAATCAGCTTCCTGGGTGGTGGAAAAATGGTCGAGAAACGCCTCCATCACCCGCACACAATTGTGCAACAGATCAAAATCATCCGTCTGCAGGGCACACTGACCTTTTTTAACCTGCGACAACACGCTTTCGAGGGTCTGGCACAACGACTCGATATCGCTCAGCGACACAGACCGCGCCGCGCCCTTGAGACTGTGCGCTTCACGAAAAGCCACCTCAAGAGGTTCGCTGTCAGCCATCCCATCCTCCACCCGCTCCAGTTGCACCAGGCAGGACGACAGGCTGGTCAGCCGCTCAAGGGCCTCCTCCTTGAAGGCCTCGCGGAGCATTATCAGCAGTTGCTGCTCATCCATCGTTCAATCCCACTACAGGGTAAACCGCTCGGAAAGCTGCTTGAGGTTGTTGGCCAGGGTCTCCAGGCGCTGAGTGGCATCTTCGAGCTGTCGGGCACTGTCCATATTCTGTTGCCCGGCATCCTTAATGGTCAACATCGCCTGCGCCACCTGTTCCACACCGGCCAATTGCTGCTGGCTGGATGAGGCGATCTGCATGGCAAATTCAGCCGAGGTATTGATATTTCCGGTCATCACCTGGAAGGTTTCTTCCGTCTGCGCCATCAGATCAACTCCGGCCTGCACCGCTTTAGTGCCGCGTTCGGTGGCCATCACCGCTGAGCCGGTGGCTTTTTGGATATCACTGAGAATGCGCTTGATCTGTTCCGTCGACTGTTTGGACTGAGCCGCAAGAGACTTCACCTCTTGAGCCACGACGGTAAAGCCTTTGCCGTGCTCGCCAGCCTTGGCCGCTTCAATGGACGCATTCACCGACAGCAAGTTCGACTGATCCGCCAGATCGGTCACGGTATCGACAATTTCACCGACATTCTGACTCTGTTCACTGAGTGAAACAATGCTCTCGGCGATATAATCCATCTCCTCCTTGATCACGCTCATGCCGGTGGCGGTCTTCTGTGTCGCTTCACTTCCCTGTTCCGAATGACGGCTGGCCTCTTCCGACGTAGTGGCCACATCCTGAGCACGATCACTGGACACCTGCGAGGTCTGACGCACTTCATCCACCGTGGCCGTGACTTCAGCCATGGAACTGGACGTTTCTGCCGCACTGGCAGCAAGCAGTGACGAGGTGGTGGAGAGCTGGCTGACAGATGCCGCCAACGTCGTGGTGCCGGAAACCAGCTCGCCGATGATGTCCCGCAGATTGGTAATCATCATCTTCAACGCCAGACCCAGCTCATCGCGTTCACTGCGCTCAACGATCTCGACACTTAAATCACCTTCCGAGATATGCCGTGCCGACACGGTAATCGCTTTAAGGCTGTCAACCATCTCCTGCATGGCCAGACCGGCCTTGTCACGCTCAGAGGCGATCTCCACTTCAACATCAAGGTCACCGGCGGCAATCCGGGTGATCTGTTCATTGCGCTGCCGGAAGCTGCGTAACATGCGAGCAAAGGCTTTCTGCATCCGCCCCAATTCATCGTGACAGGTGACATGGGCATCGGCCTGTTCCAGATCACCTTCGGCCAGATGCTCAAAATTGACCAGCATGCGGCGCACCGGCGCAACAATCTTGCCGGCAGCCCACCAACCGAACCAGCAGGCCAGCAGGGCAACCGGGAAACTCACCAACAAAATATGCAACCGCAGCGCAGAGACCGGAGCCAGGGCTTCATCCTCTTCAATCTCGCTGACCACCACCCATTCAAAACCATAGCCGCGCTCGTTAAAGCCGACATCGTCATAGGCACCCAGCACTTTCTTGCCAGCATAATTAGTTTCAAACCCGAGGCTGGCCTGATCGTTAATGGCCTGCTTAATAGCAGGTGTTGCCACCTGCTGCTTCAGCACCTGACCGGGAGCAAAGCGCAGCTCAGAACGGAGCATGGTATCGCTGCCGACGACATAGCTCTCTCCGGTGTCGCCAAACTGGCCATGGTTCTCAACAATCTCGTTGATGGCATCAATGCTTATCTTGACGGCAATCACGGCTCTGGGCTCGCCCTGCGCATCGAGAACTGGCACTGCGGCAAAAGCGATGGGCATGCCGCTCGGCTCGTAATCAACAAAATCGAGCACCACCTGTTTACGACCGTTCATCACCTGGTTCCAGACATCTGCCAAGGCACTGCTGCTTAACGAGCCGTTGCTGAGGTTGGCTCCAAAATCGCTCTCCTGTTCGACGCTGTACATCACATGGCCATGCGTGCCACAAATCAACAGCAGATCGTGATACTCATAATTGATCAGAAAATCACGCAGGAAAGGATCGATGCCCTTAGATATGTCCCGGTACGATGAGGAGGTCACGTCGAACGGGGCGTTGCCCTTCTGACCGGTACGTTGGTGATAACTTCCGAGCCGGTCCAGCGCCGTATCAACATCTTGCGACCGCGCCAGCACCTCCAGATCGGTAAACAGATCGTCAAAGTACTCCAGCAACCGCTCCCGGTTGACCTCATTGACCATCTGCACCTTCTCCAACGCGGCTTCATCAAGCGCATCGCGCGTTGCGGTAAAGCTGAGAAACTCCACAATGCCGATGGGAATCAGTGCCACAAGAAGGAACTGAAGCACCAAACGTTTTTTCAGGCTCGTACGCAAAAAATTCATGAATCCCTCCACCAGATTCAACAAGTCACACTCCGCCCAGATGCGTTGTCATCAGCGCGCCGGGCGGGTTTATTTATTTCAGGCCTGATCGACAATCAATCGCTCATCAGACAGGATCTTCGCCACATCAAGAACAATGGTTTGATCCGGTGACACTCCCTTGAGGTAACGCTCGCGCACTCCGGTCAATGTCGGCAAATTTGTTTGCAGGCGCTGTTCCTCCAGTTCGCGGACACCGAGAACCTCTTCAGCCAAAACCGCCATCTTCATGTCACGGTTCCGCAAGATAATCAACTTCTGGCGACTGTCATTTTTTGGCATCGGTAGTTCAAAAAAACTGCGCAGATCAACCACAGACAGAATCTGACCGGAAAAATGGGTGATCCCGGCGATAAAGGACGGAGCACCGGGCAACGCAACCAGAGCCGACACCGGCACTACCTTTTTAACCTGCACCAGTTCAAAGGCATACACTTCCTGAGCAAGACGAAACTCGACCACCGGCAACAGACGTCCGACCTCAATAGTATCGTCCGGGCGCGCCAATTGCTCGGCGCGTTGTTTTAAAATCCGTTGTTCTCGCGAATCAGCCATTGCTTCTTCCACTCAGGGTCAATTCTTTAGCGACAAGCGCAGATGCGACACTGTCATACCACCGGAATCGGGAATCACCTCATCGTCGGCCAACCGGTCAAGAAGCAGGTGGATGCGGGCAAACGATTTTTTTTGCTGCACCACATCACCACACTGGCCCTGAAGCATCCCCATGGTCAATTGGGCCATAATATAGTCCTCATCGAGATAGAGCGCTCGTTCAAGACTGTGTCTGGCCTGGTCGACATCGTGCTCTTCGAGGGCAATCACACCGCTGAGATAATGTGCGACCGGATTCATCTGATCAAGGCGCAACGCCTGTTCAAGATTTTCCTGCGCCAGATCGGTATGACCGATATTGGCATGGCACTTGGCCAGCAGCAGATTGATTCGCGCCTGCTCACGCCGGTCCGGTTGGCATTGAGCTAACAAGTTCTCTAACTGCGTCATCGCCTGAGCATACGCCCCTTGTTCAACCAGATCCGCGCAAAGCTCCACGCTCACCAACGGCTCATCAGGCGGCGCGGCAGTACGCGCTGGTTTCACCGCTGCCTTAGCGGCTTTGACTGGGGGCACAGATACCTTAGGCGGTGATTTTTCACGGGGTGTAACCCGCTTCGGCAGCACCGGACGAGAAACAGGCCGCGTCACCTCTCCAATCCCTTTTCGGTGTAACACCATGCCATTGATATGCACCGAATGCAAACCATCGACCGCAACCAGCCCCGCCTCACTCGGACTCACCACCAGCCAGCCGCCGTCATCGAGCATACGGGTCAACTCGGCAAGAATCTGCTCGCGCAGTTCACGCGAAAAATACATCAAAACGTTGCGACACAGGATAATATCACAGCGGCACCGTGCATCGTCACTGATACGAAACGGGGGTGCCGCCAGATTCAGGTAGCTGAAATCCACCCGCTGACGGATAACCTCCTTGAGCTGCCAGTGATGGTCATCAACAGCGTCAAAATAACGCTGCTGCATCGGTTCAGACAGCCCACGAAACGACCAGCGCGAATAGATGCCTTTACGAGCGTGGCGCAGTGACTTGACATTGACATCCGTGGCCAGCAGGTCAACTGACCAGTCACTGTTGATCAGCCCGTAATGGTCGAGCAACATGGCGATGGAATAGGGTTCTTCACCGGTGCTGCATCCCGCACTCCACACCCGTAATGTCTTGGCTTCTCTGGCCTGACGAACCCGCTGGGGAACGACCACTTCGCGCAACGCCGCAAACAATCCCGGATCACGGAAAAAATAGGTTTCACCAATCGTCAGGCTGGTCACCAGCGGTTCCAGCTCTTTGTCACTGTGCAGTGCCGCTAACACCCAGTCAACATAGGCTTGCGGATCACTAAAACCCGATTCATCACAAGCACGACTCACAGCACGCAACAGGTCGTTATGGCGTTCCGGAGGAAAGAACATGCCGAACCGTTTATGCACAAACGCACTGAGTTCATAACAGGTTTCCGGTGAAACCACTTGTGCACCATCCATCCATTTGTCCAATTACTGGTCTGTTATCGGCTTCGACGAGACACTCTCGCCCTTATGTCGCTTAATCAATTCGTGGTCAAAGTACAAAAAGGTTTCGGCATCGCATAACTGTAGTTTTTTTTCATCATGCCAGAGAATCGCCGTCACATAGCTGTCCATGTCCGGAAAAATTTCAGCGGACTGCTTCAGTTGGGCGTCGGATACCTCGATCACTGACTCCACTTCATCCGCTAAAAATGCCACAACCTGCTCATCACGATGGGCTAAAATAATTCTCTGATCCACACCAACAGGTTGGGATAGCCTGTGGAGGCGAAACCGCACATCTACAACCGGATAAGCGGTCCCTTTATAATCGATCAAACCCAGCAGACCGCTGGCGGCTTCAGGCAACGCAATCAACGCCACAGAACGCACCACCGTCTCCACCAGCTCAAGCGGCAGGGCATACCAGGTTTCGTCAATCCGGAAGGGGAAATATTTTCTCATAATACAGTTATCGTCAATTAAAACAGAAACTTCAAGCAAATAAACGCTAACTATAACCACATTTAGACGACTGTACAGCACAAATAAAAAAAGAGGCTGTGAAAATGAATTCACAGCCTCTTGGATTTTTTGGCTCCCCGAGCAAGACTCGAACTTGCGACAGGGTGATTAACAGTCACCTGCTCTACCAACTGAGCTATCGGGGATCAGTCTTTACGACGACGGGGAATATACTGTTTCCCCCCTCACCTTGTCAACAGTTTTTTAACGTTTTTATCGCCCACCTTTTTTCAGATCAAGAAGAACAAGTTTGGCAATGGCTTTAAGGGTTTCGAACACCCCAACCCCACTCATGGCGCAGGCCTTGAATTCAGGAACTTTGGTCGGATTGACAAACCGCTGCAGTTCTTCAATCGGGCTTAAATTGGCGAGATCCTGCTTGTTGTATTGCACCACATACGGCAGTTTATCGAGATCATAGCCCTGCTCTTCAAGATTATCGCGCAAGTTCTCAAGACTCTCGATATTGGCGTCCATCCGCTCTTCCTGCGAGTCGGCAACAAACACCACGCCATCGACCCCCTTGAGGATCAATTTACGCGAGGCATCATAAAACACCTGACCAGGAACAGTATAAAGATGAAAGCGGGTTTTGAAGCCACGCACCTCGCCCAGAGCCAGGGGCAGGAAGTCAAAAAACAGCGTCCGCTCCGATTCCGTGGCCAGGGAGATCATCTTGCCTTTGGAATCCGGCGCCGTTTTTTGGTAGACGTGCTGCAAATTGGTGGTTTTGCCACATAAACCGGGGCCGTAATAAACAATTTTGCAGTTAATCTCACGCGAGGCGTAGTTGATAAAAGACATGATAAATATCCTTAGCTGAACAGATTGTCGATATCATCGTCGGTAATCTCTGCGAACGGATTGCTTCGCTCCCGACCACTCGCCTGGTCACTGCTTTTTGAGCTGATCTCATCAAACAATGCCTCAAGGGCCATGCTGGCCTTTTTAACCCGAAGCCGTACCAACCCCAGGGAACTGCGCTCATCAAAGATAATCACCAGGATGACACGCCCGCCAACGATGGAGATATGAATATTGTCCTTCTCCCCTTCGTGAAACTGTATGGCAAACTCTTTTTCTCCAACCAGTTTGGCCAAGCCTCCGGTGGCGGCGATATTGCCTGCAGTCAGCGAAGCCAGACTGGTAGTGTCCATGCCGCTAACATCTCCGGACGTCGCTATCATCTGGCCGTTTTTATCCACCAGATAGATTGATTTTGCGTTGGACGCTTTTAGAAGATTATCGAGTATTTCTTTTACTTTGACGACTTCGTCATCGTAAAGAACAAAGGTAGCCTGAGAGCCAAACATGCGCAGTCTCCCCAAAGGTCATGGTTTGTCGGCTTATGCCAGAGGTTTCAAAGCCCAGACAATCGTTATAGCATTTCGCCTGTCATCCACGCAACATCATTAAGGCGGGCTGAACAAAACATTAACCGGATCGCGTAGCCCTTTTCGCCATAAAAAAAAGCTCCCGAAGAGTTCTCCGGGAGCTTTTTGGTGTTACCGATCAGGACAGGATTACTTACCGCAATCCGGATCCATATCCGCCAGTTTCTTGTACAGATCGAAACGGGCAGACGTTTCCTTGGTGGCCTGAGTCATCAGACGCTCAGCCACTTCAGGCTGGGCTTTCTTGAGAACGCGGAAACGGTTCTCACCATAGGCGTAATCCTCGAAACTGATGCTCGGATCCTTGCTGTCGAGCTGCAGCGGGTTCTTGCCTTGCTCGGACAGGCGGGGATCGTAGCGGAACAACGGCCAGTGACCGGAGTTAACCGCCTTTTTACACTCATCAACCGCAGTGGTCATATTGATACCATGGGCGATGCAGTGGCTGTAGGCCAGGATAATGGACGGACCATCATAGGCTTCGGCCTCAAGGAAGGCTTTAACACACTGAGCCGGATTGGACATGGACACTTTGGCCACATAAATGTTGCCGTAGGTCATGCTGATCATGCCGAGGTCCTTTTTGCCCATGCGCTTACCACCGGCGGCAAATTGAGCCACTGCGCCGAGCGGAGTTGCCTTGGACGCCTGACCACCGGTGTTGGAGTACACCTCGGTGTCGAGGACCAGGACATTGACGTTTTCGCCGGAAGCGAGAACATGATCCAGACCGCCGTAACCGATGTCATACGCCCAGCCGTCACCACCGACGATCCACACCGATTTCTCAACCAGGTAGTCAGCAACCGACAACAGTTGCTTGGAGTTGTTGTCCGGGCATTTTTCCAGACCGGCCTTCAAGGTGGCGATACGGGCACGCTGTGCTTCGATCCCTTCCTGCGTGCTTTGGTCGGCACCCTGGATCTCTTTGATCAGCTCGGCATATTCGCTGCCGGCCTTACACAGTTGCTCTGATGCGCTGGCCAACAATTCCTGAGCGTACTCTTTGAATTTGTCGACGGAGAGGCGCATGCCGTAACCAAACTCAGCATTGTCCTCAAACAGAGAGTTACTCCATGCCGGACCCAGACCGTCCTTACGGGTGGTCCAAGGGGTAGTCGGCAGGTTACCACCATAGATGGAGGAGCAACCGGTAGCATTGGCGATCAGAGCACGGTCACCAAACAGCTGGGACAGCAGCTTGACGAACGGCGTCTCACCACAACCGGCGCAGGCACCGGAAAATTCAAAGGTCGGCGGCAGGAACTGGCTGCCCTTGAGGGTCTGACGCTTAAACAGCTTCTCGTCAGGATCGGGCAGGTTGAGGAAGAACTCCCAGTTAACCGCTTCTGCATCACGCAGCGGCGCCTGGAAGGTCATGTTGATGGCTTTCTTGCCTTCCTCTTCCTTGCTCTTGGCCGGGCAGTTGTGAACACAGGCGCCACAACCGGTGCAGTCCTCAGGAGCCACCTGCAGGGTGAACTTCATGCCGGCCATCTCTTTACCTTTGGCATCAACCGACTTAAAGGTCTCAGGAGCACCATCAAGTTCAGCCGGATCGTACGCCTTCATGCGGATCGACGCATGGGGGCAGACGAAGGAACAGATACCACATTGAATACACAGATCCTGTTCCCAAACCGGGATATTAACGGCGATGTTACGCTTCTCGTACTTAGCGGTACCCGTCGGGAAGGTGCCGTCAGCAGGCATGGCCGAGATGGGCAGATCCTGACCTTTGCCTTCAATGATGGCAGCGGTGGTGTTCTTAACGAACTCAGGAGCTTCCCCTTCGATGGCGCCGTGAATGTGCAGTTCGCTGCCAACCGGACCCGGAGTCACTTCATGGATCTCTTCCAGGGCGCGATCAACCGCTTCCTGATTCATGGCAACCACTTTCTCACCCGCTTTGCCGTAGGACTTGACAATGGCGTTCTTGATCTCAGCAACAGCGGTCTCCAGCGGAATAATGCCGGAAATTTTGAAGAATGCGGTCTGCATGATGACGTTGATGCGGGGACCGAGGCCAATGGCCTCACCGAGGTGCACACCGTCAATGACGTAGAACTTCAGCTTCTTGTCAACAATCTGCTGCTGAACTTCCTTGGGAATGTTATTCCAGATCTCATCTTTGCCGTAGGGGCTGTTGAGCAGGAAGGTGCCGCCCTCGTTGATATTGCTGAGGATGTCGTACTTCTCAAGGAAAGAGAAGTTATGGCACGCAATAAAGTCGGCACTGTCGATCAGGTAAGGCGACTTGATGGCCTTCTTACCGAAACGCAGGTGACTGGTGGTCATGCTGCCCGCTTTTTTGGAGTCATAGACAAAGTAGGCCTGAACCTTGTTGTCCGTGGTCTCACCGATGATCTTGATGGAGTTCTTGTTGGCACCAACCGTACCGTCGGAACCGAGACCGTAGAACATCGCGGCGTAGCAGTCGGAAGGCACTTTGAAGTTGGGATCGAAATCGAGGCTGTTGCCGGTCACATCGTCTTTAATACCAACGACAAAATGGTTCTTGGACTTCGCCGCATCGAGGTTGTCAAACACGGACTTGGCCATACCCGGAGTAAACTCGTAGGAACCGAGGCCGAAACGGCCGCCGACAACTTTCGGGTAACCTTCGCCTTTGTAGATGCCCTCTTCCATGGCTTCGCCAATGGCAGTACGTACCGCCTGATAGAGAGGCTCACCCAGGGAGCCGGGCTCCTTGGTACGATCAAGAACAGCAATCTTCTTAACGGAAGCCGGCATGGCTTCAGCAAAAGCCTTGGTCGGGAACGGCAGGAACAGACGCACCTTAAGAACACCAACCTTCTCGCCTTGAGACGCCATATGCTCAACCAGTTCTTCAACCGTATCAGCACCGGAACCCATGACAATGATCACCTTCTCGGCATCAGGGGCACCCACGTAATCAACCAGTTTGTACTGACGACCGACCAGCTTGGCCAACTTGTCCATCTCGCCTTGCAGCACGTCGGGAATCGACTCGTAGAACTTGGTGACCGTCTCACGACCCTGGAAGTACACGTCAGGGTTTTGAGCGGTACCACGCAGTACCGGATGGTCCGGAGAAAGGGAACGCGCTTTATGGGCTCGCACCAGCTCGTCATCAATCAAGGCACGCATATCATCCTGAGTCAGTTCTTCAACCTTTTGAACTTCGTGGGACGTGCGAAAGCCGTCAAAATAGTGCAGGAAGGGGATGCGCGTGCGCAGAGTGGTGGACTGAGCCAACAGAGCAAAGTCCATGACCTCCTGAACGGTGTTGGAGCACAGCATCCCCCAGCCGCAGGGGCGGCAGGACATGACATCGGAGTGATCGCCGAAGATGGACAGCGCCTGAGCCGAAATAGCACGGGCTGAAACATGAAAAACCGTTGAGGTCAGCTCACCGGCAATCTTGTACATGTTGGGAATCATCAGCAGCAGACCTTGCGACGCGGTAAAGGTCGTGGTCAGCGCACCAGCCTGCAGAGCACCGTGGACAGCACCGGCGGCACCACCTTCGGACTGCATCTCAACAACTTTGGGGATGGTTCCCCAAATGTTCTTCTCGCCCGCCGCACTTTTGGCGTCGGAAATTTCGCCCATAACCGAAGACGGGGTGATGGGATAAATCGCAACGACCTCATTGGTCGCATGAGCGACATGAGCCGCGGCGGTATTGCCATCGATGTTTACCATCTTACGCGACATGTGTTCCTCCTTTTAATGGTGTCAAAAACTTCGACGATCAACGCTGATCCGTCAAACCAGATATGTCCTTCTTCACTTCATAGTCAATCGACTGTCTTACAGATCACGACGACCTTCAATCGCGCGCCCTACAGTCGCATCATCAACATACTCAAGATCGCTGCCCATGGGAATACCATGAGCCAGCCGTGTGATCCGCACCCCAAACGGCTGCAACAACCGGCTCAAATACAGAGCCGTTGCTTCCCCCTCAATGGAGAAATTGGTGGCGACGATCACCTCGTTAAAGTTTCCCTGGCGCACTCGCTCGACCAGTTCGGCAATCTTCAAATCATCCGGGCCGACACCATCAAGCGGTGACAGCACACCATGCAGCACATGGTAGCGCCCGCGGTAACTGTGGCCTCGTTCTATGGCCATCAGATCCTGCGGTTGCTCCACCACACACAGCAGGCTGTCGTCACGACTGGTGCTGGTGCACAACACGCAGGGATCCTGCTCCGTCACATGAAAGCAGGTCGAACAAAACCGAACACGCTGTTTCAGATTCTGAATGGCTTCGACCAGAGCCTGCGACTGCTCCTCCGACTGCTGCATCACGTGAAAAGCAAGTCGGGTTGCTGTTTTACGTCCGATACCGGGGAACTTTCCCAGCTCCACGATCAATCGGTTCAATGAGGGAATTGAGTCTAGCATGAAGTCCTCAGAAAATCCAACTATTTAAAATAGCGTTCTATTTTTTAAGGAAAGTGTACTTTTTTCAGCAAAAATAAAATTTAAAACGTATTTTACCATATCGTGTGCCAAAGAAAATACCTTCGACAAACAAGGCGTTAACTCGCTGAAAATACAAAAACAAAAGCCACTATCGACGAAAGGCGCGACAGTGGCTGATGTTCTAAATACATATGGAACGACGTTAAAACAGACCGGGGATATTCATCCCACCAGTGAGCTTCGACATCTCCTGCTGCATGATATCCTGGCTTTTGCGAACCGCTTCATTGGTCGCCACCAGAATCAGATCCTGCAACATATCGACATCCTGAGGATCAACAACATTCGGATCGATCTTGATCGACAAAACCTCCTGCTTGCCGTTCACCACCACGGTGACCATACCGCCACCGGCACTAGCTTCGATCTCCTGCTTGGCCACCTCTTCCTGGATGCGCGCCATTTTCTGCTGCATCTGCTGGGCCTGCTTCATCATGTTCCCTAACCCTTTTGCCATTATTTTCTCCTTTTATACGTTAAACAAAACCTTTATCAATCGGGGTCACCGACTCAATATCACCGGAAAATATTTCAATTGCCTTTTTCACCGTCGGGTGGGTCAGAGCGTCTTCACGCAAGCGTCGCTCGCGGTCACTCTCCTTTTTTTTTTTCGTTTCCACTAGAGACGGCGGCCCGGAAGCGTCATTGGTCAGCGCCTGAATCTTCAGATCCAGTTCCAGGCCGTACAACTCACGCACCAACTGCGTCAATCGATCGCGGGATTCAGCGTCATTCATCTGCTGCAGATGAAAGGACGACGGCGGGTAGCCGATCACCAACTCCGGTAGCGCCATCTTCATCAGACTGCCGTACTCCAACAACGACGCCAGTGAAGGCGACTTGCCCCGAACCTGAGCCACCAATTGTGACCAGTCACTCGGCGCGGCTCCTCCCTGCGGTGCAGCAACAGATGGCGGGTCAGCCACCGGCGCAGGTGCCTCTGCAACGACAGGTGCAGCCGGTTGCGATTCCTCGGCAGCCGACACCGACGGTGCCGACACCGGCGAAGGCGCAGATTGCGGTGCCGTGGCAGAGGGCGGTGCAGGAGCAGGGGGAGACTCTTTCGGCATCATCGCGGAGACCGGCGGAGCCTGCTGTGGTTGCGGCCGGGGAACAGACCCCGAAGAATAGCCCCCTTCGAGAGCTTCCACCTTGCGAATCAGACCGGCAATATCTTTGGCCGGCGGCAGACTCGCGGCACGCACCAGCGTCATTTCAACAAGAAGGCGCGGAAACGAAGAGGCGGACAGTTCCGTCTCAACCTTGATCAGCATACTGAGCAAGCGTTGCCAGTCATCCTGACCGGCCAGAGCGCTCAGCGATTTAAGCGCGTGAAGTTCGTCGCCGAAAACACCCAGATCTTCCTCGGGGTTTTCGACCAGAGAACAGAGAATCGCCTGGCGCACCGTTTCAACCAACTCCTGGCAGAACTGTCGGAAAGAGTGGCCGAGATCATCAACGCGACGCACCACATTCAGCACCATGGAACAATCCTGACGCATGCACCCTTCCAAGGCATCAAACAACAGACGTCGATCGACCATGCCCAGCAATCCCTGGACATCTTCGTCGGCCACCTGTTCGGAACAGAATGCCACCACCTGATCCAGAGTGGACAGACTGTCACGCATACTGCCACCGCCACGCTGGGCAATCAAGGCCAGGGCACGATCGGAGATGGTAATGTTCTCGGCATCGACAATCCGCCGCAACTGAGCCACAACCTTCGGTGCGGGAATTTTACGGAAATCAAAGCGCTGACAGCGCGACAGGATAGTAACGGGAATCTTATGCGGTTCTGTGGTCGCAAAGATAAATTTGACGTGTTCGGGAGGTTCTTCGAGGGTTTTGAGCAGTGCATTGAAGGCATTGATCGACAGCATGTGCACTTCGTCAATGATGAAAATCTTGTAGCGGCACTGTGAAGGCATATAGCGCAGCGTTTCACGCAGTTCACGCACATCATCAACACCAGTATTGGAGGCACCGTCGATCTCAAACACATCGACGCTGTGACCGCTGGAGATCTCTTCACAATGCTGGCACTGATTACACGGCTCCGCCGACGGTCCGTTTTCGCAGTTCAGCGCTTTGGCGAGAATCCGCGCCGCCGAGGTCTTGCCGACGCCACGTGCTCCGGTAAATAGAAAGGCATGATGGACACGACCACTGGCAATCGCATTGGCCAATGTACGACTGACATGTTCCTGACCGACCAGATCAGCAAATGTTTGCGGGCGCCACTTTCGCGCCATAACCAGATAGGACATGAAGAGCAACCTTGGGCTAAACCGGAACCACCACTGATTCAGGTTAAAGAAAATGACCGTGCAGCACTGTCGGAGCGGACCGACTGCTGGGCCCTCAGTATGCGGGGAATCAACGGCAAAATCAACGGCTATCCGTCATGGAATAAACGGAACGGGAACGCCAAAAACAAGATTGCCGCCACAAGTGGCAGCCAGGCACCCCCGCGGCACACCGACTAAATCGTTACCGCTGCTCCCTTCCGGGCCTGACGGGGTTCACGACCGTCCGTTGCGCGGGACCTGACTGCCGCTTCTGACGGCAATGGATTCCACCCTACAAACAAAAACAGCGTATTGGCCATTCGGCCGAACTACGCTTTGGCGACGGGCTGTCACAGCACCGACGTTGAAGCCCTGCGTGCAACTTCAGTTGTAAAAATCATGGCGAGGCGGGATTCACCAACCTCGTCGGCGCTTGCTCCGCTTCGAATCCCGGAGAACATGCTGCCATGTAAATGGCGGAGAGGGAGGGATTCGCCCACTTCGTCGCCAACGTCACGTTAGCTCCTGCGTCGGCGCTCGCTCCGCTTCGAATCCCAGAGAGCATGCTGCCATGTAAATGGCGGAGAGGGAGGGATTCGAACCCTCGGTAGCTTGCACTACACCCGCTTTCCAGGCGAGCACCTTCGACCGCTCGGTCACCTCTCCGCACTACATGAGGCGCAAATAGTACACAGCATTGCCGACGCTGTAAAGTCTTTTTCTTGCCCGCAGCACTGGCCGTTTAGCTCAACGCAGTCAACGATGATCATTGAGATTCCAGTCATACGGCAAAAACTCCAACAGTACCCGACCTTGACCAATCTGTTTCTGCCCGACCAGATCACCACTGAGCCGCTGCGCATAAGGGCGAAAGAAATCTTTTAGCGTTTCCCCACCACGAAAACCGATAAAATCACGGCTGTACCAATCAAAAAGAGACGACACTTCCAGCCGCCCGGTGGTGACATTGAATCGGTTACGCTGCCGATCCGACAGAAAACGAGACACCGCCTCATCAAGTTGCCGATCAAGATCAATGGCAATATAGGCTTCATCCAGCAACGCCGGACACCCCACCGAAGCACAGACCAAAGCAAAATGGATGCGTGGCTCATCAAAGCCGTAGCGGCCGCGAATCATCCGGTGTTCAATGTCATCCAGGGAGCATTCCTCTCCAAACAGCATAAAGAAACGCCGCTTCCACGGTGAACTGAACCAGGACCCGATCTCCTTGATCGAATCCACGGGATAATTCTGTAGCACCAGTTCCACGGTAAACGCATTGTAGGCATTGATAAGAAAAGCCAACTGTTCGTTACGTGACCAGCGCTGGTATTCCCGTTCAGGGACAGCGGAAACTTGCTGCAGATAGCGCGTTAAAGCACCACGGTCTTTCTGCCAGGCCATGTAGTCAACTTCAGAGGCCATCCCGTCACGTACCCAGACCACATATTTCTGCAACTGGTCGGTCCACTGCGTATGATGCTGATCAAACGCATGAGACGTTAACGGAAACACCACCAGAAACAACGCCACCACAAACCAACGGGTCATGACACTCTCCGCATCCAGTCGTGAAAGCGCTTCAGCCAAGGCTTGAGTGCCGCCGGAAAGTGGCGACGCTGCCATTCACCGGCCACCAGCTTGTTGCCTTCGGCCAGGGTGGGATAAACATGGATGGTGGCAAGGATCTTTTTCAGGCCAAGACCGTTTTTCATCGCCAGGACAAATTCGGCCAGACAATCTCCGGCATGAGCACCAACGATGGTCACGCCGAGAATGGTGTCCTTGCCGGGAACCGTCAACACCTGAATCCAGCCCGGTGTGGTAGTGTCGGTCACCGCCCGGTCCAACTCGCCGTAATCAAGGCGGGTAACTTCGTAAGCAATCTTTTGTCGCAGGGCATCCTGTTCGTTGAGCCCGACGCGAGCCACTTCCGGATCGACGAAGGTGGTCCACGGCACCAGACTGACATCAACACGGCGCCGCCAGATACGATCAAACAAGGCATTAAGACTTGCCGTGGCCGCCTGATGGGCGGCCATGTGGGTAAATTGATATGGTCCCACCACGTCTCCGGCACAATAGATACTGGGAACGGAGGTGCGCAACGTCCCATCGGCCTGCAACGCGCCACGGCGATCAACAGTCCCGCCCAAGACTTCAAAACCAAAGCCTTGCGTCATCGGCTGACGACCAACGGCAAACAACAGCGCGTCACCATGAACAGTCCGCTCCTCATCACCGACATGGCAAGTTAAAACAATCTCGTCCTGCTGACGGGCCACGTGCTGCAAATCACAGTTCAAACACAGTTCAACGCCTTCATCGTGGAACACCTGCTGAACCAATTCGCAGACAGCCCGATCCTCGCGCTTTAACAGGCGCTCGCCATGCACCACCTGCACCACCTGACTGCCAAGCCGATTGAACGCCTGACTCAGCTCACAACCGATGGGGCCACCTCCCACCACAATCAGACGACGTGGCTTCTGTCGCAATGACCAGATGGTGTCCGAGGTATAATAATCAACGCTGTCCAGCCCCGCTAACTCCGGAACCACCGGCGTGGCACCAGTGGCCAACACGATCCTCCGTGTCGTCAGCACCCGATCACCAACCGCCACCTCATGCCCGGAGAGCAGATGCGCCTGACCGTGAAAACATTCCACCCCCAACGACTGGTAACGTTCAACGGAATCATGCGGTTCAATGGTGCGAATGGTCTGCTGAACCCGTTCCATAACCTGAGCAAAATCAACGTCAACATCCTGGCCAGGCAAACCGTAATGATCGGCCTGCCGCATCTGCTGTGCCAGATGGGCTGAGCGAATCAGCGCCTTGCTTGGCACACAGCCTCGATTAAGACAATCGCCACCCATCTGTGCCTGTTCAACTAATGCCACCCGCGCCCCGGCTGCGGCAGACAGATAGGCACTGACCAACCCGGCAGCACCGGCACCAACAACCACAAGGTTGTAGTCATAGCGTTGTGGCAACCAGTGTTGCATCAGCTCCGCCATTTTCATGGGAGTTCCCCGTCATCTTGCGGATTAAGAAATTCAGCAATCACCTGACGCAACTGCTCAATCTTAACCGGCTTTGTCAAACAGGCATTGAGGCCCACCTGTTGAAATTTTTCCCACTGACGGCCGTCGGAAAAGGCCGTCAGGCCGACGATAGGCACCGTCACTCCGGCATCGCGAATCTGCTCGGTGGCTGTCAATCCATCCATCTGCGGCATGTGATAATCCATCAGCACCAGATCATAGGACTGGTTCAAACAACGCTCGATAGCGGCCAGACCGTCACTGACCCGATCAACACACAGCTGCAACTCCTGCAGGCGTACTTTCATCAGGGTCGCAGTGGCATCATCATCTTCAACCAGCAACACACTACGCCCCATACAGTTCTCCACCGGCAGTCGCGGTGCCACCCTGTCCATCGGTGGAACCAAGGCATCATCAGCAACGCGCATCGGCAATGAAAAATAGAAGCAACTGCCCTGCGTATCGTCCTGACAGCTCTCCACGCCAATCACCCCACCCATCTGCTCCACCAGGCCTTTACAAATGGCCAGGCCCAGACCGGTACCGCCGTATTTACGCGTTGTCGAGCTGTCTGCCTGGCTGAAACTTTCAAAAACCCGCTCACGCAAGGAATCGTCGATGCCGATGCCCGTATCACACACCGCGACATGGACCAAGTGATGGTCATCCTGCTGTTCGGCGTCCACCTTGACACTCACCTGCCCCTGCTCGGTAAATTTAATGGCATTGCTGACCAGGTTGACGAGAATCTGTCGCACCCGATGCTGATCGCCCAGCAACAGATCGGGCAACGAGGCATTACTGGCCAGCTCAAGGCGTAATCCTTTTTGGCGAGCGTTAACACCGAGAATGGCCACCACATTTTCAATACATTCACGCAAGTTAAACGGTGACTCCTCCAACACCAGCTTTTCCGCTTCGATTTTAGAAAAATCAAGAATATCGTTGATCAGGCTTAACAATGAATCGGACGCATCATTCGCCATGGTCAGGTATTGACGCTGCTCGTCATCCAGCGACGACTCCAACACCTGCTGCAGAGCCGCAATGGTTACCGTCATCGGTGTGCGGATTTCATGACTGACCACCGCCAGAAATTCACTCTTGGCCCGATTCGCAGCTTCGGCTTCTTCCGTAGCCTGGCGCATAGCCAGAATGGAGCGATTGCGTTGCAACCGCTGCCAAGTCCCCTGTAACAGCAACACCATCTGGCGGATATCAAAATCGCTGTAAGGTTCCTCCTTGTCGAGCAGACCGATCACGGCAACAATGTGACCGTCTTCCAACAGTGGCACCTGCAGATAACGATCATAGTTCAGACTCCCGTCCAACCACTCCTGCAAGCGATAATTGTACAACTGCGGCTGGCGACAATCCGGCAAGCCGATCTGCCGTTCAAACCAATCAGCGCCTTCCTTAAGATTGCTCGCCTTAATGGTCAACTCGGTACAACCGCCACCTGTCACCGCCAGAAAACCACCATGACTGTCACAAATACGCAACGCTTGGCCGAGAATGTAATGGCACACCTGTTTTTCCGGAAACTCAAGCATCTGCTGTAAGGTGAGCAGCGCTTCCATCCGAATCTCTTCACACTGGGCAGAACGATCGGCCTTCTTTCGTTCGGTGACATCAACAGCCGTGGTCAAACACAAGATCTCTCCCCGCCAGGAAAACGATTCCAGGTAGACATCAAAATGGATCAGACCACCGTCACGATGCAAGCCACGCAGCTCCATATGGCAGCCCTCATCTGAATTGATGGTCTGAGCGACACTGTCGAGATAATTGGCACAATCGTCCACGTGAATCCGTTCGCTGAGGGTCAAACTGAGCAGTTCCTCGAGTTCGTAACCGTACATGCGACACGCCGCCGGGTTAGCATCCACCAACTGACCATTTCTGCGGTAGAGCAGGAACCCGTTGGAACCCAATTCAAAAATCGCCCGATAATGGCGCTCACGCTCGCGCAATGAACGCTCCACCTCACGAAAATCAGTGACATCGCGCATGGTCGCCAAAACCACTTCATCGCCATTGAGTCGCAGCGCCTGTAACACAACATCCGCTTCACGCAAATGGACGCCGCGCAAATATTGCCAGGAAAAGTATTGCGTTCCTTCACGCATTGCAGTTTCAGCATAATGACGCGCGGCGGACAGGGAGCTACGCCCGTCAGGTTGAAATTCCGGAGCAAAGGAACTGACTGCTTGACCAACGACATCGTCCTCGTGGCGATCGAGCAATAAACAGCCCTGGCCATTTGTTTCAAGAATTTGCCCTGCCTTGACAACAAACACACCATCGGCCGTATTTTCAAACAAGGTCCGGTAACGCAGCTCCTTGTTTTCCAATCCGCGCAACAGGGGACGAGTAATTTTCCAGAACAGGAAGGTACCGGCCAAAACCAGCAAGCCGGCCACCAGGGTCAGATAAGGTGTCGCGTGTAAAAAGGGTTGCTTCAGGCTGGACAGTTCAACTTTCACCACCAGGCCGAGGTTAAGACGATGGATCGGTTCATACGCGGCAAGTGACGACTGCCCGTCACAATCCGTGAACTCGATCACACCACTTTCACCCAGCAGTGCGCGCCGCATCGGCTCCGCTTGTCCGGAAGAGAAGGGGATCATTTTCCCCGCATGAATCCCCCTACTGTAGTGATGAACGATAAACTTAATCTTATCAAGATGGCGCAGGGCAATGACAAATTCGCCAAGATGTCCGTCATCGGGCATACCGTGATAACAGGAGCGGATCAGATCGAGAGCCTGATCTTTGTTTACCCCACCGGCATCATGGAGGACAAAGTCAATCGCCCGTTCAATAAAACGCGCCTGACTGTAGGCAATATTGCGCAGATGGGCGGTCTCGTCGCGCACTTCAACGCGATAAAGCGTCCACATGGTGGCTCCACCAACACCTACCGCCACCAGTATCATCACCAGAAACAGTGTGATTATCCGTCGTTGCTCCGCCACAGTTCCCTCACATGAATAGACATGGAAAATTAAAATAGTACCTGATTCAGCGAAAGTCTAAAGTGTTTTTCTTGTATTTTAGGCGTTCAAGTCATCACCGTGGTGTTTCCGTGCTATTCTTGGGGCTACTTTTCCACGTCATCAGGGAGTCCCATGGTTTATTCTGACAAAAGCTTACAAGTTGCAAAACTGGCCGCTGCCTACCGCCTGCTACCGCCACTGACTGACCAGCAGCAACGCCACCAACGTGAAGTGGATCGTCTGGCTCTGACATGGAGCAGTACCGCCCTGGCAGGCAATCAGCTCACCCTTGAAGAAACCCGCCTAGTTCTTACTGAAGATATCGCCGTCGGCGGCAAACCCCTCAGCCACCACGTACAGATTCTCGGTCACAGCGAGGCGTTTAACATGCTCTACCTTCTGGCCCGTCTTGAAGGTCTGGAATCCGCCCACGTCTGTGCACTGCACCAACTGTACAGCTACCGGCTTGATGCCGAACACGCCGGAAAATTTCGCACCGATCACCTGACCATCAGTGAGACCAGTTTCATGCCACCATCACCGGCCGAAATTCCCACAGCACTCAACGCCCTGATCGACCAATCCGAACAGCAACGCCAGCAAAATCCGCCCCTGGTTTATGCCGCCTGGCTGCACAACCAATGCATGGCCATCCACCCGTTTGCCACAGCCAATGACATTGTCGCCCGCCTGCTGCTCAATCTGGCGCTGTTGCAATGTGGCTATCCCATGGCCGTGATTGCCCCTCAACAACGAGATGCCTACCTCAGCGCCTTACGTGCGGCCCACAACGGCGACCACCAACCGTTTATCAACCTGCTGTCCCATCAACTGGTTATCGCCCTGGAAAAACGTCTTCACCAAGCATCCTCATAAAAAAACAGCACCCACCGGAAAGGATGAATGCTGCTTAAAACAGGTTATAACAGGGCAGACACTATCGATTCTGCTGACGACGCACGGTAATGGTTTCACCACCGACACCCCAGTTATCGGTCTCCACTTCGTCAATCACCACCAAGGTGGTGGCCGGATTTTTGCCCAGCACATCCACCAGCAACTGAGTCGCGCCCTGTATCAGTCGCGCCTTCTGTTTGGCCGTAGCACCCTCTTTGGTAATTTTGATATTCACGTATGGCATGATAGGCCTCCTAATCAATGCGATCCAGATCAATCATCTGATCAGTCACCTCGGTAAACGCCACATCGTGGCTGATAAGAAACAGCTGGTCATACCAGTGCTCCGTCACCTCTTCCTTGCCAACATCAATGGCACGAAAGGCATGGGCCAGATTCTCGCGACGGGCGGCATCCAGATTGGAGGTCGGCTCGTCAAAAAAGGCAATGCGCGCGCCAATGGTCTGCAGCATGGCCAGTCGCAGGGCCACCACTGCGCTCATGGTCTGGCCGCCGGACAACTGATCATCGGCGCGCTCGCGCAGTTCGCCGTCCGCCATGTCGCGCAACACAATCTGGTAGTTATCCCCCCAGGCCAGTTCCTCATCCACCTCGGCAATAATGCGATAGATTTGATTGGCCCGCTGGCTGATCTCTTCACGAAAGCGCTCCGACAATGACGCCGACACTTTGTTGAACACCCGGTTGCGCAAAAATTTGACCAGTTCCTCTTTCTCGCCATAGGCTTTAATTTGGGCCTGTTTGGCAATAATCTCTTGTTCGATGGCCTTCAAGGCGTCGATTTCAGCGGCCAGCCGCGTCATCTCTTGAGCCAGGCCTTTCAGCTTCATCTCCAGCGAACCGACGTCACGACCAAGGCCATCCTTTTCGTCACGCAAGGACTGGTGCGCTTTAGCATCATAGTGTTCGGCGAGAGTCTTCTGTTCCTCCTGTTTCGTCGCCAGTTCACCCTGAAGCTGTTTTAGAAACGCCTCAAATTTTGCCAACTCCAGCTGCAACCCTTCCAGCTTGGCCGCCTGCCCCTGATGGGCCACGTAAAGATCACGCGCCTGCTGATGGCGTTTCGCAGCGGCTTCAGCCGTTTCAATCTCCGCAGTAAGCGAGGCAAAGGTCGCCAGTTCTTCCTGCTTGGCGGCCAGACGTTGACGCAACAATTCAAGCTCTTTTTGTGTGCTAGACAGAGCAGACTCACGACGATCAAGCTCTTTACCACGGCCTTCCAGCTGTCCCACCTGTTCCTCCACGGCCTTCCGCTGCACCACAAAAGCCTGGATCTGCTCATGGGCCTTCACCGCTTCAGCTTCTTGCCGCTCCAGATCAAGCAACTCTTCCTGCACGCGGCTGCGCGCCCCTGCCAGCTCATCCAGTTTGACGGAAAACACATCTGCGGACGGACTTTCAGCGAGGTTCAGGCATTTTTCCTGAAAAAACGGGCACACCCCTTCACCGAGCTTGTCACGGCCCTCTTCCAAACCAAAGCGACGACCATCCAGACGACCCAACTGGTCGCGCCGTTGCTTGATGGTCTCACGCAACTGCGGCAACTGCTCGGCTCGTTGCTGCACCGTCTCGGCAATATTCAGCAGCGCAGATTTCTGTTTCAGCGCCTCCCGTTCTGCAACCAGCTCCTGACGGGCCACGGCAATCCCTTTAGTCTCCGTCTCAATACTGGCGGACAACGCGGAACTCTGATTGGTCAAGGCGGCCAGCTCCTGATCGAGGCACCGTTGCTGCTTCTGTTGTTCGCGCAACCCGGTCAAACGCTGCTTCGCCTGTTCATAAGCCTGCTTTCCAGCCGCGTTGTCGGCAACAAGCTGGCGTGACTTCTCCGCCTCAACAATCAAGATCTTGTGCCGGGTAATTTTTTCATGGCCGTTGTCAATGCGCTCGGTGAGCTTTTCCACCTCAACCGCCACCTGACGCAGGGCCTGTTCACGATCATCAAGGGCTTTAAGCTGGTCAAAAAGCTGTTGAAGTTTCTGCTGTTTATCGGCCAGTTCTTTAGCCGTTGTCGCGTGATCCTGCTTGGCGGCTTTGTGGGCAACCCGTTTTCCCGGCAACGCCGCCACCTGATCTTTGAGCGGTCCGATGGCCCCTTCCAGCACTTCGACCCGATTTTTGATCGCCTTTTGCAGGGCATTGGTCTCGCTGAACGTCTTGCGCCACGAATCAATACCGAGAATCTCGTCAAACTTGTTGCGCCGTGTCGTCGGTCGCTTTTCAACGAACGGGCCGAGGAATTCATTCTGAAACGGACCGATCACCAACTCAAACTGCTCCGCCAGGGAGCGACCGTTGTCCAGCCCGAGCAATTCTTTGAGCCGTGCCTCGGTTTCCTTGATATCCTTGTGCTCCTCCACCTCGAAATCACCGCCGACCTCCTTGGCCAACAGCCACTTGCTCGGCGTACCCACGGTGCGGCTGACCTGATAATTCTCTTCGTCCACCATAAAGGTGACACCAATCTCGCCACGTTTGGCACCAATGGAGACAAACCGCTCCACCTTGCCGACAAAGCTCTGCGCATCCACGCCGAACAATGCATAGCCGATTGCTTCAAACACGGTACTCTTGCCGACACCGTTGGGGCCGGACAACACATTGATGCCAGGCGCAAAGTTCAGCGTGGTATCGCGGTGGGATTTGATGTTTTTCAGATGGATGGAAAGGATTTGCATGTTACGCCCCCTCCCCATCGAGCAACGCCAACAGCTCATCGCCATCGACATCGCCCTTTTGCACGGCATCGCGCAACAGCAAAGATAGCTTTACCAGTTCCTCTTCGCGGCCTTGATAGTCACTCGACGCGCCCACCAGCTCATGCAACACATCCTGCTCAATCTCGCTCAGGCTCTTCTTGGCGGTAGCGTTGTCTTTGGCGCGGGTGACCAGCGATAGATGATTTTTGATTTCGACATGCAAAGGCTGGGCGATGTCGTCGAGGGCGGCACGCAACCGCTCGCGGCCCAGTTCAAACGGATGAAAGCCCACCTTGCCAACCAGCTTCAGTTCCAGCAATGGGCGGCGGTTATCCGTCTGCTCAGCGACAAGTTCCTGCACCTGACGGGCAAAGGAATCCATGGCCTCGTCAGCATGCTGGGCACCGCCCAGATCAATGGCCGCTACCATCATCGGCCGTGGCATGGTGATTTTAAACTCTGCACAGACATGGCCATCCTCAATACTGACGAGATAATAGCCTTTGTCATACGTTTCTTCACCGAAATTGACCCGTTCCGGCGAGCCGGGATTGTAGGCATAGGGCGTACCGTCGGGCGTTTTCACCACGTAGGGTTTATGGCCGTGCCCCAGCGCGACGTAGCTGAACGTCTCCGCCAGGGGATGGGCTTCGTCCGGCTTCATATTGCCGATCTCCACCGGCGAATAACTCCAGATCCCAACATGGAACAACAACAGGTTGTTGTCCGTGGTCACGGCCTGACAGATGCGCTCCACATGGCTACCAGCCTGGGCACCGATATAGCCAAGGCCGTAGATATTCACACCGTTGATATCGACGTGGCCACCCATACCGCTTTCCTCGTCAAAGGGCACAAAGTGGTAACCGCCCTCCTCAGTACGGGCCGGACGCAGCAGCTTGATATAGCCCATCTGCGACAACGCCTCCATCCACGAAATACTGTCGCGGCGGTGAATCCAGTCGTGATTGCCCTCGATGGCAATGCAGGGGATGCCGGCATCCTTGAGCGGTTGCAGGGTTTCAATAGTTTTGGCAAAGGTCTTGGGCAGAATCTGGCCGACATGAAACAGATCACCACCGACCAACAGCGCATCGACCTGTTCGGTCACGGCATCGGCAACGATCTGGGCCAGGCAGGTGAAAAAATCCTCGTAGCGCTCGGTTTCTCCGGGCGCATTGCGGTAGGTTTTGCCGAGGTGAATATCAGAAGTATGGATAAAACGCATCAGGGGTCCGTTGAGTGGTGAAAAGTAATGGTGCTTATTGTGTAATGATGTTGGCGTGGAGCGCCTCCAGCACCTTGACCATCGCCCAGGTATCCATTTCACAATAACGCAGCAGGTCGCGACGCAGCTGGTCCAGCTCTTCCCCCAGCTCCATGGCGCACATGGTGTGATAAGCCTGCATGGCGGCCGAGCCGTCGGCAATGGTCAGTTCCTTGTAATTCAGCTCCGGCACCATGGCGGGCAGCACCTCTTTGATGGAGTAGGAGCCCTGCATCTGCCAGCGATAGAGGTCACGCTTACGGAACGGTTCCATCAGGTCACGGATGTTGGCGATGCGCTGTTGGAGGGCGTCGGCCAGATCGGGAAACTGCTTGGCCAGCTCACGCAGCACGCCCTTTTCGAAACTCTGGTTGTAGGTGAGGATACACGCATCTTCCGGGATCACCGCCAGCAGCTGCTCGGCCAGCTCGCGGCGAGGGTCAACATTGGGCGGGGCCAGATACTCGAAATGTTGGGCGTCACCACCGGCCACTTGCTGGGCATGGATGGAATATTGAAACGGCACCTGTTGATAGGGGCGCGTGCCATCGAATTTGGGGATCGGCGCACTGAAGGTTTCGAAATCAAGGTGATAGAGCGGATACCACAGGCTGTCGAGAAACGCCTGCACGCCCTCGGCATGAACGGTATCCTGCTGATGTAACGTGGCCTCCACCTGCTGACGCTGCTTGGCATTCAGTTGGTCGAGGGGAATCTCGTCAAAAGTCACCACACCGCGGCGGTAGAGGTCGAACTTGTTGACGCCGCGTCCGCGCAGATCGAACACCGAGTTGGCCGGAATGTGCTGCCAGCAGTAGGGGATAAAATCGCACTCAAACGGATCGGTGCAGTGTGGGCCGATGTCGACATCCGGCTCGTTGAGTTGGCGCAGGGTTTCGCGCAGCTCGCGCACGCCATCGGGGATATGCTGCAGGCGCACCTTGACCTGAGTGGTGACCTCTTCGCTGTGAAACAGCTGGTGCACGTCAATCTCCCCCTGGCGCACGTAGCTGTTGTCTATATGGACAAGGAACGACTTGGAAATCGACAGCCCGCAACCGTTCAACACATAGTGCTGAATGGCTACATCGTCGAGGTTGACATCCTTGACCGAGGTGCCCATTTTCACTTCATGAATCTGCCACTGATCGCCGTCGCGCACCAGCAGGTCGACTTTGACAAAGATGGCGGAAAAGGAAAAGGACGCCTCGTAAATGACATCTGCCCCCTGCTCGATCAGTTCTTTGGTCTTGGCCAGCTGCGCCGGAACGGTCAGACCTTCATAAGGTACTTCGACTCCGCCAGGATAAAGCTGTTGGGCAAGGATGCCCACTTCGGTACCGGCGCGAAACTTGGCTTCGAGATCGGGACGTTCGGGCAGGACAAACTCCGGTGGCCGCTTGGTCAGCCATAACGCTTTGGGGCATTGAAAGCCTTTGAGCAGCAGCGATTTGCTCAGTCCCATGCTGACTTTTTTTGCCATGAGCCCTCCTGAAGGAAACGTTCTGCAACGGAATCAAACGCCATGATCATAGCTTGGCCATGCATCATTTTCCAGCCGTTTCCCTGCCTACACTTTTGGCAAGAACAACAAAGAGGCTACAAAGAGGCCGTCGCTCCAAATGTCGTTAATACGTAGTTAACCCGCTCTTGAGCAGCATCATGTTTACGCTTGAGTTTTTCAATGTGGCGCAAGCGGGGCAATAAGCCCTGACCATTGGCGACCTGAATGGACAAGCCAGGTCGGGCATTGAGTTCTAGCAACAGCGGACGGTTGTCACTGTCGAGGACAATATCAGTCCCGATATAGCCAAGGCCGGTCATATCATGACAGCGTGCGGCCAGGTAAAGGATCTCCTGCCAGCCGGGGATGTCAATTTCAGACAGAATTCTGCCGGTATCGGGATGAACCTCCAGTGGCAGGGAGAATAGCACGGCGTCGAGTGAGGTACCGGTGGCGATATCAAGTCCGACACCGATGGCCCCCTGATGCAGGTTGGCTTTGCCATCGGAGCGTTGGGTGGCCAAACGCAACATCGCCATTACCGGGTAGCCCTGAAAGACGATAATGCGGATATCGGGCACCCCCTGATGGGAGAAGCCGGTGAACATGTCGGAAAACTCCACCAGTTCTTCGACAATCGCCACGTCCGGGGTTCCGGCCAGGGAGTAGAGTCCGGCGAGAATATTAGAGATATGGCGTTTGATATCGGTGAGCCCGAGACGAACGCCTGAGGTGGTGACAAATCGGCCCTGTTCCTGGGTTTTAATCACCAGAATCCCTTTACCGCCGGAGCCTTTAGCCGGCTTGATGGCAAAGCCGTCGAGTTTGCGAAACAGATTTTCCGCGTTTCTCAGCCGGTGCTGCTCACGGATGACGAAATGCAGCTTTGGCGCGGGGATGTCAAAACGTTGGGCAAGTTTTTTGGTTTTCAGCTTGTCGTCCACCAGCGGATAGAGTTTGCGCTGGTTGTAACGGCCAATGAACTCAATATTGCGAGCGTTCATGCCGAGAATGCCCATGTCTCGCAAGCTTTTGAACCACATCACAGCCTCAACTTGAGCCGCAAGGCCCGGAAGCGACGCAATTCGGTCCATTTATAGCCGGTGTAATTGCCCATGGTCATAATCAAAGCGAGCACAATCAGGTTGATCTCGGGAAAGTTGAAACTGAGATAGGCGGCGGTTGGCCAGCTCATCAGCAGATAGGCACAGACGGCCACCAGCAGACTGCCGCCCCCCTGCAGCACCACTTCGCGCGGGCCCTGGTCTTCCCATAAAATCGACATCCGTTCAATGGTCCAGGCAATAATGATCACCGGAAAAAATGTCACGGTCATGCCGGAGTTCAATCCGATCTGATAGCCGAACAGACTCGAAAAGACAATAATCATCAGCACCAAAATCACGATGGTGGAAATACGCGCCACCAGCAGCAGATTAAAATGGGACAGATAACTGCGCAGCAGCAGGCCAAAGGAAACAATGGCGACAAAACTGACCAGGCCGGGTAGCAGAGCGGTTTGCAGAAACGACAGCGCTATGAGAATCGGCATAAAGGTGCCGGAAGTCCGCAGCCCAACTAAAACATTCATGAAGACCACCACCAGAGCGCCCAGCGGAATCAGCAACATCACCTTGAGCATATTCTGTTCTTCCACCGGTAGCCGCTGCATATCAAACAGGGAAAAACGGGTCTGTTCAGGGCCATCCAAAGCTAACTGCTTGGCAGAAATACTCTGTCGGGTCACCGCAAAACTAACCTTGGAACTCCGTCCACCGCTGACATCCAGCAGGGAGAAATCATCCAGGTTCCACAACATAAAATTTTCCGGCGGTCCCTGCTTCCCGGAGGTCGGATCAAACATCACCCAACCCTCGCCGTCATAAACGTTGAGCACTGGGGCAAGCAGCAGATTGTGACGATTTTCCTCCAAATGAAGCCCCTTGATAATCCGGGTTGGAATCCCGGCATCATTAAGCAACCTCTCCAGTAAAATTTCGACCGGCATGGAAGACAACAGCAGCGAGACATTCTGATCTTTATCGCCGGCATTCACCAGCTTGATCAATTCACTGCACATGGTCAGGACTGAATCTGACCGGGCATGAGCAAGCTCCAGCACATGGCGCGCTGCACCAAGCTGGGATTCCTCCCAGAAAATGTCCATCGGGGCTGGTGGTGCGGCGGCCCAACGGGTCTCTGACAGTGGTTCGGCAGTCACCTGCACTTTGTAATAAAGAGTCTGGGGTCCGGTGGAATTGCGTACCGTCCACACCGCCCGGCGGTTGCCTCCACCGGCATCAATAATGGAAAAACCATACCCCGGAGACGCCGCCTGTTCATTGACTATTTTGAAGCGGGGGAGATGGTCCGGAATATCCAGACTGACCCGCACCGGTCCGCCTTTTGCGGCAAAATTGATTTTGGCCTCAACCAACCACACTTCGGCCTGTTCACCGGGGAGCAGCGGTGCGTTGGTCTGAGCATGACGCACCCACATTAGCCCCAGCCCAAGTACAAATAACGCGACAATAACACTGTAGAAAAGAACTCTAGGCATCGAAACAGTCCGTTAGCGCGAATGGGTGGGAACGGAAAGGAACTTCTTACTGACATCCACGGTCATCGAGTCCATGAGAATATTGCGGCCAATCAACACCGGATATTCAACATGCGCCCGATCCGACAGAGTAAACTCAGCACTACGAGTGACATTACCGAGGGCAACCAACAGTTCAACGACATAACGGCGCTCTTTCTCTTCGGTGATAGCCTGGATAATCTTGACCCGACGCACGACCCTGCACTCAAGAACAACCGGCTCGTCATTTTCCGGGTCGCTGATCTCGAAACGAACCCAGCGCTTACCATCGCGCTCAAACGGCTCGATGTTGCGGGCATCAATGGAGGAGGTTGTGGCCCCGGTATCGATGCGGGCGTTGAGCAGAACACCGGGCGGAGAAATATACACCTGCTCCACCGCACCAATCACCTGTCTGGTCGTTGTGTCGGTGTCAACAGCTACACTTTGCATATCGTTGTAACGCACCACGTCCGCAAAACGCTCCTGCTTTAAGCTGTCAAAGGCCTGATTCAGTTCAGCGAGCTGTTTTTTCAACGCCACCAACTGTTCATCTTGATTGGCCATCTTCTGCTGCAACTCAGTAACCGTCTGCGATTGGTTGGCAACCAGATCATCCTGCATCGATTCGAGTCGCCCGGTCAGTCTATCCAACTGATCCAATTGCTGTGTCTCCTGATCCAGCACCTGCTCCAGCATGATTTTGTCCTGCTGGGTGGCCAACACAAAATAAGGCTTGCAGCCGGCGGTTGTCAGCAACAGGGGCACTGCAACCAAAACGCTGAAAAAATAAAAACGTCGTATCATTAAAAAATCTCCCTTGGTGGACAACGCCACAAGAGTGTTTCCCATGGCGGCATCCAGAACCAACGCGTCCTCATACCAAGTTCCCTGACACTGTATTTTGGGCGCAAAAATCCTACAGCATCACGCCAATTGCGCGCGACACGGGTGGATCGGACCAGCGTACAACAGCCAGGCCAAGCCCAAGGCTTCAGCTGGAAGCCTTCTCACAGTGATGTGCTTTGGTAAAAATCAGGGAACCTTCATCCGCGTATTTCTCCTAGAGAATACAGGGACGTGACTGTCTTGATCTGCCAGGAGTTTCCCCCTACGGATGAAACCACGACAATCACGGGCGTGATGGGACGAAAAAAGAAACCACAAAACGGTCCGAAGACCAGAGGCTGTTCACAGTAGCATGCCTGACGCACGCTGTCCAGAAAACCACCAGTGGCGGACAGACTCCCGGCCCCCATTTTCACCATCAAGAACAGCTCCCGAACCTACTTGTAACGCACTCGAATCACACCGTTGAGTTCGAGAATTTCTCCGACCAGTTCCCGGCCGATCCGTTGTTGATGGCGGGTCAAGACAAAGTCGTAGCGACGTTGCTTTTCCATCAGATTGACATCTTGCTCGATATTGGACACAAACACCTGATGGTTGGTAAACACCTGCTGCAATTGATCCAACACATCCACATCAGAGCCGGTCACCACACACAGGTTAAGAAAACGGTCTTTCTTCAGCACCGGTTCCAGTTTTTTCATGGCAATCAGGGCGATCAGGGCCAGGGCCGTGGCAACTGCGCCAATGAGAAACATGCCCATACCGAAGGCCATGCCCAAGCCGGCCACATACCACAGGCAGGCGGCCGTGGTCAGTCCACGTACCGACACCCCCTCCTTAAGGATCACCCCGGCACCGAGAAATCCGATACCGGTAATAATCTGCGCGCCGATACGCCCCGGATCAAGGCGCACAACACTTTGTGCCGAAAGATCGCCAAATTTGAAAAACACCCCCTCGGACACCACCATCATCAGACACGCACCGACACACACCAGAATATGGGTGCGCAGTCCGGCCGGACGGCCATGTTTTTCGCGTTCAATACCGATCAGGGTGCCGGCAACAAATGCCAGAACCAACTTTAAAATCAACAGAAACGGGCTGTTAACCATCGGATCATCCGCCCACATGGAGGCCTCCTTGTTCGATTCGTGTTAGATCGCAGAGTAATGCCTAATGACCCGGTTTGTCGAGCATTTTAGCTCATCTGGGTTGTTTTCAATATCCCGTCCACATCACCGCCCTGTTTATCCTTGTTTCTCATCGCCAACCATGCTATTCCCACGCACTTAACCACAACCAGTGACCTGACATAATCAGCAAGGAAGCGCCATGATTCATCTCACCGACATCACCAAACAGCACGGCAATCGCGTTCTGTTCAAACATGCCAGTCTGCAGATTCCGGCGGGCAGCCGTACCGGCCTGGTCGGGCCCAACGGTGCCGGAAAATCCACCATCTTTCGCCTGATCACCGGCGAAGAGGCGTTGGACAATGGTGACATCACCTGCAACAAGAAAACCGTCATCGGTTATTTTTCCCAGGATGTCGGCGACATGACCGGACGCTCGGCCCTTGAAGAGGTGGTCGCTGCCTCCGAAGCCACCGTCGCCCTCGGTGAGCGTCTCAAAAAAATGGAGGCACGCATGTGTGAGCCGTTGGACGATGATGAGATGACCACGCTGCTCGAACAGTACGGCGAGGTCCAGCAGGAGTTTGAGCATCGCGGCGGTTACGATCTCGAATCGCGCGCCCAAGCGGTGCTCACCGGCCTCGGCATTGCACCACAGGATCACGCCCGACCCGTCGAACAGTTCAGCGGCGGGTGGAAAATGCGCATCGCCCTGGCGCGGATCCTGACTCTCAATCCCGACGTGCTGCTGCTCGACGAGCCGACCAACCACCTCGACATGGAATCGATCATCTGGCTGGAAAACTGGCTGATGGACGACTACACAGGCGCCGTAGTCATGACCAGCCACGACCGCGACTTTATGAATCGGCTGGTCAGCCGGATTATCGAGGTCGGCAACGGCACCATCACCACCTACAGTGGCAACTACGACTTTTACCTCACCGAGCGCGAGATCCGCCGCGAACAACTGCTGGCCAGTCACCGCCGCCAGCAGGAGATGCTGGCCAAGGAGGAGGAGTTCATCAGCCGCTTTGCCGCCCGCGCCTCCCACGCCGCCCAGGTGCAGTCACGGGTGAAAAAGCTGGAAAAGATCGAACGGATCGAACTGCCACCGGAGCAGAAACGGATTCACTTTGAATTTGCCGAACCACCGCGCAGCGGTGACGACGTAGTAACCTTCAACGATCTCGGCAAAATCTGGCCGCAGCCGGAAGGCGAGGACAAGCAGGTGCTCAGCAACGTCAGCGGCCTGGTGCGCCGCGGCGAGAAAATCGCCGTGGTCGGGGTTAACGGTGCCGGTAAGTCCACCTTCCTCAAGCTGCTTCACGGCGACACCGAACCGACTACCGGTGAGGTGACCATCGGTGCCAATGTTCACACCGGCTATTTCAGTCAGCACTCCATGGAACTGCTCGACCCGAACAAGACCGTGTTTGAAACCGTGCAGGACGCCCTGCCCCAGCTCACTTTCGGGGTGCTGCGTAACCTGTGCGCGGCGTTTCTGTTTCAGGGCGATGATGTGGATAAACGTGTGGATAAGTTATCCGGTGGGGAAAAGTCGCGGCTGGTGCTGGCCACATTGCTCGGTCGACCGCTCAACCTGCTGATCCTTGACGAACCAACCAACCACCTTGATATCCAGTCGCGCGAGGTGTTGCTGGAGGCCCTGCAGGGCTTTCAAGGCACCCTGCTGCTGGTCAGCCATGACCGCCACTTTCTGCGTTCACTGGTCAACCGGGTGTTTGAGATCCGCCACGGCGGCATGACCGCCTACGAAGGGGATTACGAATACTATCTGGATAAAACCGGTCACGACCACCGGGCGTTGTAGGAATTCTCTCAACCCAAAGGTTCGAAGGACGACATCTTTCGTGTTTAGGATGGAAGCAATCGCCGTTCTAAACTCTGACCAATTGCATTAACGGCTCAAAAGAATAAAGCGCTGGGCGGCGACCAGAGGCTTCTGCTTTCGTAATAATTAGTCCTTCATCTAAAAGAATACGCGTAAACCGGGCAGCAGTTCCAGAAGGGATTCCGCTGTTATTTGTAAATTTGTTATTTCTAAATACGGGATTTGTAAAAACAAAATCCAAGGCATTTACGCTCCATTTTGAAGACAACAATTCTGAAAACTTAGACTTCATCTCTTCATATAAAGTTTTTATATTTTCAGCAATCTCTAAATTTCTAATCGCTTGCTGCTCTAAAGCTTTCAAAAAAAAGACACACCAGCTCTCCCAATCTCCTGTTTCAGAGACGCTTCGCATTGTATCAATATAAGTGTCTTTATTCTCTTCGAGAAAGCCACTGATATAAAAATGAGGTGCGGAAATCAGACCACAGTTCCACATCATCAATGTAATAAGCATTCGCCCTATACGGCCATTACCGTCTTTGAATGGATGAAGGGCTTCAAACTCGACATGAGTGATCCCTGTTTTGATTAAAACAGGTTCTGTGCTGTTATGGATATATTCAAAAAGATGATCCAAACCGGATTCCAAGGATTCCGGAGAAATTGGCACAAACAGGATATTTTTTTTGAATTTATCCGCCAAATAATTTTGTTCGGTTTTAAATTGTCCTGGTGATTTTTTAGCTCCACGCCCCAAAGACAACAAGCGTTGATGGATTGATTTAATCAGAGACTTCGAAAGGCCATAACCATCTGACATAGCTTGCTGCGTTGCCTTCAATGCACGTTGATACAAAATTGTTTCAATAACCTCAGATCGCACATCACCGACCTCACCTGATTCACCACTATAGTCCGCTTCATATTGCAAAATTTCATCCATTGTGCTCACCGTTCCCTCCATCCGCGAGGAAATGACGGCCTCTTGATTTCGCAAAGGTGCGAGCAATATTTCACTATTGTGCATATTTTTCAGCATCTGGTCATAGCGTGCTAAAGCATCGGTTGCCTCTACGAGAGGTTGCACCAGGCGTCCATAATCAAGATTCTCAGGAGGAAACTTTCCGTAATGATAGCCAACCGCATTTTCTAAACTGTGCTCCATAATGTTTTACCCACTCACTTTGACTATTGAAAATTCAAATAAATTATCTCCAAAAAGCTTTGTCATTATTTTTTTTGCTTTTTTGAGATGCAAAACAGTTTAGCATAAAAACTTAAAGCTCAAACCTGTTTGTCTCTCAATTTCTTCTTTTTTTGAACCTCAAAAGAATTTGACATAAAAACTTAAAGCTCAAATCCGTTTGTCTCTCAATTTCTTCTTTTTTTGAAACTCAAAAGAATTTGACATAAAAACTTAAAGCTCAAATCCGTTTGTCTCTCAATTTCTTCTTTTTTTGAAACTTAAGAGATTGTCGTAAAAACTCAACACCGAAGGACTTTCTTTCCTATTTTCCTTTAAAGATGAACTACTGACAAAGAATCCAGAGAAGGCAAAAGCAGCGGCAGGCTTGAAGGAATCCCGCTACTGGTCAACCAGGGCGGCATGACCGCCTACGAAGGGGATTACGAATACTACTTGGATAAGACTGGGCACGATCACCGGGCGTTATAGGTTATTGTGCCTGCGATAACAGAACCTTAGGCTGATTGTATACTGTCGTAAAATATGCTTAGATGGTCGCTTACTGTTTTTTAATCGGGAGGGGATCATTCATGCGTTTACGACGGCACCACACTTCGGCTCTTTTTATTGCTCTGACACTGTTGTTAGCCTTCCTTCTAACCGGTTGTAGCGACGACCATCACCACAGCCCGTACGATCAGGACTACGTCAATGCGCAACGGATTCTCGGCCTGGGTGGCGTTTTCCTATCTTTGCAATCCGGTGCAGACCAGGAAGGACTGATTGAAACGGCAACACGTCTTTCCGGAGCTCTGGAAAAACAACCCGACACCTGTGAAGAACAAACGGCCTGGATCACGGCCTGCGGTGATTTATTAGAGGCCTATATTGACGCCGGAGCCAATCCTGATGATGCCTTTGTTTTGGAACTGATTCAGCTCAGAGATGAACTGATCGGGCAATTAGGAGGCTCAGCCCAATCCTTGTGCGACAAAGTACAAATGGCGCGCATGGCTGCCGTGAGCCGAGTTTATCAAGGCATTGCCTATGATCCGGACCGTAAAGACGAATTAATTACCTTTGCATTACAACTGTTTGGTCCTCCCGGTGACCCGGCCTCTTGGAGTATCGAGGTGGAGGCCGCGCGCCTGGCATCAATGGAAGCGGTTTTCTCAGCACAGGCCCGCAATCCTGAAGCATCGGATTCGATCCTTGAAGCGGTGTCAGCCCTGGCTGGCGACGTCAGCTATGACCAGCCGATCGAAGAGCCAACGCTCCTTGCTGCTCGCATGGCCTCTTTGAGCGGCGTGTATTACGGCATCGGCCGCATTCCCGATCTCAAGGAGGATCTTGTCGCAACCGCCTTGGCCCTGACCGGTCCCACGCCGGAGACGGCCGCTTTCCCGGCCAGCGTACAAGCGGCACGCCTGACCTCTTTCTCTACGATCTATGAGGGACAAGCGCGCAACCCATCGGCGCTGCCGATCATTCTCGAAGCCGCATCGGAACTCTCCGGTGACGTCACCTATCCGCAAGCCATCACCGACCAGACTGTTCTCGCTGCACGCATGGCCTCGTTTGACGCACTCTACGCCGGTGTCGCCCGTAATCCCGAGTTAAAAAACGAACTGGTTGCCACAGCATTAGCCTTGACCGGCCCCACTCCATCGACCAGTACCTTCGGTTCCGCTGTACTGGCCGCACGCCTCGCCTCTTTTGATCAGGTCTATGAAGGTCTGGCGCGCAACCCTGGAACCATGTCGCTCATACTGGAAGCAGTCACCTCTCTGGCCGGTACTATCACCTACGACCAAGCTATCACCGATCAAACGGTACTTGCAGCACGCATGGCCTCCTTCTCAGAACTTTTCTCCGGGATTGCCCGCAATCCGGAGATTTACAACCAACTGTTGAGCACCGCACTGCAACTGACCGGCCCGACCGGCGATCCGGCATCATTCAACAACAGCGTACAGGCCGCACGCATGACCGCTCTCGACGGACTGTACGAAGGGCTGTTGAGAAACCAGGTAGTCGTCAATCTGCTGATTGAAGCCAGTGACGAGCTGATGGGCCCCGTCGGACAACCACTGTGCGAAGACCTGCCATATCAGGTTCAAGGGGCACGTATGGGCACACTGCACAGCCTGTATGAAAACCTTTACCACCTGCCGGAAGAGGATAAGGAGACGGTGCTGGGCGTTGTTGAAGATCTGGCCGGAGCCCTGGAGAGTTCAGAGGACTAAACTGCCTCTCGTTCCATCAAGTCTAAACACAAAGAGGACGTCACCATAAGGAGATGTCCTCTTTTACTTTATACATCCCGCCAGGGCATCGACTCGTTACGACTCATGACAGTCCATACTTGCTTCACAACAACGATTTCGACCATCCGACTTGGCCTGATAAAGCGCTTTGTCCGCTGCGGCCATCACTTTGCCGACATGAATCGGCAAGGGTGGCACCGTCGCAACTCCGATACTGACCGTGACAGAAACGAGCGTATCATCGTCAATCCGGATCTCGGTCGTTCTTACCTTTTCCAATAACCGCTCAATAAGTTCAGCGGTATGATCAGGGCCCGTTTCGGGTAAAATAACCGCGAATTCCTCTCCGCCAATCCGGCCGAGAATATCCGTGGCGCGCAGGCAGCTCGACATGATTTTGCCAAGCTCAACCAGAACGACATCCCCTCCCAGGTGCCCATAGGTATCATTGACCTTTTTGAAATGGTCGATATCGATAATCAGGAATGAAAACGGCCGTTGGTAGCGTTCGGCGATTTGAAACAGGCTCTTCGCCTCTTCCATAAATGCCCTGCGACTTTGCAGCCCCGTCACCACATCCGTACTGGCCAACTCTTTGAGCTTTTGATTGGCTTCTTCCGCCGCTTTCTTGGCTTGAGCGAGTTTAATTTCCACCTTTTTAATGTCATCAATATCCGTTGCCGTGCCAAACCATTTTATAATTTTCCCCGTTTCATCCCGAATCGGGAAAGCACGGCTCAAGTACCAGGTAAAGCGACCATTTGAACGTTTAATCCGATGCTTAATTTCGTATGCGGTTCCAGTCTGATACGCCTTTTTCCAGGCTTCGATCGTTTCGTGCTGATCATCCGGATGAACAACAGGAGCCCACGACCAACTACCATCTTCACTTTGTGTAAACCCTTCAAACTCCTTTCGGCGCTCATTGTAATAATCAACATTCCCCGACGGGTCAGCCGTCCAGACCAGTTGCGGCATGAAATCAGCGATCTGATGAAAACGCATCTCGCTTTGCTTTAATTGTTCTATGGCCAGTTTGCTTTGAGTCACGTCCTGTCCATAAAAGTTGACGTACCCCTGCTCAACAATCGGCACTAGCGTTAACGAGTAAAAACGCCTTGAAAAACTCATCTCCAGAGATAAACGGATATTCTCCTGCAGTGACTCTTTGACTTTCTGGAAAATGAACTCAGGAACCTGCTCTCCAATAGCACAATGCCATGGATTTAATATCTTAAACGCAGCCCTGTTGGCATAAAGCAATTTTCCTTGCTTGCTCACACGCATGACCGGAAAAGGATTTTCCTCTGGAAACAGGGCAATTTCTCTACATTTTCCGTCGTTATAATCGGCCATGCTTTTACTCACCCCATGTTTTCTCACCTATAGAACTGGATGGGATCGCGCGACTCGCCCTGTAAAAGGTACAATTTCAGCCGCATCAGGTTTCCTTCTCAGAGAAAACACCCCCCACTCAGAAAAAGCAGTTCACCGCCCAAAAACAAAAAGTGCCCTCCTTTACGCGAAGAAGAGCACCTCTGTAGTCCTTCATTGACAAAGGACGGGAACCAGCCTCTTCGGGAACCCGGCGATCCTGTCAAACAGGACCCGTGGCTTTGCGTCACCGGATTACTCCGGTTTTGCCTTTATCGGAGAGATATATCTACGTATGTTATGTTCAGTCTAGAAACTATAAGAATCTGCTAACCATGCTAGCACAACATCTTACGAAGGCAAATTTTATCTCGGTTTGCCGACAGGAGGCACATGATAAAATTCGTCGCTACGACAAAGACTTGCTTTAATTGCACCATGCCGAGCATCCCTCGACGAACCATGCTCGAACATTTAACAGCCTCTGAAAGCGAAAGGCGCAGAAGGGGAGATTCGCAAACTACGCCAAACACTTCCTGTATTTGCCTGCGTCGGCTCCCCTTCGCTCGCTGACGCGGCCATCCCTGGCCGCTTTTCTGACATTCAGTCAGCGCTCGCTACGCTTCGAATCTCCTTACAGCATAATAAAAACAAAGGGACGTCGCCCGTTGGGCAACATCCCTTTGTTTATTAATGGCGGAGAGGGGGAGATTCGAACTCCCGGTCCCTTTCGGGACAATTGATTTCGAGTCAATCACCTTCGGCCGCTCGGACACCTCTCCGTAATCATGATTTACTCGTCCTTTGCGGAGCGCATTCTAGCAGCCTTTTTCTTTTGACGCAATTGACGAAAGAAATTGGAGAGAATTTCGCTGCACTCTTCGGCAAGAACCCCTTCGGACACCTCGACACGATGGTTAAAGCGCTCATCGTCAGCCAGATCAAACACCGAGCCAACGGCACCGACACGGGGATCACGCGCACCAAACACCAGGCGGGGAATCCGCGACAGAATGATGCCGCCCATGCACATGATACAGGGCTCGAGAGTGACATAGAGTGTTGCCTCTTCGAGTCGCCAGGAATCAATGCGTTTGGCAGCTTCACGCAGGGCAATCAACTCGGCATGGGCGGTGGGATCTTGCCAGGTTTCGCGGCGGTTACCGGCAGCCGCGATCACCTTACCGTTGAGCACGACAACAGCACCGACCGGGACTTCGCCAAGCTGCTCGGCCTGACGGGCCAAGTCAAGCGCACGACGCATGTAGTGCTCATCCTGGGATTGATTCACGCTAAAAACTCCTTCACCACTCTGTATACAGCTGTACAGGCCGGGTTTTGATTGACATCTTGTCAAATAACGTTAACATTTCCCTGCCTTTAACATTAAATGATGGATTGTTACCATGACGTCTTTACCTGCGTTAGCGCAAGACAAATTTCGTTTTTTTCGCAACATGCCCAAAGAGGAGATCTCCAGCCTGCTGGAGTTCTGTACTCATCAGCGCGCTGAATCGGGTGAGACACTGTGGAAAGAGGGGGATGAAGATAATCAGGTCGCATTTATTCTGAAGGGACGCCTCGGCATCAAGAAAATGACCGAGTTTTCCGACCGCTATATTATCGTCGGCACGTATGGTCCCGGCTCTGTCGTCGGAGAACTGTGTCTGCTGACAGATAATGTGCGCTCCGTCAGTGCCGAAGCGATCACGGATGTGGAGCTTCTGTTTCTGTCCAACGACAGATTTGAAGCACTGATTCAGACCAATCCCACATTGGGTCTGAAATTGCTAAAAGGGTTATTTAAGATGACCAGTAAACGCTTGAGCAAATCCTACGAACGCATTGCCTCAATTTTTTGACCCACTCCGCGCACGGGACCTCCTGAATGATCAGCAAACGCCGCCTTATTGTCACACTCACCCTGCTTTTGGCTAGTGGCTTTCTCCTCACCAGCCTGGCAAGCTATTATGCTTCGCTGAATTCCCTGCGTGTCCGAATTGACGACAATGAGTTGCCGTTGACCAGTGACACCATCTATTCAGAAATCCAGCGTGATCTGCTGCAGCCCCTGTTTATCTCATCACTCATGGCCAGTGATACGTTTTTGCGTGAATGGGTGACGGAGGGGGAGCAGCACGCCGACAAAGTGGTGCGCTACCTCAATGAGATCAAGCAGCGCTACGGCACTGTTACCAGCTTTTTTGTCTCCGATCATACCTATCATTACTACTATGCCGACGGGATTTTGAAAACCGTATCAGCGGATGAACCACGCGATGTGTGGTATTTCCGTGTCCGCGACATGCAGCAAGATTACGAAATCAATGTCGACCCGGACATGGCCAACCATGACAGCATGACCATTTTTATCAATTACCGGGTAAAGGATTATCAGGATCAGTTCATCGGCGCCACCGGTGTCGGGCTGACTGTTTCTGCGGTCAAAAACCTGATTGAAAATTATCAACAAAATTATCAGCGCACGATCTTCTTTGTCGATCCGCAGGGAGTGCTGACTCTGGCCGGCAAGGAGTTCCCGACATCGATCACCTCTTTGGCGGATATTGAAGGGCTGTCCGCCCATCGCGATCAGCTGCTCAATGAACAGCAAAACACCCTTGTGTATCAACGCAATGGCGAAACCTTTCACCTCAACACCCGCTACATTAGCGAATTCGGCTGGTACTTGATGGTGGAACAATCGGAAGAACCGATGCTGCGCCAGATTCGCCTGACTCTGCTGATAAATGTGGCGATCTGCTTTACAGTGACCTTTATTGTCATCATCCTGACCCAGATGACCATCAACCGTTACCAGAAGCGTTTGGAAGAGATGGCTCTGACCGATAAGCTGACGCGCATCGCCAATCGCCAAGCCATTGATCTTCACCTGCAACAACTGTTCAAAGAGCAACAACGTCACCAGGTCCCGTTCAGCGTCATTCTGTTCGATCTCGATAATTTTAAACAGATCAACGACACCCATGGCCACATAGCCGGTGACGCGGTGCTGCAGAACATCGCCAATATCGTGACCACGGAACTTCGCGACTGTGATGTTGTCGGCCGCTGGGGCGGTGAAGAGTTTCTCGTACTACTCAAGCATTGCCAGCTTGACGACGCCCTGAAACGTGCAGAGTCGATCCGACTGGCTATTCAGTCCTACGCCATCGGCTTTGAGGAGCAAACCTTGTACACGACTGCCAGCTTCGGCGTGGTGGAATACCGTGATCAGGACGACCACAACACGCTGCTGAAACGGGCCGATCAAGCCCTGTATATCGCCAAGCAGAACGGCAAAAACCGCTGTGAAGTGATTGCCCAGCTTTAACCAAGTGTCGCCACGACAGCTTTGTCAATCGCCTCAATCCAACTCTGCAATAATCTGCCCTGATAACGCCCCGGGCTGATCAGCACACTGAGCTGACGCGTTAAATCCAAAGGCGTCTTCACAGCAACCAACCACCCCTGTTCCAGTTCAGTTTGTACCGCCAGACGCGACAAGCAACTGACACCCAGACCGGCCTGCACCGCTTTTTTTATCGCCTCGGTGTGCCCCAGTTCGACCACCGAGTCCAACTTTTGCACATCCCGACCAAGGGCCGCTTCAAAAACTTCCCGTGTTCCGGAACCAATCTCGCGCATCATCCATTGACCGTCAAGCAGGGTTGATCGATCCACGCTGACAGCGGAGCACCACGGATGCTGCGGACCAACAATCACCACCAACTCATCATCACGCCAGAATCGGCACTCAAGGCGTTCAAGGTGACACGGCCCTTCAATGAGTCCGACATCGAGCTGACCCTCATCAACCGCCTGTTCTATCTGCTCGGTATTGCCCACCTGCAACTGAATGGTGGCTTGAGGATAGCGGCGGGTGAAATCCGCCACTAGCAATGGGAGCAGATAGTTACCGATGGTGGTACTGGCACCGACATGCAGGTGACCACTCGGTTGATCATGCGCGTCTTCAAGCATTCGCCGAAAATTGTCCATATCCTGCACCAGCCCCACAGCCATGGGCAACAAGCGGCGGCCCTGTTCATTGAGCAACAGTCGACGCCCCTGACGATGAAACAGGGGGCCGCCATGGAGGTTTTCCAGGCTCGACAACGCCATGCTGACAGCCGATTGCGTCAACCCCAGAGATTCAGCAACACGGGTGATCTGCCCCTGCTGTGCCACTTGAACAAACACATCGAGCTTCCGCAAACTGATCACTATTCACCTCAATTTTTTTGATGATTAATTCAATTTTTATCTATTTTTATTTATACAATAGATTTGCTAGTGTTTTGTCAACACGAAGCTGATTCAACAGCAAAACACCGTGTCAAGGAGAGCATCATGAATCCACTTGCCAAACCTGTCTACCTTCTCGCCATCGGCATCTGCCTACTGCCGATGGTCAGCGCCCCGGTTGCTTTGGCCATCGGCATCATTTACGGGCTAACCTGGCAGCACCCCTGGCCGCAGATCAATGCTGAAGCAAGCCGAAAATTGCTTCAAACCGCCGTGGTCGGCTTGGGATTCGGCGTTCCATTGATTGAGGTCTGGCAGGTGGGAAAAGGCTCTTTTTTTTCAACGCTGGCCGGGATTCTCATCACTCTGGCCATCGGCAGTTTGTTGGGCCGCTGGCTCAAAGTTCCGCACGGCACCAGCCTGCTGGTCTCTTGCGGTACTGCCATCTGCGGCGGAAGCGCCATTGCCGCCATGTCACCGGTGATCAAAGCTGAAAACGACGAATCAGCTGTGGCCCTGGCCACCGTCTTTACTCTGAATGCCGTTGCGCTGCTGGTATTTCCACTTGTCGGCCACCTGTTTCACCTGGAACAACATCAGTTCGGCACCTGGGCAGGCATGGCCATTCACGACACCAGCAGTGTCGTCGGTGCTGCAGCCAGCTACGGCATTGAGGCACTGGAAACAGCCACCACCGTCAAGCTGACCCGCGCGCTGTGGATTGCGCCTCTGGCTCTCATTGCCGGAATGCTCACCAACTCGGGACAACGCGCGAAAATCCCTCTATTTATCGTGTTATTTATCGCAGCAGCGGCGGTTCATTCAGCCCTGCCCAGGTGGGAACCGGCCTGGCATAGCGTAGCCACAGTGGCCCGCCACGCCTTGGTATTGAGCCTGTTCTTTGTCGGTGCCGGACTCAACCGTAACTTATTGAAAAAGGTGGGAGCCCGCACACTGACTCAAGGCGTGACCCTGTGGCTGATCATCAGCACCCTAACACTGGCCGCCGTTCATTATCGACTCATTTGATCAACACGTAACATAAACAGCACCAACGAAAAAAGGCCCGCACAGTGTGCAGGCCTTTTTCGTTGTTCAGCAGGGATAATCTTAATATTTCCCGAATTCATCGTCGTCCAGAGCAATGAAATCGCTGCTCTCAGCACCGGAACTCCCCCAACCACTGGCCGCGGAATTGTTTGCTGCCGGTTGCGGTGCCGCAGTTGGCTGGGCCTCAACCGGAGAAGCCAACGCGGGTTGTGGTGCTGATGCGGGTTTCACGCTTACCGGAGCCTTTTGTCTCGACGAATAGAGGGTAAACCCAGCCAGCATCTCCTGCAGTTGAGCCGCCTGTGCAGCCAATTCCTCCGAGGTCGCGGCACACTGCACTGCGTTGGCTGTATTTTGCTGGGTCACTTCATCAATCTGTGTCAGACCAATACTGACTTGAGAAATACCTTGGGTCTGCTCATCCGAAGCGGCGGCAATTTCACCGACCAAGTCGGAAACCTTGGTAATGCCACTGACAATACCATCAAGAGCTTCGGCTGTACTTTCGGCGATCTGAGTACCATTGCCGGCTTTCTGAACGGCTCCTTCAATCAATTCCGCCGTTTCACTGGCCGCTTTGGCGCTGCGTGCTGCCAGGTTACGGACCTCCTCGGCAACAACGGCAAAACCTTTGCCGTGTTGACCGGCGCGCGCCGCTTCAACAGCGGCATTCAATGCCAGCAGATTGGTCTGGAAAGCAATCTCGTCAATAACCTTGATGATGCGGGAAATATTCTGGGCCGATTCATTAATCTCGCCCATAGCTCCCACCATCTCCTGCATCTGCTCATTGCCTTTGGACGCCGCGGTGCTGGCCTGGGCCGCCAGTTGGTTGGCCTGCACGGCATTCTCAGCATTCTGCTTGGTGCGCGACGCCATTTCGCTCATGGATGCGGAGATCTCTTCAAGAGAGCTGGCCTGCTCGGTGGCCGCCTGCGACAATGTCTGGCTGGTGTCGGAAATCTGATCGGCACCGGAGGAGATCTGGTTACCGGCCAATTGTACCTGTCCCATACTGTCATTCAATGCGTCGTTGGCCTGCGCCAACGGCTGCTTAATCAAGCCGTGGGCGGCAAAGGTGAAATCACCGTGAGCCAGCTTGTTAAAAGCGGTGAGAATCTCATGTTGCAGACTGTCGGCAAACGCATCCATAGCCCGGCCCATACGACCCATCTCGTCGTTATTTTCAAAGCGCAGACGCTGATCGAGTTTCCCTTCGCCCATCGCCTCGACCATGGCCACACTTTTGCCCAACGGTCGGATCAAATTACCCATGACAAACAGAGTCAACAGCGCTGCATAAATGATCAAACCACCGATAACAGCACCGCCACCTTTCCACAGTGAGGCAGCCAACTGCGCATCCGCTTCATCCAGAGACTGAATCACTTCAAAGGCACCATGAATTTCACCGACTTGCCAATCTTCCATGCGGGCTCCGGTCGGGTCCAACCCTTGATCATTGCCCCACACGGCAACAGAGGTTGACGGGTCACCATGACAGGTCAGGCAGATTTCGCTCAACCGAACCGGTCGAAAATAACGTACGGCATTACGCACTTCATCAATCTCATAATATTCCGTGAGATTCTCAGCCTTTATTTTTTTCAGCGCCCGAGCTTCCAGAGCGTCCGGTTCATTGGCCGGATTGCGCGGACTGAACTTGGGCACCTTGAATTCGTAGCCCCCTTCACGGGCCTTACGCATGGCCGCATTCCACGACGACACCACAGGCACAGAAGCAAGCAATTTATCCGCATGACCAGCGTCGGCAAATTCGCGCAACATAGCCGGTGTAAAGACACTTTTTTGATAAAGGTCTTCCATCCCCTCGCGGGTGGATTCAACCGTCACGGTAATAGTACGGGCCTTGTCAACATAGGTCGTAACAGCCGTGTTTTTTTCCTGAACTACATAAGCGGCAAACAGGCCACACAACAACAGTGTGGGCAGTAAAATACTAACGCCAATGACCTTGACTTTGATGGACAAGTTTTTCATGGAAGGGTCTCCGAACCTAAAAGAGGTAATCAAAGCAGCGCACCCGTACGGGCACACACAATAAAAGTGTCCTTGTCATATCAAAAAAGCACGACAGAGTAGTGGAAAAATTTTCCGTTTTCTAATGTAGCACCACTATTTCATGGACTCAAGTGCACAGTCATTACATTTTGTTAAAACTAATCCAGCCGTCGCACCACCACATCAGTGGCTCTTTTTTTCGGTCCCGAGCTGTCCCGTTCGGCATAACCGATAGGCACAACCGCCATAAATTCACCCTGTCCTTCACCGAGAAACGCCATCACTTCATCCTTGATCAAAAACAGAACACCTAACCAGACACTACCAAAGCCCAAAGCGGTGGCCGCCAACAACATATTCTCCACTGCGGCGGCAGAACTTTGAATCTCCATGGTGCGAAAAAAGTCCTGGCTGACATAAGCATCTTCCAATTGAAAGAGTTTGGTACCATGCTCGATCAGCTCACCAGTATTGGCCACGGCCACCACGACCGGAGCGGTTGCGATGCTGCGTGCGGCCATGCGCAGCAGAGCTGAGGATGCTTTGGGAAAATCTGTTGCGCGTTGTTTGACCAGTTCCGCCAGTTGACGTTTCTTCTCTCCCGTCACCACCACAAAACGCCAGGACTGCTGATTATGCGCTGAAGGCGCTTGGTTGGCAGCGTGCAGAACAGCTTGCAACATCTCTTCGCTCACCGGCTGATCGGTAAATTTGCGGATACTGTGACGCCGGACTATCGTTTCGAGTGTGGCATTTATTTCAGACATTATTATGACAACTCCCTATTCATCATGCGACTGGCGATGCCACCAGAAACGGCGGGCATCACGCGCCGATTTGAGGGTATCCACCCCCCGATATCGAAAAACACCGCCTTTGGGTGCGGCAATCTGTTGTGACAGATAGATACTGGAGTGGCCGCTGAACAGGTAGGACAAAAAACAGGCGATGGCAAAATACTCCAGATACTGAGCGCCAAACAACTCCACCCCCATCAGGGTACAGGCCAGTGGCGTGTTAGTGGCACCGGCGAACACGGCAATGAAACCAATGCCGGCCAGCAGGTCCACCGGCACACCGAGCACACCGGCTAACGCCGCGCCCAGGGTTGCGCCGACAAAAAACAACGGCGTCACTTCGCCGCCCTTGAAACCACTGCTCAAGGTAATGGCGGTCAGCAGCAGCTTCCACCACCAGCTCCACGGCGTGACACCGACCCCGGAAAAGGCATTGACAATGGAGATGCCGTCGCCACTTGCCGAACCGACACCAAGACCCAGATAATCGCGGGTACCGAGCAGAAAACTGATGCCAAGGACAACAACCGCACCAATCACCGGACGCAACCAGTAGCGGGTCACATATTTTTTAAACAGCCCGGACAACGCATGGGTGATCTCGGCAAACAGGAATCCGGCCAGGCCGAACAGAATCGACGCAAGCATCACCTTGGCCGCCAACACCAGCGATACATGGGCGACGGCGGCATCAATATGCAGCTCTGGAGCCACGATCTGATATTGGGTATGACCAATACCCCAGGCGGTACACACCAGATCACCGAGCACACTGGCCATCAGGCACGGGATCAGAGCCTCATAGCGCATCTTGCCTACAGCGAGCACTTCAAGAGCAAAAATCGCTCCGGCCAAAGGCGTGCCGAAGACCGCACCAAAACCAGCGGCCACCCCGCAGGTGAGAAGAATACGCGTATCCTCCTCGCTGAGGCGAAAGGGCCGACTGAACACCTGGGCAATGCTGCCGCCCATCTGCACGGCAGTTCCCTCGCGACCGGCCGAACCACCAAACAGGTGGGTGATCACCGTGGCAAACAACACCAGCGGCATCATCCGTTTGGGAATACCGGCGCCGGGTTGGTGGATCTGCTCCATAACCAGATTGTTACCGCCCCCGGCAGTACTGCCCATGGAGTGATAGCACCAGACAATAAAGATACCGGCCAGCGGCAACCCAAACACCAGCTCAGGGTGCGCCCAACGGGTCTGAGTGGCCTCAGCCAGCAACCAGAGGAAAAAAGCCACGCTGGAACCAATCAGGACGGCAACCGGTGCGATCATCAGCAACCAGCGCACCACAAACCAGCCGAGACTCAAATGTTCACGCACATCCCAGCGTATCGGCATGATAGTTTCTCCTTGTCCTTAAACACCATTGTGATCCCACAATGATCACGGGAAAATGGATCAAACAGACCCTTTTACAAAAAAGCTATCCACAAAAAACTCCTGTACGAAAACCTTGCGAACAAAGTCCTCATACAGGAGTCATCAGCCTGAAAAATCGACAGGCGGTTACCGGGAGAACTCCATTCCCGTTAACATGTCGTCGAATACTCTAGCCCTCCCGACACTTTTTTTCAAGCATATCGGGGTGGTGTTTACCTCACAGATGTTTTTCGCGCAGGCTGCGTTTATCTGTTTTCCCAACACTGGTTTTATCAATGCTATCGACAAATTTAAATCGGGTCAGCACCACCTGTTTGGAGATCACCCCGGTATCGGTATATTCATGCAGCAATGCCAGTAATTCCTTTTTCCCCGGTGGTGTTTCCAGATCCGGCTTGAGTACCACCAGGGCCAAGGGTCGTTCGCCCCACTTTTCGTCGGGCTGGGCAATAACCGCCACTTCGGCCACGGCCGGATGATGGGAAAAAATATCTTCGAGCTCCAGTGAGGAGATCCACTCGCCGCCGCTTTTGATCACGTCTTTAGTGCGATCGGTAATTTTCAGATAGTTTTTAGTATCGCGGGTGGCTACATCGCCGGTGTGCAGATAGCCGCCCTGCCACAACTGCTCAGAGTTGCGGGTATCCTTGAGATAGCCCTGGGTTAACCACGGCGCACGCACAACAATTTCACCTGTGGAGACACCGTCGCGGGGCACTTCCTGCATCTGTTCGTCGACCACCCGCACATCGACCAGCGGCATGGTGCGGCCGGTTTTGCAGCGAATTTCCGCCTGGGCATCATCCTCCAGCTCAAGCATCTCAGCGTCGAGATGCGCCAAAGAGAGAATCGGACAGGTCTCCGACATGCCATAGCCGGTGAAAAGATCAATCCCGCGTTGCATCGCTTCGAGACACAGACTACGCGACATGGCCGAACCACCGATAATCACTTTCCAGTGACTCAGATCCACCTGGTCGACATGGGAACTTTTCAACAGCATATGTAGAATGGTTGGCACACAGTGGGAAAAAGTCACCTGCTCCCGATCGATCAGATCCAACAGCACCTCTGGAGCATAGCGCCCCGGATACACCTGTTTGACTCCCAGAGCCGTGGCCACATAGGGCAACCCCCACGCGTGCACATGAAACATGGGGGTGATCGGCATATAGACATCGCCTTGGTGGAGTCGGCCCTGGTGCTGCGGTGTCCCGAGGGCGGCAAGGACGCCCATGGTATGCAGGACCAGCTGACGATGGCTGAAGTACACCCCCTTGGGCAGGCCGGTGGTGCCGGTGGTGTAAAAGGTGGTCGCCCGGGTGTTCTCATCAAAATCGGGGAATTCCGCGTAAGGCGAGGCATCAGCCAGCCATGATTCGTATTCAGCCGTAAACGGTATCGAGCTGTCCAGCGCCGCCGCGCCATCGTTGAGGAGAATATAATGATCCACCATATCGATGCGCCCCTTGATCTGTTCAATGATCGGCACAAAATCACGATGGACCAGCAATACGTTGTCTTCGGCATGGTCAATGGTGTAAAGAATCTGCTCAGCAGAGAGTTTGACATTTACCGTATGCAACACCGCACCAATCATCGGCACGGCAAAAAAACATTCCAGATACCGGTGGCTATCCCAGTCCATCACGGCCACCGTGTCACCGGCCTTGACTCCGGAAGATAACAAGGCGTTGGCCAATCGGCACACCCGCTCATGCAGATCACGATACGTATAACGCAACTGGTCGCGGTAGACGATCTCCTGTTGTGGATGATGCACCAGTGGCGATTGCAACAGATGTTTGATCAACAAGGGATACGTGTAAGCTGATTCGGTGCGGGGGATGCGATGATCACTCATCATTGAGTACTCCTGATTGTTTTGAAGGGGATTGGTGTCGACCAAACGAGCTGAAAACAGCAATCGCACACAACCCACTGAAGATCTGCAGGGCGATGTGCATGCTTTGAATAAACAAATCCTGGGTCTGCGGGGTGATTGGCTGGCCAGCCATCTGCCAAGAAAAAATCACTGTGACAATGGTCATACTGCCCATCATACCGAGCGTGCGCATGCTGGCGGAAAATCCGGACGCCACGCCCAGATCACGCTCAGCAACACTGGTCATGATCACCCGCGTGTTCGGTGAGGAGAACAGGGCAAAGCCAAGCCCCAGCACCACCAGGATCACCACAATAAAAGACAGCGGCGAGACCGCCGTCAAGGTCGCGGCCATGCCGATACCCAGCGCACACAAGGCCATGCCTGCCGTTGCCACCCAGTCTGCGGGATAGCGATCGGACAGTCTCCCACAAACCGGCGAAAACAGCGTCTGCACTAAGGGTTGGATAATCAGGACACCGCCCGCCTCATGCGGCGCAAAACCGAGCACCACCTGCAAAAACAAACTGAGGAAAAAGGTCATACTGAAGGTTCCGGCATAGTTGAACATGGCCGCAAGATTACTCAAGGCGAACACCCGGTTGTGCAGCAGCAAGTCCATATTCAGTAGCGGAAAGCGTCGTTTTGTCTCAAACCACAGGAACAGAACCACCCCGCAAACGCCACCCGCCAGCAACACGCGAAACAACACCCCTTCGGCAAGATGAGTGGCCCCGACAACCAGAGAGGCGATAGACACGGCATAAATCAGCCAGCCCTGCCAGTCAAACGGCTCCCCCGCCGCACCGACCCATTCATCACGCAACAGAAGTGTGGTGGTCAGTAACGCTGTGAGCCCCAAAGGAATACACAGATAAAAGATTGATCGCCAGCCGAGAATTGATACCAGAGTGCCGCCGATAAACGGCCCGCAGGAGATCCCAGCATAGACACTGGCAACGGCAATGCCCAGGGCTTTGCCCCGATCTTTTTCCGGGAAGACCGCCACAACAATCGCCATGGTCGTTGCCATGACCATGGCGCCGCCCATGCCCTGAAAAAACCGCAGACCAATGACAACATCAACCGCCCAGGCCTGCGAGATCAAACCACCAGCCAGGGTAAACAGGCCAAGACCGATCTGAAAGATTTTGCGGCGGCCGACAATGTCGCCAAGTCGGCCCATGGCCAGTAAAAAAATCGATGCCGAGGCCACATAACTGGTCTCAATCAGGCCAAGCTGTACGGCGCTGGCATGGAATTCCCGGCCAATGACCGGCAACGCCACACCCACGGCCGACATCATAAACGGCATCAGGAAGTGCGCGACGCACACCACACTCAGGGTAGCAAATCGCAAATTTTTCTCGGCCATAGCGTCCTCTAATACAAAACCATCGTGTCGTAATACGCCAGGCACACCATCGATAATTCAACAGGATAGGTTATCGTTTCAATACGCGCCATCCGGTGAAGGTTAAAGTTACCCAGCAAATGGCGTATCCTATCATGAGGTCGATAAAGTTGCCATACAGCCGATAGCACGGCAAAACAAGACAGGACCATTAAAATAAGCACAAGTTCCTATTTTTTTGCCATACTCATACACATCGTTAACACTTTTATCGATCAATGGGATCTCCCATGTCTTTTTTAACAACCAAACTTTTGCGCACCATGATCCTGGTGAGTCTCTGGATTTCTTTATTGATCCCCGGCGGACTGCATGCCCAAGAGAAGCACCATAATATTCTGGTGCTTCACTCCTACCATGCCGGGCTGGTGTGGACCGATGGTCTGCAAAAAGGTCTTGAACAGTACTTTGCCAACAGCCCCGTGCCGGTCCATCTCTATGTGGACTACATGGACACCAAGCGCAATCCTGGTAAAGAATACCTTCAACGGTATTCCACCCTACTTCAATACAAATTACGTAACCTCGACTTTGATCTGATTCTGGTCACGGATAATGATGCCTACAACCTGGCAGTACAATACCGTGACGATTTGTTCGCAAGCCGCCCCATCGTCTTTTGCGGCGTCAATGATTTCCATCCGGAAAAGTTTACCGCAGAACAGAATATCACCGGCGTTGCCGAGGACCTCAGTGTCGAAGAGACTCTGGATGTCGCTCTGAAACTGCAACCCAACAGTAAGGAACTGATCTTGATCGGCAGCCGTCTTGGTGCCACGGACCTGGCCATCAATCAGGATATCGAACGCAGCCTGCGCCGCTACGGCCATGGCCTCAAAATCACCACATGGCGTGATATCCCCATTGAAAAGCTGCAGAAAAAGGTCGCCACACTCAAACCCGGACAACTGATTTTCCTCAGCAGTGTGTTGACCCGCCGCGACGGGACGGTTTTATCCTTTCGTGAATCAATAAAAGCATTACGCTGCAACTGTCCGGTACCCATCTACAGCTTCTGGGACTTTTTTCTCGGTTATGGCCTGCTCGGCGGCAAGCTGATCAGTAGCGAAGCACAGGGCCGGGAAGCAGCCCGCCTGGCCGAGAAGATTCTCTCCGGAGTTCCGATCAATCAGTTACCCGTCATCACCGGCGACGCCAATGTGTATCTGTTTGACGATGTCGAACTCAAGCGCTTCGGTATTTCAGCCAGTCAACTGCCAGCCTCCAGCCAACGCATCAATAAACCGGCCGGGTTCTATCCGGTGGCCAAGCAGGATTTCTGGCTGCTCGGTGTTGCCGGGGGGCTGCTGCTGGTTCTGATCGGTCTGTTGCTGTGGAATCTGCATATCCGTAAAATTGCCGAACAGCTCATCTACGAAAAAGAGGAACGACTGCGTCTGGCTCTGGATGGCTCTCAGGACGGTTTCTGGGACTGGGACGTCTCGACAGGCAGCAATATCGTCGATGAACGCTGGTGCCGCATGCTCGGCTACGAACCCGATGAGATAGAACACCACATTGATGTTTGGGAAAAACTAGTCCACCCGGATGACATGAAAAAGACCCGCCCGGTTCACGAACGCTGCATGCGTGGCGAGATCTCCCACTTTGCCACAGAATTCCGCATGAGAACCAAGCAGGGCGGCTGGAAATGGATCCTCGGTCGCGGCATGGTGGTCAGTCGCGATCAGCAGGGCAACCCACTGCGTCTGACCGGAACCCATAAAGATATCTCGCAGCAAAAAAACACTGAACACGCCCTGAAAAAAGCCCTTCAGGAATCGGAGGAGGCACGCAATAACATCAACGCCATCCTCACCTCGCTCACCGACGGGATGATCGTTTCCAACCGCGACCACCACATCACCATGATCAACCGTGCTGCACAAAAGTTACTGGATGTTGACGAGCACCAGGCCATCGGTCAGCTCGTTGAAACCATTGTCGATGGCCAGGTGTTCAGCGATGAACTCGGCTCAATCCTCTCCCAGGAAAAAACAACCACAACCATTGACGTGGAAATGATGGATCAATCCCGCCAGGAGATGCGTGTGATTCAGGCACGCTTTTCTGCCATTTATGACAACGAGTCAATCCCCAGCGGCGCCATTACTCTTCTGCAGGATGTCACCCGCAGTCGTGAAATGGCGCGGCTGAAAAGTGAATTTATCTCCACAGCAGCCCATGAGCTTCGCACCCCGCTCACCGCGATGCTCGGTTTTTCTGATCTGTTGCTGGAATCACCGGATATTTCCGCCGAGGAACGCCGGGAATATCTGCAGATCATCTCCAGTAAGTCCGAGAGCCTTGCCGCCATCGTCGATGACCTGCTTGACTTGAGTCGCATTGAATCCGGTCGCCTGATCACCCTGGATCAAAAGCAAATCCCTCTGCAGCAAACCCTGGTCGGCCTTATCGAGCAATATCGCGACAGTTGTCCGGACCATCAATTCATCACCCACCTCAACGACATCGACAGTATGTTGTACATCGATGAGAACAAGATGGCCCAGGTCATTGAAAACCTGCTCAGCAATGCGGTTAAATATTCTCCCGAGGGAGGCAACATTAGCATTGAGACCCGACGGGAACCGGACGGCTTTTTACTGACCATCGCCGATCAAGGGATCGGCATGACTCCGGCTCAGGTGGAACGGATTTTCAACAAATTCTACCGTGTCGATGGCACCAATACCGCTGTTGGCGGACTGGGACTGGGCATGTCCATTGCCAAACACATTGTAGAGGCCCATCAAGGTGAAATCTGGGTGGAAAGCACCATCAACCAGGGCACCACCTCCTATGTGCGACTGCCCCTGTCCGACCTCTCATGATCCGAGCCCTCAACACACTTCTGCTCTTTGCAACACTTGCCGCTCAACTCTGGATTTGTTCCGCGGTTTGGGCCATGGAACCGTCAACCCTGATGCGGCCCCACCGTTATGACACAACCTTGGCAATCACGGGCTGGTGGATGAGTGAAAAACTTGACGGGGTACGCGGGTATTGGGACGGCGAGCAGTTGTGGTCGAAAAACAGCCATCGGCTTCACCCTCCGCAGGAATTCATTGAGGATCTACCGCCTTTTGCCGTTGAAGGAGAGTTGTGGGCGGGCTGTGGCCGCTTTGAAGACACCGTCAGCATTGTCATGCAGGACCAACCGCATTCGGGCTGGTTAACTTTACAGTTGGCGATCTTTGATGTTCCGCAAGAACAAGGAACGTTTCAACAACGCATTGGCAAAGCACAAAATTGGTTTCAACACCATCCATCGCCTTACGCCCATGTCATCCCGCAGATTCCGATTCAATCGGTTGGCCACATGGAAGCGGAACTGGAGCGCATTGTCCAATCGGGCGGCGAGGGGTTGATCGTCCGCGACCCGCTGGCCAGCTACGAATCGGGACGCAGCCATTCGATTCTTAAAGTCAAACGTTATCAGGATGCCGAGGCAGTGGTCGTGGAACATGTGCCGGGAGCAGGGAGAAACCAGGGGCGACTAGGTGCGTTGCTGGTAGAGCGGCAAGACGGCGTGCAGTTTAAAATCGGCAGTGGTTTCAGTGATGCAGAGCGGGAGCATCCACCCGCCGTCGGCAGTGTGATCACCTATAAATTTTATGGGATGTATCAATCGGGGCTGCCGAAGTTTCCGGTTTATTTGCGGCAGCGGTTGGATGCGGGGCTGTGAGAGAGTCTTTCAATGTGGCACTTCAAAACGATTCAAGATCAAAGTCAAGGTCGCCGGGACTCGCCCCGGCAGGCGACATCCTTTTGACTTGCCGCTCAAAAGGATGCAAAAACCGGCTGAACTTCTCCTGGACCTGGATTAACCTACACTGAGTCTGTTTCTGTTATGCATTGCAGGTTCGGCTTGCCTCCCTTTAGCTCGGCAAATCTTGCAACCATCATCTTTGGCGTAAAACGTTGATAACTATCCTGTGTCTTTCCCTATCTCTTCCGTGGCACGAGTTAAACGGGTGGCCGGTGGCCACCCTACAGAAGTGTGTTATTTAGCACCCAAGCCCTCCCGTACTGCAGCGCCGAACACAAGGAGCGTCGTCGTGATGGTTTTCGGCAAACTGTTTGAGCGTCAGCGAGTTTTTGCCGATATCACGGCGTAAGCGACTGAAGTGAGGGGACTCGAAGAGCGCGAAGCCCGGGAGTCGTTTTTGCGGTACTTTTGTCGACGCAAAAGTGCCCCGACGTGCGGGCGCGGAAGCCCGCGTCACGTGCGTACCATCAAGGCAAACGGATGAAGATGGCCGGAGCAAGCAGCCTTATCTCAGGAACCACTTACTTCCGTTTAAAACTTCTGCGGCAACGTAATACACAAACACTCCGCCTCAGCAAAAACCGTCTCCCCCTGCACCAGGCGTCCCTGGACCTTGATCTTACGCCCTTCAGCAGAAAGTACCGTGCTCACTACAGTAGCGACCGTTCCCAGCGGCAGCATGTTACGGAAACTGACATTGAGATTACCAACAACGATGCCATAACCGGCGGTCCAGGCCGCGAGACCGAGCACCTCGTCAAACACGGCGGCCATGGCCCCACCGTGGGAATGTCCCGGAGGACCTTCAGTTTCCGGGCCGAACCAGATCCGCGCCCGCAACTCCCCTTCGGCATTGCGGTAATAGCGCACTCGGTAACGATTGCCATCCGGCTCACCGGAGACAAAACGCAACGACGCCCCAACCAGCGACGGCGCATCAAACGGGGTCCAATCGTCGTCGCCGCTGAGATCGACGCACGACGACACAACAGATGGTGTCTCTTCCATGATAGAACTCCTTGAAAAATCCGGATTGCTCCCAGTCAGGGAAAACCGGTGGTCTAAGAATGTTACTGACGGCTCAACCGCCACTGAGGGGCGGTTCCGGGTTCCGTGCTGCGCCAGGGATTGATATCCAGGCCACCACGGCGGGTATAACGGGCGTAAACCGTCAGGGATTGCGGATGACAGTAACGCATCAGATCTGCAAAAATCCGCTCCACGCACTGCTCATGAAATTCATTGTGTTGCCGAAACGAAATCAGATACGCCAACAGCGCCCGACGCTCAAGACGGCCACCGCGATACGAGATCCACACACTGGCCCAATCGGGCTGCGACGTAATCAGACAATTGCTTTTAAGCAGGTGACTGTAGAGGGTTTCCTCAACCGGGTCGGCTGAATCTGCGGCATCGCGCAGCAGATCGGCATTGAGCTGATAATGTTCCACATCGAGATCGACACTGTCAAGACATTCACCCGGCAAGGTCTGCACCTGCCACAGGCTCTGATCATCGAGGGAAGATAGCTCAACCGTTACTGAGCTGCCGCTGGCCTGGCTCAAATCGCGTTGCAGACAATCGATCACCGCCTGTTGATCATCAAAGCGGGTCTGGTTGAGTGAGTTGAGATACAGCTTGAACGATTTGGACTCGACCAGATTGGGTGACTGACAGGAAAAACGGAACACAGCCAACGCCACCACCGGCTTACCCTTGCGGTTGAGCCATGACAATTCATAGCTGTTCCACACATCTTCGCCATAAAACGGCAGCGGCTCACTGATGCCCAGCTCATCGCGCTTGAGATGACGCGGCACCGGGTACAACAGTCCAGCATCATACTGACTCGGGTATTCGGTGGTCTTGCCCAGCGGAATTTCGGTTAAATCGCTCATGCTCTGTCCTTATCCAAAAAAGCCCTTCACACATCCACACTGTACAGCCACAGGGCAAAGCATCATAGCATGTTGCTGTTTTTTTTAAAGTACAACCCTGAACTGTGCATTTGCACCTTTTCCAAAACCAGCCTCAGGAGTACAACTGTTTCCACCCTGTAACAATAAGTTACGCAACACCCCCTTGAATTTACGCCATTGCATGATTAGCGTGAACCCTGACCTGCAGCATTCTGTGTAACTATGGAGAATAATTCATGGAAACAATTCAACAGCACTTGGTTCAGCTCAGTCAGCGCCTTGATCAGCAGATCATCGGCCAACCTCTACTGATTGAACGCCTGCTGATCGCCCTGCTTGCCGATGGCCACCTGCTGGTGGAAGGCGCTCCCGGTCTGGCCAAAACCCGCGCTATCCGCCTGCTGGGTGATCATCTTGAAGGCAGCTTTCACCGCATTCAGTTCACCCCTGACCTGCTGCCCGCCGATCTGACCGGCACTGAGATTTACCGCCCCCAGCAAGGCCAGTTTGAATTCCAGCAGGGCCCGCTGTTTCACAATCTGGTGCTGGCCGACGAGATCAACCGTGCCCCGGCCAAGGTGCAGTCGGCACTGCTCGAAGCCATGGCCGAGCGCCAGATCACCGTGGGTCAGACCACCTATCCGCTCAAAGAACCGTTCCTGGTCATGGCCACCCAGAACCCCATTGAACAGGAGGGCACCTATCCGTTGCCCGAAGCGCAACTCGACCGCTTTCTGCTCCATGTGATGATCGACTACCCCAACGCCGAGGCCGAACGGCAGATCCTCCAACTGGCCCGTCGCGAAGCCGCTCATGTCCCGGAAGCGCCGCTGGAGCAACTGACCCGCAGCCAGCTTAAGCAAGCGCGGGCCGCGGTTCTCGATGTCTATCTGGCCGATGCTCTGGAAGAATATCTGCTGCAGATTATCCTTGCGACACGTGATCCGCGTGCTTATGGCGACGATCTGGCCGGGTGGATTCAGTACGGTGCTAGCCCGCGCGCCACCATTGCTTTGGACCGCTGTGCCCGTAGCCGCGCCTGGCTGCAGGGACGTGATTTCGTCACTCCCGAAGATATCCAGAACCTGGCTTACGATGTGTTGCGCCACCGCATTCTGCTCACCTACGAGGCGGAAGCTCAGGGCATCACCGTGGATCAATTCGTGCGACAACTGCTGCAACGCATCCCGATCCCTTAATCATCAACTGTTGCTCATCGTCGTTACTGCACCATTCTTGCGTCAGGATCATCATGAAACCTGATTTGGACATGAATTCACGCATCACCATTACCTTGCCGCAACTGATCGCCTTGCGCGAACAGTTGGAGGCCAGTGTGCGCCGTCCGGCCTTGAGTCGTGCCCGACTCAGCGGCAGCTACCGTTCCCAGCAGCGCGGACGCGGTATGGAGTTCGCCGAAGTGCGCAGCTACCAGAACGGTGATGATATCCGTACCATTGATTGGCGGGTCACGGCACGCACCGGCAAACCGCACACCAAGCTGTTTCAGGAGGAACGGGAGCGGCCGGTGCTGGTAGCCCTTGATTATCGTCGCCCCATGTTCTTTGCCACCCGCGGCTGTTTCAAAGCCGTGCAGGCCTCCCATCTGGCGGCCCTGATCGGCTGGCAGGCGCACAAAAACGGCGATCGCCTTGGCGCGTTTCTGTTCTCAGAAGAGCGCCATGTTGAGCTGCGCCCGCAGTCCGGCAAACGTGGCGTGCTGCGGCTGCTGCAACAGATGGTCAACGCTCCAGCCTGGCAACGCCCGGCCCATCAACCGTTTGCTCCGCAGCAACGCCTGTTCAACACCCTGATCCGTTTGCGCCGCGTTGCCCGCCCCGGCAGTTTCGTCACCCTGATCAGCGATTTTTCCCAGTGGGACCATCAGGTCGAGGAACAGTTGATCCTACTGGCACGCCATTGTTCGTTAAGGCTGATTTTCTGCTACGACCCGCTGGAAGCCTCTCTGCCGCAAAACGGCTGTTATCCGATCAGCGATGGTCATGACCAGGGTCTGCTCAACAGTGACGACCACAGTTTTCGTCATCACTATCAGCAACGCTTCACCGACCACCTTGATGTACTGAGCCAGTTTTGTCAGCAACAGCGCGCCAGCCTGCTGCTGTGCGCCACCACGGACCAGCCCATGGACTGTCTGCGCGGCACCGGGCATGGTCGCGACAACGGAGGCCGCTCATGAACCCGGCGGCGTTGCAATTACGCGACATCCACCTTCCTGCCCCGATAAGCTGGTGGCCGCCGGCACCCGGCTGGTGGGTGCTTGTTGGCTTGTTCATCATGCTGGTGGTTATCGGAGCCTGGTGGCGTCACCGTCATCAGTGCCGTTATTACCGCCGCATCGCCCTGAGTCAACTGGCCGAGCTTGAAGAGCGCTGTCGCCAAACACCGCAAGAGGTGGCATTAATCCCCGAGCTGTCACGCCTTCTGCGCCACATGGCCATCCTCCATTATCCATCTCACAACTGCGCTGGACTTGAGGGGCAGCAGTGGCTGACATTTCTCGATCAGCCCTTTGACGATGCCCCCTTCACCACCGGTGTCGGCCAGGTGTTGGCACGGGGACCGTATCAGCGTCAGGAGCAACTGGAATATCCAGATCAGCTGATCAGCCTGTGTCGCCGCTGGATCAACCACCTGCCAGCCGTCAAGCCACGGAGGATGCCATGATTGCCTTTGCCTGGCCATGGGCGCTGGCCCTGCTGCCACTGCCTTATCTGGTTTATCGCCTGGTTCCACGCGCCCGGCAAAACAATGACGCCGCGTTATGGGTGCCAACTCTGTCGCCCTATCAGGGCGCATCACAGCACAGCGGCGTCAAACCGCAACGGCGCTGGCTTAAGTGGCTCACTATCCTCGGCTGGGTGCTGCTGGTGCTCTCCTGCACACGTCCGCAATGGCTCGGAGACCCCATTGAACTGCCGGTCAGTGGCCGCGACCTGATGTTGGCAGTGGATCTGTCGGGCAGTATGCGTACCGATGATTTCCAGCTGTCCGGGCGTTCCGTTGATCGCCTGACCGCGCTCAAAGCCGTGGCCGGAGCCTTTATTGACCAGCGCCAGGGCGATCGTATCGGCCTGATTCTGTTTGGAGAGCAGCCCTACATTCAGGCACCACTGACGTTTGACCACAACACCGTGACCCGACTGCTTCATGAAGCCGTCGTCGGCCTGGCCGGCAACAAGACCGCCATCGGCGATGCCATCGGCCTGGCCGTGAAGCGACTACGCAAGGATCCCCAGGCAAAAAACGTGCTGATCCTGCTCACCGACGGCGCCAGCAACTCGGGCAGCCTTGACCCGCTCAAAGCAGCGAAACTGGCCGCGCAACGCGGGTTAAAAGTGTACACCATCGGTATCGGTGCCGAAGCTGTCGAGGTGGGGTCGTTCTTCTTCAAACGCACGGTCAACCCGTCTCTTGATCTGGACGAAAAAACCCTCAAAGCCATTGCCGAGACCACCGGCGGCCGCTACTTCCGCGCTCGCGACACCGAAGAACTGGCGCAAATCTATCAACAGCTCGACCAACTGGAACCGGTGGAGAAAGACAAACAAGTTTATCGGCCCTACACGGATCTGTATCTCTACCCGCTGGCAGCGGCACTGATAACCGCACTGCTGATTGGCGCGGCACATGGCCGGGAGGAAAGAGCATGATCGACACCTTCCATTTCATCCGACCGCTCTGGCTCGTGGCCTTACCCCTGCTATGGTGGGTGTGCTGGTGGCTGCAGCGCCGTCGTCAACGCAGCGGCTGGCAACAACAATGCGACGCCGAATTGCTGCCCCATATTCTCATCGGCACCGCAGCCCGGCGCAGCTCCCTCCCTATCCTTCTGTTGTGGCTGACCGCGACCTTGGCACCCATTGCCCTGGCCGGACCAACCTGGCAGGAGCAACCACAACCGATTTTTCGCCAGCAATCCGCGCTGGTTATTTTACTGGATTTGTCCCAGTCGATGAATGCCGCCGACCTCAAACCAAACCGGCTGACTCGGGCACGGCTGAAAATCACCGACCTGCTGCGCGAACGCCGCGAAGGACAGACCGCCCTGATCGCCTTTGCCGCCGATGCCTTCACCGTTGTGCCGCTGACTGAAGACACCCACACCATCACCGCTCTGCTCAACAGTTTGCAGCCTGAACTGATGCCGGCACAAGGCAGCCAGCCCCAGCGCGCAATCAACCTCGGGGTACAACTTTTTCAGCAGGCAGGTGCCAAACAAGGCTTGCTGCTACTGGTCACGGATGACGATACTCCACAAGCCGCAACGGCGGCGGCGAACGCCGCCCAGCAGGCGGGCTATGCTCTGTCCGTGCTCGGTATCGGCAGCAAAGAGGGAGCCCCCATCCCCCTGAAACAGGGAGGATTTGTCAAAGATGCCAGCGGCCAAATGGTGCTGCCGCGTCTCAACAGTTCGGCACTCAAGGATTTGGCGCAAGCCGGAGGTGGCCTGTATCACGACCTGACCATCGACAACCGCGACTTGGATACGCTGCTCAGCCGCCTGGCAACCCGCACCGAAGATCCGCAACAGGAGTCCAGTCACTCAACCACCAAACGTTGGCAGGATGAAGGACCGTGGCTGCTCTGGCCCCTTGCCGTCCTTGTGGCCGCAGGCTTTCGGCGTGGCTGGCTGCTGATGCTGTGCCTGCTGGTGTGGCTGCCGCAACCGGCCCACGCTCTGCAATGGAAGGAGCTATGGCGCAACGACAATCAACGCGGCCAACAGGCCTTCGAACAACAGGATTATGCCACCGCCGAAGAGCAATTTGATGATCCCGCCTGGAAAGCATCGGCCCTCTATCGTCAGGGGAATTTTGATCAGGCCGAGAAACTGTGGCAGGACAACGATACGGCTGATGCCTGGTACAACCGTGGCAATGCCTTGGCCAAATCGGGTCAGTATCAACAGGCGATTAACGCCTATGAAGAAGCCCTGCAGCGCGCTGCCGACCATGACGATGCCCTGGCCAACAAAAAGGTGGTTGAAGAGTTCCTCAAGAATCAACAGGATCAACAGGATCAACAGGATCAACAGGATCAACAGGATCAACAGGATCAACGGGATCAGCAGGATCAGCAGGATCAGCAGGATCAGCAGGATCAGCAGGATCAGCAGGATCAGCAGGATCAGCAGGATCAGCAGGATCAGCAGGATCAGCAGGATCAGCAGGATCAGCAAGATCAGCAAGATCAGCAAGATCAGCAAGATCAGCAGGATCAGCAGATGCAACAAGCGATGGCATCGGAATCCGACAATCAGGAGGATTTCACCGAGGCCCAGAAACAGCTGCTGCGCCGCATTCCGGATGATCCAGGCGGTCTGCTACGACGTAAATTTTTATACCAATACAACCAGCGCGATCAGCACACTTCGGGAGAGAAACCATGGTAGGACGGTTGTTACTGACACTCGTGCTGCTGTTATGCACCTTGGGCAGCAGTTGGGCGGAAATCTCGGTCTCGGCATCTCGCAACCAGCTGAGCATCAACGACAGCCTGGTGGTGGAGATTGTCCTGTCCGGCGACAACGACGGTGACCCGGACCTGGCCCCGTTGGAAAAAGATTTTGAAATCCGCGGTCGTTCACAAAGCTCGCAGATTCAGATCATCAACGGCGAGATGAACCGTAGCACCAAATGGTCGTTATCGCTTACGCCCCGCCGCAGCGGTACCCTGACCATCCCGCCGCTCTGTTCCGGGCAGGAGTGTTCACAACCTGTGAGCGTCACAGTCATGCCGCAAACTGAGCAGGATGTGGCCAATGCCGATGTTCTGGTTGAGGTGGAAAGTCAGCCGGCTGAGCGCACCGTTGTCCAGGGGCAAGTGCTTTACACAGTACGTTTACTGCTCCGCCAGCCGGTGGCCCAGGCCAGCCTCAGTCCGCCGCAACCGCAGGGCGTGGAAACTCTGGTGCAGAAGCTTGGTGAAGACCAGCGTTCCGAAACTTACCGCAACGGTTGGCGCTATCAGGTCATTGAACGTCACTACGCACTGTTCCCCCAACAATCGGGGAAACTCCACCTGCCGCCATTAGAGTTTGAGGCTGTGCTGCAGAACGGGCGCAATCCGTTTGATCTTCAGAGCCGCATCATCCGCCAGCGCAGCAACAGCCTGGATCTGCAGGTGAACCCACCTGCCTCTACCGAACATCCTTGGCTTCCAGCTCTTGGCTTACGTCTCGAAGATGATTGGCAACAGCAGCCGCCGACGCTCACAGTCGGCGAACCAGCGACACGCACCATCACCGTCCGCGGAGCCGGAGTCACAGCAGCTCAATTGCCTGAATTCGCCTTGAAAGTCCCACAAGGGTTTAAAAGCTATCCAGACCAGCCCGCGCGCGAAGATGTCAGCAGTCCCACCGGCCTCAGTGGTGTATTGGTGCAAAAAGTCGCCGTGGTGCCCACTCATGCCGGACGTTTTGAGCTGCCACCACTGTCCCTCTATTGGTGGGATATCACGGCAGCACGCTGGCGCGAGGAGACCTTGCCCGCCATCAGTGTCGATGTGCTGCCGGCCGAGCGTCAGGCAACAGCACTGCCCGCCCCATCGGTGCTTCCCGACCAGGAGCCACCAGCGCCGTCGCCGGTCGCACCCAAAAGTGTTGCTGAACAAACGTTGCCAACTCCGCAGCCACAAAACACAATTGATCGAGAACAGCCATTGTGGTGGCAGTGGACAACCGCGGCCTGTGCTGTCGGATGGCTGATCACGGCTGTGCTATGGTGGCGACAACGGCGCCAAAAGCAACCCACGGCAGCGACACCACCTAGCGTCACCATGCAGAGTCCATCTCAGGGAGGCAAAGCAGCCGTTGTCAAAGCGGCGCAGACGAATGACGCTCGTGCAACCTATGATGCGTTATGTCAATGGGGACAACACCTTGCTAGCGGACATGTGACAGGAGCCGACTACTGGCAGGAGTGTGGTGATGCGCAGGTCGCCGAGGAGGTTCTCCGGCTGCAACGCTGCCTGTACGCAGACAATCACGAAAGCTGGCAGGGAGGTGCCCTGATTGACGCGTTGAAGCAATGGACACCGACCAGCGCAGAAGAATCTGCGACAAAATTGCCGAGTTTCTATCCGCAAAACCGACCTTAAACAATATGGTGGGCAGGATTATAAATCTTCATCGTTGCGTGCAGAGGCCATATCGTCAAGGAAGCGGGAAAACGCATCGAGGGGAACCGGAGGACTGATGTAATAGCCCTGGATGTAGTCACAACCGAACAGGGTCAGTTTTTCCAGGTGTTCCAGAGTCTCGACACCTTCGGCGACAACTCTGCGGTTGAGCGCTTTGGCCATGGCGATAATGGACTGAACCAGATTTTCGTCGTCGCGATGGATGAGCATATTCTGGACAAACTCTTTGTCGATCTTGATCTCTTCACAAGGCAGCCGCGACAAATACGCCAGAGAGCTATAGCCGGTGCCGAAATCGTCGAGCGCCACATGCACGCCTAATTGGCGAATCTGGCGCAACACCATAACCGCAGTTTCAAAATCAGCAATCAGCACCGATTCAGTGATCTCGATTTTCAGCAGGGACGCATCCAGCGACTGGTGCGACAATGCCTGCTGAAGCTGTTCAACAATCGGACTGTACAGCAGTTGCTTGGCACTGATATTTACGGCGACCTGCATGGGAGTGTGGCGCTGAAGGTTCAATTGGCTGATATCCGTCAACGCCCGATTGAGGACAAACTGGCCCAGTGCCTCAATCTGACCGCTCTCTTCAGCAACTTCGATAAATTCATCGGGACGTACCGGACCCAGTTCCGGGTTGTTCCAACGCAACAAGGCTTCGCAACAGGTCACCTGGTCGGTTTGCGGTTGATACAACGGCTGATAATAAACCGTCAGCTCCTCCCGCTCCAGGCCCTTTCTCAATTGGTTTTCTACCAACAGCCGCCGCTGCGCCTGCTCATTCATCTCGGCACTGTAGAACAGAAACTCGCCACGTTTGACTGTTTTCGATTTATACAAAGCCAGATCGGCACAACGCAGCAGGGCTTCAGCATTATCGCCATCGTCGGGATACACGCCAACGCCGATACTGGTGCCGAGGTTGATTTCGTAATGCTCGATGGTCAGGGTCTTTTGTGCGGCCTGTAAAACGTTTCGGACAACCTGCTGAATCCCACGATGGTCAGCAAGCTGCGGTGTGATAACAATAAACTCATCGCCACCTTGACGGCCGACCAGGTGACATTGAGGATTTTCGCTGAGATGCTGGGCCATTTTCTTCAGCGCTTCATCACCGATGGCATGACCGAAATTATCATTGATCCGTTTAAAGTTATCCAAATCAAGAAACAGCACAGCAAAGCGATGACGCGTCACCTCGCACTCAGTAATCGTCTGAGAAATCTCCTCGTAAACCATGCGCCGGTTGGGCAAGCCAGTCAACGCATCATGAGTGGCCTGAAACAGGATCTGCGTCTGGGTGCGTCGGTACAGATTGGAGATATAGCGAAAAACAACAAAACATAACAGATTGACAGCCAATAACGCGCCCAACACCGGCAATGAATTCTGCAACCAGGCTCGATACAGCAGATCCAGCGGCTCTTCAGTCACAATGTACAGACCATATTTTTCAATGTAGGACACTAGGCAATGGTAGCCTTTATTGATCTCAACCAGCTGATCCGGCTGTAATCGATAGCGGCGCAGCGCCTCAAGGGTTTCGTCGTCCAGTGACTGCAAAAACACGTTACCGGGGTCGTCGTCCAGAGGGTTGCGGGCAACGATATACCCATCCTTTTCCCGAATCACTTGGGTCACCAACCCCTCCTCGAGGGCACCATGGTGCCAGAGTGATGAGCGATCCGCCAAAGCCAGCCCGGCAATCATGACATGATGCACCTCATGAGTTTTCGGGTCCCGCAGGGCAACACGCATTGGCAAAACCCACCGGCCTAATTCCGGCATGAAATAGGTTCGCCCCAGAACGAGATAATCTTGTTCAAGAACCTCCAGATAACCGGCCCGACTCTCCTCCTTTTTCAGCAGATTAGGCAGCGGCACACCGGGAGGAATTGTTGAAACCAATAACAGTTGGCCGTCAGGACGGGCAATCCCGAATCCACCCAACCCCTTGTTGATGGACTTCATCGACTCAATGGAATTGCGGCCATTTTCCGGATTTTCATCCACACCGGCTTCAACCAGGCGGTTGCCGGCAATCCGCAACAACGATTCATATTGTTGCAGGGTCAGCTGAGTATCTTGGACTTCGAGGTGATTGAGATAGGCAAGGCGCTGGCGGTGTTCGGTGAGCGTGGTCTGGTAACTGTTGGCGAGAAAGACAATCGCCGCCAATAAGGCAATGACCACGAAAAACGCTAAAAAATAGCGTACCGGCTTCAGCGACAGTTTTTCCAGAGTCTTCGTTGAACGAAAACGTTGCACGGGCAGTACCTCATGAGAATTCACGTATTTAGGAATACTAGCCTACAATTAGAGAGTTGGCTAGTAACGATAGAAAAATCTGTTCTGTGCTGAGGTGGCAACTTTTTCCTGAAGGAGAAGACATCCCTGCTGAAGCGATTTTGATTGCGAAATAACTCGAAGATAAAAAATAGGAACCACAGCCATCACGGCTGAAGGGATTGCGGTTGGCGAACGCGGGCTTGTTCCAATCAGTTTTTGGGGTCAGGTGACATTCTGTGAACACTGAGGACGCCAGAGAAAATGGAGGGGGAAATTACTTTATTGGTTACTGTTTCTCATCACGCAGCGCAGTAAAAGACGTTACAGTGCCAGACGCTCGACGCGACAACCGGCAGCAATCTGCCGTAGCTGATCAAAACAATCACGCAGTGATTCCTGGCGGGCCAACTCACACTGTTCCTGAAGCACGGCATCAAGGATGTCGTCCGAGGTCAGGGGGTTGGCCAGAACAACGCGGAACACGGTAATGGTTTCACCGTGATAGCGGGCGGGCTCAAGGCGGGTACGCGAAACAAAGGTTTTCCCTGCCTCGCGCTGTTCTTTCTGGATCATCTGGGTGATTTGGTCAAGAAGGATGTTGATCTCCTTGACGGTTTCTTCGGGGGCCTGAGCCATCACGCGCTGTAACCATGACGGATTATAGCGATAGGTGAGGATATTGAGTTCCGGCGGTGTCACCAGTTCAAAATCGTCATGGGCGACAATGCGATCGGCAAACCCTTGCGCGCGGGCAATGCCCTGATCAATCAACAGCTCGTAACCACGGCGGCCGATGATCGACAAACCGGCATGGACCAGCAAAGCTTTGCCGGGACGGGAACCCTCCAACGTGTGGCTACCGAGGTCTTTAGACCCATGGCGCAGGATATAGGCGGCATGATGCTCTATGGCAGACAACGCCGCCGGATCTTTGAACAGCACCATCCCCGCGCCCATCGGCACATAAAGTTGCTTATGGGCATCAATGGTCACTGAATCGGCGCGTTCAATACCGCGCAACCGCCAGCGATGCGTCTCGGAAAACAGAGTCGGACCGCCCCAGGCGGCATCCACATGAAAATGGCAACCGAGTTCCTCGGCAAGATCGGCCATCTCTTCGAGCGGGTCGACATTACCGGTTTCAGTGGTTCCGGCAATTCCCACCAGAGCCATAACCCGTTTGCCTTCGTTTTGGACCCGGTAACAATGGTTGCGCAACTGCCGCATATCAACGCGACTGTTGTCGTCGGTATCAACGGCAATCAGATTGTCGCGCCCCAATCCGAGCAGATCAACGGCTTTGCCCAACGAGTAGTGGCCACGTCGCGAGGCCAGAACCACCAACCCTTCACAGTTGAGATGCTTAAGTGCTGCGAACAACCCCTCTTGGGCAATCCCCTGAAAGTCGCCATCTGGACCACACAACTGGTTACGCGCCGTCCACAATGCGGTGATATTGGCAATGGTACCACCGGAGCAGAACGCACCGAGTGCGCTCTGACTGTCGTGAATCCAACGCTGATAAAACGCATCATCATGGTTATAGATCAACCGGTTAAGCATGGCCAGAACCTGCCGTTCCAGTGGAGTAAACACTTTGGACGTCTCCACTTTGACCAGATTCTGGTTCAGAGCGATCATGATCCGCGACAGCGGCAACATGAAATAAGGCATGGCCGAAGTCATGTGGCCGATAAATCCCGGCGACGCGGTATGCACGGATTGGGCAACCAGCTTTTTTTTAACAAACTCGGTGTAATCGGAAACAAAGGTGGGCTGCTCGGGAATCGCGGTATCGACGAAATCGCGTTCGATCTCTTCAAGGTCACGTTCCAAAGCAACGATATGTTCTTGGAGAAATCCGGCAAGATTGTCAGTAATCGCCTGATCAATACTGCCTAACGTCGAGTCAGGAGCTTCCGGAATGGTAAAAATCCGGTAGAGATTTTTCAGGTTCGCTTGTGCATTATCTGTCATCGCAATTATTACAGCGGACGCGTCCTTGAGTTGACAAGAACAATGAACGCCCGAAATCCGTATCCCTGAAACAGATCAAATCATCAAATAAAAAAGCCAGCGTTTCTGTATACAATTACCTCTTCCCCGCTGTCAAATTGTAATTCCTTACCACTTATCGCACAACGCCTAATTCCACATTGTCCGAAAAGAGAACGTTTTTTTACCACGCCACCGGGCGCTCCCCACAAACTCCTCACATAAAACAGGTCATGGCATAGCACCCTGAGCGTAAAAAAGGCCCATATCTCCAGCAGATGTCGCGTTGTCTTTTCCAAAAACAACCACAATGCCCCACCCTGTCACATCAAAAATATTAATACCTGCTTTCATAAAATCTTAACTTTATCCTTTCATGTTTATTGTGAATCCAATAATATACGTAAAACACGTTAGAAAACCATCTTTCCGGACTCCGTTGGCTCCCCTCTCCACAGTGTCCATCAAGTCTCCCGTGAGGCTCTGTCATGACGTTACACAGCGAACTGGACTACCACTGGGTCATTCTGTGCGCCTTCCTGGTTTTTATGATGCAACTGGGTTTTGCCATGGTAGAAACCGGCTGTGTCCGCTCGAAAAACACCATCAATGTCGCCATGAAAAACCTGGCTGACGCGACATTTGGCTTTATCTTTTTCTGGCTCATCGGCTATGGATTGATGTTCGGCCGTGACCTTAGCGGTCTTTTGGGAACATCTCATTTCATGATTGATGGCACAGACTTTTCCCAAAGTGCCTTCTTTTTCTTTCAGGCTATGTTTGCCACAACCTCTGCCACCATTGTCTCGGGAGCGGTTGCCGAACGGATGAAATTCAGCGGTTATGTCATTACCGCCATCATTGTGACATCGTTGATCTACCCGTTGTTCGGCCATTGGGCCTGGGGCAGCGGCGGTTGGCTCAAGGAGATGGGATTTGTCGATTTTGCCGGATCAACGGTGGTGCACTCCATGGGTGCCTGGATCGGCCTGGCAGGTGCGCTGGTTCTCGGACCGCGGTTGGGGAAATTCCATCGCGATGAAGTCCGCATTTTCGCGCCGAGCAATCATAACTTTATTGTTTTCGGCGTGTTTGTTTTATGGTTCTCCTGGTTTGGCTTCAACGCAGGCAGCTTACTGTCGTTTGCACCCTCGGTCGCATCGATTTTGATGAACACTCTGCTCTCCGGTGCCACCGGTGGCATCAGCGCCTACCTGATCAGCCTGCTTTTTACCCGCCGAGTTGGTGTCGAGCTGTTCAGTTTCGGCATCATTGCCGGTCTGGTCGGCATTACTGCGGGTTGCGCTGAATTCACCGCTCAGCAATCGGCCTGGGTTGGTTTTGTTTCAGCCATTGTCATGTTCCTTGCTGATCGTGCGTTATTGCAACTGCGTATTGATGATCCCCTCAGCGTGGTGGCAATCCACGGATTTACCGGCGTCTGGGGTACACTGGCCGTTGCGTTTTACGCTGAACTTCCAGCAGGACTCAGTCGGGGTGACTATATCCAGATCCAGGCCACTGGCGTTATCGCGGCATTTGCTCTGGCATTTTCCAGCGGCTTGGTCGTGTTTATGCTGCTCAAGAGCTTTGCCGCCCTGCGCGTGTCACGGCGCCACGAGGCCTTGGGACTCAACGTTACCGAGCACCAGGCCCGATTGCCCTGGGTGGACACGATTGAGAGCATTATTAAAATCATGCGCTCCGGCAATCTGCATAAAAAAATTCACGAGGAACGCGGTACTGAAGTAGGTGTAGTCGCCCGCTTTTTCAACTACCTGCTGATCCGCCTGCGCGACCGCCAGGTGGAACTGGTTGCCTCAAACAAATCCCTGCAATCCCAAGTTTATTTTGACCCCCTGACCAAGGTATATAACCGCCGCGGCGCACTGGAAAAGATTCGTCGTCAGACCCCAGCCACCCCGATGTCGGTCATTATAATCGACATTGACCATTTCAAAACCATCAACGACACCTACGGCCATGATGTGGGTGATGTCGTCCTTAAAGAGCTGGCCGAATTAATTCAACAGCTGATCCGCAATCAGGACCTGTTTGCCCGCTGGGGCGGTGAAGAATTCATTCTGTTGTGCGAAACATCGATACTTGATGAAGCACGACGCATTGCCGAGAAACTACGCTCCAGCATTGCCGCCTATCCATTCACCACCGTTAACCACCTCACCTGCTCCTTCGGTGTCTGCTCACCGGAGCGACCAGACCAGCCATTCGATGCGTTGTTTAAAGATGCCGACGAAGCATTGTACCGCGCCAAGGAACTGGGACGTAACCGGGTGTGTTGCAGCTGACCTAACAAGCTGCTGCTCCCCATGAACGCGCGACCTGAATTGAGTACAGGTTTTCATGCTCTTGATGTTGCCAACAACACGAAAATTGCATTTCCGGCGCGCATCGTTGCAGATGCCTCCGCATGAGACGTTCTCAACCTCCTGATAAGCCCCTCTGTCACAATAGCCTCGTTATTCTGTCTTGCATTGTGCGTATTCTTGACCACAATAGAGTCCAGAACTGAACTTTTTTCCGGGAGGCCACCATGAACCTTCGCACTTTAATCGGTATTTTTCTCACCAGCTCCCTTATTCTGCATATAACTATCACCTCGTTATGTGCACAGCAGACCGAAGAAGAATCGATCAGCCCGCAGATGCGCAACAACATCCAGCAAGGATATCGGGACATCACATCGTTTTCCCGTGAACAGCGTGATCAGGCCGTAACCAGTGCCCGCCGCGAATTACACGAGCTTGATCAAAGCATTGACCGCCTGCAAAATGATCTCGATCAGCAATGGGACACCATGAATGCCGCAACACGGCGCGAAACCCGTCAATCGTTGGCGTCGCTACGCCGTCAGCGCAATGAGGTGGCTCAATGGCTTGGTGGACTGCGTTACAGCTCCAAAGAGACCTGGGACGAGGTCAAACATGGATTTAACGACAGTTTCGATGATCTAAAGAATGCCTTCAGTGAAATGCGCGATCACTTTTCCTCTGCCGAATGATCCCCTGAACCAGCCGTTTGCTATTTATCGATGACTGTCTACACTTAGGGAAAAAGGGAGGACAGCATGGATCAACGTGTCGTTATTATCGGTGGAGATGCGGCGGGCATGAGTGCCGCATCAAAGATCCGCCGCGAACAGCCCGATCGCCCAATCATTGTTGTGGAACGTGGTGCTCATACCTCTTACGCTGCCTGCGGCATGCCTTACTACATCGGCGGTCTGATTGAAAACTCAGATCAACTCATTGCCCGAACCCCGCAACAATTTCGTGACAAGTACCAGATTGACGTACGCACGCGCCATGAGGCCATCCGTCTCGACCCGGCGGCCAAAAGGGTGCTGATCAGGGATCTTAACACTAACGCCGAAAGCTGGTTGAACTATGGCGAGCTGCTGTTGGCCACGGGAGCCTGCCCCTTTTGCCCAGAGGTTGACGGACTGGACGCCCGAGGAATTTTTGGTCTTTCGACTCTGGAAAGTGGCTTACGGGTTCATGACGCTCTCAAACGGGAACAGCCGCAAAAAGCCGTGGTTGTCGGTGGTGGTTATATTGGTCTGGAGATGGCCGAAGCTCTGATCCGTCAAGGACTGGATGTTGCCCTGATCCAACGTGGGCCCCAGGTGATGGCAACCCTTGATCCTGACATGGGTGAACTGGTGTCCAAAGCGTTACGCCACATTGGTGTTCAGTTGCACCTCAATGAGGAGTTTTCCCATTTCACCGTTGAAAATAATCGTGTCAACGCAGTGGTAACCAACCAACGCAGCTTGCCCGCCGATCTGGTCATTCTCGGTATGGGCGTACGCCCCAACTCTCAACTGGCCGCTGAAGCCGGACTTCGTTTAAGCCACAAACAAGCCATTTGGGTTGATCAGACCATGCGCACCAGTCATGACCACATCTGGGCAGCCGGCGATTGCGCGGTCAGCACACACCTGCTCACCGAAAAGCCTGTCAATATTGCCCTCGGCACCATTGCCAATAAACAAGGCGTGGTGGCCGGAACCAACATTGCCGGGGGTAACGCCCGTTTCCCCGGTATTGTCGGGACAGCGGTCAGCAAAATCTGCGCTGTCGAGGTTGCACGAACCGGCCTGCAGGAAACAGAGTTGCATCACCTTGATATCGACTATGCCACGGCAACCATTAAAAGCCGTACCCGGGCTGGTTACTATCCGCAGGCGGGAACCATTCATGTCAAAATGCTCGGTGAAAAAAAGACCGGGAAACTCCTCGGCGCACAGATTGTCGGCTTCGAAGGGGCGGCTAAACGCATTGACATCCTTGCCACGGCCCTGACAGCACAAATGACCGTGGCCAACATCATTGACCTGGATCTGAGCTATGCACCGCCATTTTCCCCGGTATGGGACCCGGTGCAGACAGCAGCGCGGAAACTGATCAAGGCATTGTAGCTCGCAACGTCACTCAACCATCTGGGGCAAATATCTTCACACTCCTGCCTGGCTCTTGCTTTTCCAAAAATAAAAAGTGGCGGATGACACCACCACTTCGACCATTGTATTAAATCATCCCAGCAGAGTTATCTGCTCACGTCTGAAGACAGTAGCGCCCGAGACGAATCTCTCGTTAAGGGCTTTGAGCTCACCGTTGTTTCCCCCTGAGCACCGCCGGAAAAATTAATTACCGCAAACAGGAAAAAACCCATACATTCCACACCAGAAATCTATAACTATTTAATTTTAGACATTTTTTTCAACACAAACACCTTCTCTTTCCTTTGCAACCCTTCCCACAGAATGATAATATTTAAATAATTAAACCCCAACGGATTTCCCATGTCTATACGTTCTAAAATCATTGCTCTGGTCATTTTTCTGCAACTCATCCTGACCATCACCATGGGCAGCCTTTTTCTTCACGAGCACTCCAGCCATGAACAGGACACCCTGAACCATATTGGTAAAAATCTTAAAAACAACCTACTGCGTGAAAACCACGAAACGGAAACACTCTACCCGGCTCGGCTCAAAAAATTTGTGTCAACCACTGCCGGCCTCATAGCGGCATTCAGCCACAACAACCAAGCTGTATTAGCTCAACTATCGCAACGCAAGCTTGCCGAGCTCCGCCAGGAAGACCCAGCATTTTCAGCCATTGCCTTTATTGCAAAAAATGGAAACGTCATCTACCACACAACGGATCCGGCACGCATCGGCGACAATGTGGGTCATGTCCCGTTTGCAAAAGACTCCCTCGAAAACAGAAAACCCATCAATGGTCTTGTGCTTTCACTTGGCGGACTGGCTTATCGCTTCAGTTACCCTGTGTACCAGTCGGAACGCTATCTTGGTATCATTGTTTTTGCCGTCAAACCAACACGAGCTCTTGAACTGGCATCACAGGATTTCGGCGTTTGCTGTGGCATTTTTATCAACAACCGCTTTGTTGACAGACTGCAAAAAGAGGAGAGGTTTTCAAGAGAGGATAAAACGCTGATCACATCCACCGGAAGATGTTTTACCAACAGGGCATTTTTGGAGAAATTCCCTCTGGTGGCCACAGCACAGGCATTTAAGCTCCAACACCAGAGCTATCAAAAATTCCCCGCAATCCCCATCAAAAACTACCGTGGATCCGTCATCGGTGAAATTCAGGCAATGCTGAACACGACAGGCCTTGAGGAATCTTTTGAGCGCTCACTGTACCATTCAGCCCTGATCTGTTTAGGGGTTTTCATCATCACCATCATTGTTCTGCATGCCGGCACCGGGTTCTTTTTACAGCGGGTCAAACAACTCCAAAGCCAGCTCGAAACCAAAGTTTTCCGCCGCACCCAGGCGTTACAAACTCTCAACGAGAAACTTTCTCAGGAGATCCGTGAGCGAAAACGCTCGCAAAAGGCACTTCAGAAAATGAGTGAAAACGACATGTTGACCAACATCTACAACCGCCGCAAATTTAATACCTACTTTAGTCGCGAATGGGATGCGGCGTTGCGGGAGAAACGGGTTGTTTCATTATTGATGATCGATATTGATTACTTCAAAAACTACAACGACCATTATGGCCATCTAGCCGGAGATGATGCTTTGATCGCGGTGGCGGCAACCCTGAAGAACAAATTGACACGCCCGCGCGATTTTGTCGCCCGCTATGGCGGTGAGGAATTCGTTTGCCTACTACCGGAAACATCCATGGACGCAGCAATTTACCTTGCTGAAAAGTTGCGTCTGGAAATCCAGAAGCTTAACTATGTTCATGAATATTCTGTTGCAGCAGGCCACATCACCATCAGCGTGGGCGTGGCAAGTGCTATCCCGACAGCAGGGCAAGCAAAGGAGGATCTTATTGACCAGGCCGACAAGGCTCTATACCGGGCTAAAGAGGCCGGGCGCAATTGCACAAAAGCCGTTTAAGCGGTGCGCATTCAAGCCTCGGCGTCGAGCCAACCTGTTTTAGCTTGACAGCGTGTTGCTTTTTCGACTCGGTTCCGCCCCTGGTGTTTTGCTTCATAAAGAGCCAGATCCGCCCATTCGATCAGTTGCTCGGCCGTCACATTCTGACGGTCTTCAACGATATGGGTCGAACAGACACCAAGGCTGACGGTTACCTGCGGCGGGCCCTGGAGCTCATTGGCGGGGATGGTTTCAATCAAGTTGCGCACCCGTTCTGCTGCGGCATAGGCTTCCGTCGCCGTTAAACCAGGCAGAATCACGGCAAACTCCTCGCCCCCATACCGGCACGGGATATCCAATTCGCGCAGGCTGCCGGCAATGCGGTTGGAAACCGCCTTGAGAACATGATCCCCCACCTGATGTCCGTAGCTGTCATTGACGCGTTTAAAATAATCAATATCGAGAATCACCAGACCAAAGGGGATCGACTGCCGCTTGAAACGGGCTAATTCCACCTGGATCGCCCGATCAAACGCTTTGCGATTACACAATCCAGTGAGGGAATCTTCCATCATCGTCTGACTCATGCTCTGCTTGTCCTGCGACAAACGTTTAATCTCACGTTTGCCAGCCACTGCAATCTTCAATCTGGCAGCAATTTCAGACAGATCCATTTCAAACGCCAGGCAATCAGAGCAACCTAGCTCAAGAACCTCCGCACGACTCGGATCATTTAACGAGGAAAGGTAGACAACGGGAATGCCGCGCGAAATCGAACTCAAGTGCAGATTGAGGTAAACCTGTTGTTTCTGGTCCACACCGGCAACAACAATAAAGATATCGCAATCATCAATACCGATAATTGCCGTCGGGCTGACAATCTTCACCTCAGTCAACACATCGATCTGACTGAGAAGAAAGGCGATCTCCTCACGTCTGTGTTTAACGCAAAACACCAGAGCTTTCATGGCGGGGTACTCCAAGCCGGTTTTAACATATCAATAGAAACCTCACTTCCAATGTACTCCCCGCCTCAGCTCTAATCAAGAGATAATTCTTCATTTGCTCTTCCGCCATAAATCCGGAAAACGCTTAATGGTTTCAAACAAATAGGACACTTTTCAACAAGCGAAATCCATCAAGAGATTCCAACTTCGCGCCTGGATGACACGAACAGTTAACCCCCTTTTAAATAAGCTCTTTTTCGTTGTTCCCACCCCAAAAAGGTGCGATCAGGAAGATGGACACGAAAGAATAAGACGATGACTTTTGGGCGCAAAGATATTCTTCGCTACCAACTTCGTGATGCAGCGATATATTGGCTGATTCTGCCCGGTTTCGTTCTTAGTGTGGGCGCTCTTTGTGACAGATTATTGCACTGGTCAGGCTTTGGATTAACGCCTGCCATTATTGCAACAGGCCTGCACCTCATCGCTCTTGGCAGCTTGGTGGTTTCAGCAGCCATGCGGGTTTTCTTCCAGCATTGGCCGAGAAACAGGCCGAGATCGTCTAACCGTTGTGGAGATGGTGTTTTTTCATCAGATCATAAAAAGTCGGTCGGCTGACACCCAGCTCTTCTGACGCCTTGGCAACATTTCCATCATGATTTTTCAGACAGGCAACCAGCATATCCCGTTCCAGCCGGTCACGTGCCTCCTTCAAGGTTAAGCCGTGTGTCGAAAATTCGTGTTCCGGGGCTGCTTTATCTTCAAACCCAAGATCGCAAGGTTCCAGTACCGGACCATCCGCCAACAGAATGGCCCGTTTCACCTTGTTCTCCAGCTCCCGAACATTTCCCGGCCAGGAATATTCCTTTAACGCATGCTCAGCCGCAGAGCTGTATCCCTTGATTTTTTTAGAAAATTCCGTGACATAGCGGTTAAGAAAAAAGTTGGCCAACAAACAAATATCATCACTGCGATCACGTAATGGCGGCAGATCGATGGTAATGACGCCAATCCGGTAATACAGATCTTCACGAAAATCGCCCCGCTCAATCGCTTGCTCAATATCAACATTGGTTGCCGCCACAATACGGGAGTCAACGACAATTTCATCCCGGCCACCAACGCGTTGGATGGTCTTTTCCTGAAGAAAACGCAACAGTTTCACCTGCAACGGCAAGGGCAGTTCGCCAATTTCATCAAGAAAAAGTGTGCCTTCATGGGCATATTCGACTTTGCCTTTTACCTGGCCGACAGCGCCGGTAAATGCGCCCTTCTCATGGCCGAACAACTCGGCCTCAAGCAAATTTTCCGGAATCGCGCCACAGTTGATCGGAATCAGCTCGCCCTTGTTGCGCAAACTCTGGGCATGAATCGCTTTGGCAACCAGCTCTTTGCCAGTACCGTTTTCGCCAAGAATCAAAACCGGAATATCTGCTGATGCGATCTTGCGAATGGTGGTAAACACCTCTTCCATCTGCGGACATTGGCCAAGAATCCCATGCAGGTTGCTGAGTTCGGACGACGAAGCTGTCTGCAGACGGTGGTTTTCCGTCTCCAGTGCCGCCAGTTGAAAGGCGCGCTGCAAGATAATTTTCAACTCAGCGAGATCAATGGGTTTGCGATAAAAATCATACGCACCCAACTTCACGGCCTTCAAGGCGTTGTTGCGATCTTCATTTCCGGAGAGAACGACCACTTTGGTGTCCGGCTGCTGATGGAGAATCTCCTCCAAACAACGCAGCCCCTCTGTGGCACCATCGACATCAGGTGGCAAACCGAGATCCAGAGTCACCACCTTGGGCCTATGTTTGTTGAACAGTTTCAGGGCGCCACCAACATCTTCTGCCAGCAGAACGTCATAATCTTTATTCAGCCCCCATTTCAACTGCTTACAAATTTCTGAGCTATCATCAACGATGAGTAATTTGTCCACGAAATGTCCTTATCTTTTTTCGTTTCCCCCTCGAGGAAAACACAACTTACATCTCAACAGGCAACCACAGGGTGAATGTTGAGCCAACCCCGGGCTCGCTTTGCACCTCAATGCGACCGCCATGTCCTTCAATAACCTGACGGCATTGATACAAGCCAATCCCCATCCCCTTTTTTTTCGTCGTTTCAAACGGTTTGAACAGTCGCTGGCGAATAAATACCTCACTCATGCCTGCTCCATGGTCCGTAACACGGATAAACGCCTGCTCGTCCCGGCCTACCTCAACCTCGATCGGCGCCTGGTCTGTCGAAGCTTCGCGGGCATTATGAAGCAGGTTAAGCAACACCTTGTCCACCTCAGCGCTATCGGCCCTGACGATGACGGCAGATCCACGAATCTGCACCGCAGAGTGACCGGACTGCTCAACGGCCCGTTGCGACAACGTCAGAAGGTCCGTGTCCGTGAATTCCAGGGTGGGCTGGCGTTTGACATTCTGCAACCGGACAATGAGCCTGTTCATATTGTTCACAGTGTTGTCCAGTGTTTCAAACATATCCGCCCGAAACTCGGCATCATCAATATAATCGCGGGCATTATCAACAACCAGAGCCAGGCTGGACACAAGATTTTTAAGATCATGAATAACAAAGGTCGAAACACGACCGATGGCCGCCATCTCATTGGCGGCGACCAAGTCCGCGTACAGCTTCCGACTCAGCAGCACGCCAATCGCTTGGTGTGACAGCGTTTTCATCAGGTCGAAATCTTCGTAGGTCAGCGGGTCACCGTCGTAAACCCGTTCACCCAGCGCAATAACCCCTTCGATCCGTTGCTGAAAACACAATGGAACTAAAAACTTACACCCCTTTTGATGGAGGCTGGCCCAATCTTCGGTCAAGGTCGTGCGGTTTTCGCCCAGATCAACCACCCAATTGTCTTGTCGCATACGTGATTCTTCTGGAAGCCCCTCTCCTGGTGACAAGTGACTCATATCCATCTCGTGCTGAGCACTGCATAAGAATCGACCACTCTGCTGATCACGGAGAAACAAGGCAGCACCACGTAACGAAAATGTTTCGGCAAAAAAGGCCAGAATTCCCGCCTCAAGTTCTTCACGATTTTTCGCTTCAGCGAGTCGGGTGGTGAAATGAAGCCATTCATTGCGATAATCGTATTTTTTCTGATAAAAATTCTTGTGCAGCACGACCTGAATCCGCCGCCGAACCCGTTCGGAAAGAAACAGCACCACCAGCAACACACCGGAAAAGACAGCCAGAGCGACAATAATCGTCCGATTTTGTGTCACATCAAGATAACGAACACCGGTGCCAAACAACCCCAGGCCGATCAGATAGATCCCTACAACCAGAAACACCACGGAGCGATAGGCCACATGGCGTGACACCTCAATGCGCATCACTTCGCCGCGATACAAGCGACTGTAGGTCATAAAGCCAAGGGCCAGGATCACACTGGCCGTGCGGACCGGAATCAGGTTCATATCCAGCGATCGATACAAAAGCGCCTGACTGTAGTGAATCACCAAAACGGCCAGGATCAACCCCGCACCGACAATTTCAAACTTGGCCCGCCAGCGATCCGGTCGCGACAAGGAGACATAGGTGCGTTCGAGATGGAACAGGCCGACAACCAGTGCACACATCAGCAAGACATAAAACAGATGACCTTGGGAACGCAGGAAGAGGATTCTCTCGTCGACAAAATCCGGAGAGTAAAACAACTCCAAGGGCGATAGAAAAAGAGCAATTGCGGGAAAAAACAGCATCGCAGCAAGCAGCAACTTCGACCGGGAGGAAACGTGCCCCTGCTGCCACTGGTGTGCATAGGTAAGGCTGAAAAACAACCACGTGAAAGGCAGGCTGGCTTCGGCAACAAGCCCCATCTTCTTCCAGCGCATCAAATCAGCGGGTTCAAGGAAGACGAGCAGGTCACTGATCTCCAGAACAACACAAGCCAAAAGCCCCATAAATAAGGCAATGGTCGCGGTCTGCCAACGCCCACGCAGCAAGACAACCAGCACGTAGATCACGGCAAGACTGATGACTGTAGTTGATAGAATCGGTTGCAGCATGAACCACCCCTCAGGGCTGATAAAAATTCAAAACGCAGACAGGCGCGCCATGAGGCGCTCCTGATCACATACAAGCATACCGTCTAATTGTGATTTCCAAAGGGGATCGGGCTGAAAACAGCGGTGTTACCATGCAGCATGTCTCTATTGCGGCAAAACGGCTTTGATCTTCGGATAGAAATCACGCACAAATTGTTCGACAGCAGATGAAGAGACACTGTCAGCCTCTTGAAAAATCGTAGAAATGCGAATAAATGCCGAATCACGCCTCTGGTAACGGATCGAATTAAGAATTTCGGCAAACTTCAAGGCGTATTCATTGGTCAGCGATTCCCCCCTGACCTGATACCAATACCAGAAAATTTCGCGGCGGTCGCCGTGCTGATAAACTGCTTCGACCAGTTGAACATCATCGCCGTCAATATTTAACGCTCTGCTCTTCTCCGACACGGCCTGCCAGCCACTACCCGGCAGACAATGCTTTGGCGAATGGATAGGCCCACTGTCCGGACCACCTCCATGGTAGCCGACATACAAAGTTACCGGTTGCTTCTCCTCGTTGACATAAACGCGGTACAGATAATCCGTTGGTCGCAGTTGGTCAAGCACGGCTTCACTGAAATAGACATCATCCACCTGAGCCCAACTGGCGACGCGCAGCGGAATTTCATCCAGGGGTTTGGCTACCGGCACATGAACGTCGCGATGAACACTGACAAAAACCGCCGTCATGATCAAAACAAGATAAATCAGATAAAAACGCGCTTTGCTCATGACCGCCCCCAACGTCGTAAAAGCATACCAAGCATGAACAACAGCAGCATGGCCAAAGCGAAAACAGCCATCCCGGCAAATTCATGAAAAAATCCTTGCGCCGCAGCAGCACCATAATGCTGGGCAAGAACGCCGGTAACAATCACGCGAAACATATTGGTGGCGATGGCAATGGGGACCGCAGCAAGGATAATGATGGTCCGCTTGATGACAGCTTTTTGGGTCATAAAGGCATAGGCCACGGAAAGTGCCAGCAGAGACATCAGCGAACGTAAGCCACTGCAGGCATCGGCCACTTCAAGGACCGTCTGCGGAAAACGGATGATATTACCTTCACGCAGCACGACTATGCCCATCGCCTTGAGACTGATTACAGAGAATTTAGCCACCAGCAGTTTTAATGGAAATGCCATGGCGTCATAAACAATGTACGGCAACGGCACCATAAACAGCAGAAAAGCAAGCGGCAGTGCCAGCAGTCTGAAAACCTGCCAGCCATACCAGAACAGAATGGTTCCCGCCAATACCACCACCAGGGATACACGCATAGAGTAATATTCGGTGCCGGCAAAACCGAGAACCAGCAATGCCACACCGGCAATACTGACAAACAACCCGGTCATGGCCGGACGTACCGGCAGGGATTTCAATTCAGGCCAACTTTGCCAGACAAAATAACCGGAGATAAAAGGCACCAAAAATCCATGAGAATAATTGGGGTCATGGCTCCAGTCCGCCACCATTTCCGGAATGACATTGCGGTAGGTCAGAGCGATTAACGCGACCAGAACCAGCCAGTGCCAACGGTAGCGGGAAAGATCCTGCTGGAAAGTCTCCCCTGCACTCGGCATCGTCATCAGTTCGCTCCACTCTCAACTCGCAACAGAACGTCAACAATCCGCTCAGCAGCTCGGCCGTCCCATTTTTCCGGTATCTGGCCGGTGGCGGTATCTCCATGAAGAATCCGCTGCGCTGCTGCGAGAATCGCCTCCTTGTGATGACCAACCAGCGTATTGGTACCCTCTTCACACGTGATTGGCCGCTCGGTATTGGGGCGCATGGTAATGCAGGGCACGCCGAGAACCGTGGTTTCCTCCTGCAAGCCACCGCTGTCCGTCAGAACCAGACGCGCGCCCATATTGAGATGAAGAAATTCCAGATACCCAAGCGGTTCGGTGATCCAGACCCCCGCCACCGTATCCGACGTATTGAAGAACCCTTCGAGGCCAAACGATTCGACCATTTTTTTCGTGCGCGGATGAATCGGGAAAATCACCGGCATTGTCTGCGAGATCTCGTGGACCGCTTCAAGAATGCCTTTGAGGGCATCGCGGTCATCGACATTAGCCGGACGATGTAGTGTCAAGGTAGCATAGCCTTGCGGGGTCAGACCTAATTTCTCACGCAGGTCGAGCTGTGAAGCCATCTGCCGATGTTTCATCAGCGTATCGATCATCACATTGCCGACAAAAAAGATCTTCTGGGCATCAACCCCTTCAGCCAACAGGTTGCGGTCGGCAATATAGTCGGTGGTAAAAAGATAATCGCACAACACATCGGTGCACAACCGGTTGATCTCTTCAGGCATCAACATATCGCGTGACCGCAGACCGGCTTCGACATGCGCCACGCGAATACCGAGTTTCTTGGCGGTAATAGTGCAGGCCATGGTCGAATTGACATCGCCAACCACAATCACCAGATCCGGCTGATGATCCAGGCAGACTTTTTCAAATGCCACCATAATCCGTGCGGTCTGCTCGGCGTGGGAGCCGCTGCCAACACCGAGATCAATATCCGGTCGCGGCATGCCGAGATCGACGAAAAACGACTGACTCATTTTTTCATCATAATGTTGTCCGGTATGGACCAGAATGGGATGAATGGCATCAGGGTAGTGATTCATGGCCTCAATCAACGGGGCCATCTTCATAAAGTTAGGTCGGGCACCGACCACGTTGATGATTTTAAGTGGCTTCACGATGTCTCCATTTCTTCTTAAACTGCTCCTCAATCTCCCAAGGACAAAGACTATCAGATAACACAGAGTTTACATCTCGACGAATCGTCCAGATCAGCGGACGCAATAACAGATTGGCGCTTTTAAGGACCTCTTCAACCTCCATGACATAAGGCCGACGGCGCCCACGGTGCTCGATGGCATCGCCAATGGGCTTCAGGTTTCCGCCGAGACGACTGAAATGGGTGGCCAATAGCGGCTCAGTGAGCATATACATGGTCTTGATACCGTAAAATGAGGCCATCTCCAACATGCCGATATACAGTCCCACCGGGATATACGGAAAACGACGACGTCCCTGAATCGTAGCGTCTTCCTGCAGATCAATGGAGATCGGCTTACTGAGCTCATTTTTCCGTCGCCGATAATCCGCAACAATCGCCAGTCGCGAGACCTCTGCGGTTTCGCCCCGTTCCGAGGCTTCGAGATCCGGATACCCGGCATAAAGGGTGTCACGACAGGATTCCTGAATCGGAAAGATATGATCCGGATGGCCGACCTGCGGTAAAACAAGACGAACACAGCCGATGTAACGCTGTGAACGCACCGCCATCAACAGACAGTGCAGAGCATTTTCATCATAGCTGTCCTGCTCCAGGCCCTCTTCATTCACGGGTTCCCAGCCCAGCTCCTCACAATACACGGAGTGGCGAATCCGCTGCGCCTCCCGGACAAGATCGGGGGTCACTGCGGGAATAACCTTGAAATAGGTATGAAAATGTTTATGTAATTGCAGCATTTCCCGTAAACGAGCCATTTTCAAACTCAATGATGTGGCCATGACGCCCCCCTGAATTTTCTCTGAATGCTCACAAATCAGCTCTCTTCGACAACGATGACTGCGCCAGAAGACAGTTAATTTTAAGGGATTTATATTAAAATCAATATAGCAGGCTTACGGACACCTCGCAAAAAATATTAAAGAGAATTTCATTCAAATGTCCAAAAAGTTTGCCGAACAAATCATTCTTACGTATTCTGCTAAATTATGAACAAGTCAAGCCTGCCCAGAACCACGAATAGCTGTTGCAGCTCCCGCCTGTTGATCATTCTGGCTTGCGTCTATTTTTTTCTGCTGGTCTACGCCAGCCTGATGCCCTATGACTTTCGTGCCTCAATCGACATTCGCTGGGTGATCAACAAAGCGCTCCATGCTTGGCCGGTAAATCCGTATGCCCAGGTCAGCGGCTCTGACGTTTTAAGCAACCTGATTCTCTACATTCCCCTAGGGGCCCTTTTGGCCACCCACTGGGCAACGAAGCATCACCACAGGATGCGTGCCGCCTTGGCCGCCCTGATGCTCTGCAGTCTCACCAGTCTTCTGATCGAAACGGGTCAGATTTTCTTATTGTCGCGCACGGCGAGCATCACCGACTTCATCATGAACACCATCAGTGGCGCTGTTGGTGCCGTAGTCGGTGCCCGCTGGGGACCGATGTTGTGGCAGCAGATTCTGTCAACATTGCATCAACGGCAAAAACACAGCCCGCTGGATCTTCTCACACTGGTTTTCGCTGCGTTGATCGCCGCCGATGCTCTGGCTCCGTTTCTGCCAACGCTGTTAATACGCCAGGTCTGGCGCAGTATCAAAGCCTCACAGTTCAACCCGATTGCAGGGTTTTCCCAGCATCCGTGGCACTGGTGGCTGGTCACACACATCCTGCTGTATCTGGTGTTCACTCTATTGGTCGCCCAGTGGTCCAAGCCTAACCATTCAAAACCGGGAAGGGTGAATGCAGCCCTGTTCTGCGGCCTGTTTGCCACAATGCTCGAAGTGGCAAAACTGTTCATCACCTCACGGGTGATGAACATGAGTAACCTGATGGCCAACTACACCGGCATCTTTGTGGCAGTCATTCTACTGACCGTGTGGCGACGACCTTTATCCCGTGAACTTCGCCTGACGCTGGGTCTTATCGGAGTCACAGGCTACATCCTGTATTTGGGCTGGCTGCCGTTTGATTTTCAATTCGATGCTCAACTGTTCACCAATAAATTGCCTCGCGGTGTTGAGTTCCTCCCTTTTTACCACTATGCAATGGGAGCCTCTCTGAATCATATTCGGCTGTTTTTGCAGACGATCCTCCTCTCAGCCACCCTGGTGTACTTCTACCGGCTCCGCTTCGCCACGCTTGATCAACGCTGGTTTCGCTTGCCGGTCATTGTGCTGCTGACAGGCACCATTGGCCTTCTTCAGGAAGGCGGACAACTCTTTCTGACTTCGCGCACACCGTCCATGACCGACATCTACTGCTATATCATCGGCGGCATACTGGCAACGCGTATCCCACTGCTGCCTCTTGATGCTCCCCCTGCCGAAAAGGAGACCCATGGCGTCTAACCCCTCAATTCGTCTGGCAATCATCGGCGATCTGCTGTTTACCACCCCTTACGCCTCCCAGAACGGCAGTCGCGGCCTGGAATCAGTGTCTGCGCAAATCACTACCCTGTTCGCCAACTGTGACCTCGTTGTCGCCAACCTGGAGAGCACACTGGCGGCCGACCAACAGGTTGCCACCGAACCACGGGTGCTCGGAACCGCCCAACAATTCGACTCACTCATTCAGGCGCATATCAACGTGGTCACGTTGGCCAACAACCATGCCTTTGATGCCCTTGATGAAGGTTTTCGTAAAACATCTGACAAACTCAACGAGCTGGGGATTCATGCCTTTGGTGCCGGAAATAACCTCACCGCAGCACAAGCTCCCGTCAGTCTCACCATGAACGGCGTTCGCATTGCATTCATCGGTGCTGTGGCCACTTCCACCGGCATGGGAACCTTTGCCGGCAACGACAGTGCCGGTGTCGCCCCGCTGGAAACCAGAGCCATCTGCGACCAGATTCAGCAACTCAAAACCAGCCACGACCATGTTGTCTTCATCCCGCACTGGGGCGAAGAGCGCTTCCGTTTTCCGGCACCGGATCAGGTGGCGCAGGGCCGAGCATTTATCGATGCCGGAGCCTCCGTAGTGGCAGGTCATCATCCCCACGTTCTCCAAGGCACGGAAACCTATCACCACGGCGTCATTACCTACTCATTGGGGAACTTCCTTTCAAATCCGGTCTATTGGCAGGATGGTGATTCCTTAACCTGGGACAAATTTGAGCGTACCAGTCAAATCATTGTGTTTGAATTAGATCAGGAAAAAATTACCCGAATTGAACAGGTTCCAGTGTTTGATGATGGGACACAGATTCGTATAGAAGAAAGTGGCTGGGGGGAAAAATGCCTGCACCATGCTGATAATTATCTGCGTCAGGGGATCACTCCGGCACGGTATGCGAAAGAAGTGTTTCGTGTTCACAAACTTCTGCCGTTCAAATCCCGGTTGCGTTGGGACACCATCCGCCGCCTTCGACCAAAGCATTTTAAAAAGGCCGTAAAGCTCTTTTTAAATAACTAACTGTTCTCCGCCGACAAAGAGGAACAACATCACCACCCTCTCCAAGAATGACAGACACTCTTCACTGCCTTTAGTGAACCTCAAAGCAGCCAGCATCGAGTCTCTCTGCCGAGCGCGATTGCCCCGTCAGATCCTCAGTTACGGCAAATTCGACTAAGCGCGGGCAAAAACCAATCGCAGGCGAACCCGGCCGGAGTTCAAAATTAAACAGTTCTGGATGATGATACTCATGGACTGAGGCGTGGTTGAATTCCGGGTCCACATACCGGTTGGCCGCCATGAGACTGTTTATTTTTTCAACCTCTGACAGGCTGAACCTCTCCGGGCCGACAGTAACAACTGAACCAAATCCGGCACCATACACAATATTGTTTTTCATAATCGAAACATCAAGCGCTTCGGGTTGCTGAAATGCCACCGCACTCCCCGCCTGCGTGACCACAACATTATTGCGAATATTCGTGTAAAGCATCCGCATCCTACCCGTTGTATCATTGAGCAGGATGCCGGCATGATAGAGCGGTTTTTCATTGCCGGACACATCGTAACGCCCCACCCATATGGTGTTGTTGATGATCTCGTTATTGACAAAATCCCCCCCGGAACCAGATTTACTTTTATAGCCGAACAACACAATGCCCTGCTTGGCGTTATTGAAAATAAGATTATTTTTAATCAACGCGTTACAAACACCATTCACCAGGGAGATCCCGCCACCGGTCAGATTGGAATGACAAATATTACGTTCTATAAACAATCCATTCACGCGACCATTGTGTTGAATACAGAACCGGCCATCATATTTTTTTGCCGTGCGATAAAACAACGAATCCTGGATTCGCAGATCACTGTTTGCCTGGTTATCATCTGAGGTGCCCAGATACACGCCATGAGATAAGGTATCGTGAACAACGCAGTTTTCAATCAACACCTTATGCACATTGACCATGCCGCGAAAACCGCTTTTCAGATGGCGCGCCAGAACATTACGGATCGTGACATCGTACACATAGTTCCAGTCATAGCGATTGGTCCCATTGAGATAGATCGCATTACCGTCACCGCCGTTGGTCTCATTGTCAAAAATGAAACCATCGATGATAATGCTCTGTGCCCCTTTAAGACTGAAACAGGCCGCATTACTGCCTGCGCCGCAATTGTCGAACACAACGGACTCACCAGGGTAAGACAGCAAAAGAATCGGCTTATGGACTGCACCAAAAACATTTTTCAGTTCAATCTGCTGATGGTAGGTACCCGCTCTAAAAATGACCGCATCACCGGGTTGAAGACGTGTTTTAACTTTCTCCCACGTGGCAAACGGTGACTCAACAGCGTTTATTGTGGCGCTTTCGTCATTGCCATCAGGGGCAACAAACAGCAACCGATCCGGGGAATAGCCTTTGTCCGCCAAAAGCACCCGCAAACTGCCATATTTTTTCAACGCGCTTTGTGCCTTATTAACTTGCGGGTCCCGATCATCCGCATCCGGACCGTTGACAAATATGTCGCCGACCCCGTAACCATCCCCGTCGCGATCAACAAAGTAAATAGCCTCATCGGCAACGGCGCCCCACGGCAACAGCAACAGCAAAAAAGCAATGGTCAAAACCTGAGATACGTGACGCAGAACCATGCTGCCCCCCTTAAAAAAATTGCTGCCCGCCGGAAACTCATTTGATCAAGGCTTCAATCCAGTCCAGAGTTGAATACGTTACGTCAGGAACCCTCACCAGCGGCACAGAGACATCAGAAAAGTCCGCACCCACATCCCAGGATTGATACGCATCGGGACCAACCTGCTTCAAATGCGTGTCAGCAGAGTTGATCTGCAACGCCCCATCGTTGTCAGCGAGAATCATCGGATCGACATCATAAATACCGTCTTTTTCAAATGAAGGAAGGTTGGGGCGATTGTCCCCATCAGGACGAAACCACAGGTTTTCACGAAAAACAAAACTTTCAGGATCTGTGCCCCGACCAACATTAAAAAACACCTTGACCCGTTGGTCCGTAACCACCACGTTGCGTTCAAACACACCACGTTGACACGGTTTGAACTGAGTCTCTTTGGTTTCCTGCAGGATGCGACCGAGCCATTTCTCCGGCCGAAAAAACAGGTTGTGGTGCACATGGCTGTCTTGCGCAGTAACCCAGGCGAGCTGGGATTCGCCGCCTATAAAGGTATTTCCGGCAATAGTCACATGTTTTGCTTCATAATCACCGACAAAAGGGCGGAAATACTGTTTGCCGGTCAACCCGCCAATCTGCACGGTACGCAGACCAGCCATACGAAACAGATTGTTCTGCACCAAAATATTATGCGAACCGCCTTTAATCTGAATCGCGTTACCGCCACGAAAGCCCTGCTTGCCGGAAAACACACATGCTTCGACCAAACCGTTACGACAGCCGACCATATCCACGCCAGACCCACCCCAACCTTCGATGCGACAGCTCCGTAAAATGAAATCCGCCACGCCGGACAGCTTTACCGCGTCTTGGTTTCCGTTACCGCCGGTATCAAGAACGTGAATATTTTCCAAAATAATGTGATGTGATGGCGCCTTTTTACCACCATCATCAATATTGATTCCGTTGCTGGCAAAGCCGCGAAATATCAGGTTGCCACACTTGAGATAGGAACAACTCGTCAACTTCAGTCCTTCGCGACCGCCTTCGAAAACAGGAGGCAGGTTTGGATCACTGCCCCGAATGACAATAGGAGCCTGAGAGGTGCCATGGAGATTCTTTAAAGAGATCCCACGATAAAAACCGGGAGAAAGAAGCAGTTGATCTCCCGAAGCAAGCTTCGTTAAAGCATCTTTGAGCTCCGTGGCATCCCTGACCTGAAAGACATGAGAACAACAGGGCGACGACAAAAAAGCCAACAGGAGAAAGGTGAGCAAAGAAACAATCTTTGAATGCTTCAAAATCAGGCCTCCTTCTTTGTGCGATTTAATTGCTGAAAGGAGTATGGAGTTGCACGCGCTGACCGGCTATCACGTTTTTTCTTAAGGCAATCAGTTTGCTTCGCCAATGTGTTTTAACTTTTAGACCTTTATCAATGGCCTTCAGAGCTTGTTGGCGATCTCCGAGAAACCAGAGTAATTCCGCATAATAAAACCACACTTTTCCCGACTCGCTGCTGTGCTTGAGAAGGGTACGATAGTCCGTAACCGCTTTGCCATAGACACCAATCGCCGCATAACACTCCGCCCGATACTTTAACGCCGAAGGAAACCTGAGTGCACGGGGGTCACTACGGACGATAAAATCGAGATTTTTAATCGCCTCCGTATAATATTTCAATCGCCCATAAATGAAGGCTCTTTTGTAATAAAGCTGTAGATTGCGCGGTTGTAATTTGACCGCCCGATTAATGTAATCAACCGCCAGATGTTTTCGTGATTCATGGCGCAGGCATTGGTTCGCTTTGGCCACCAGTATTTTGACATTCTGCTCCACCGTACCGGTTTGCGCCAAGACGTTACCAGCCAACAGAGTTCCGGCCAATGCGACAACAACAACCGTTATCATCCCTTTTATCCGACAGTGCATCATCACATCCATTTCTTCAAAATACAGCGCTCAGCATTTAGTCTATACCAGCTCAAATATTCATCAACCATGTGCGTCACGCTGAAATGGGCCGCGACATGCTTACGGCCACTCTCGGCCAAACGTCCCTGCAATCGTGGTTGTTCGATCAGGCGCTCCATGACCTCGGCAAGTTGCGGCGGTTGTTGCGCAGCAACCAGTAACACATGGTTGCCCACGGCATCAGAGATACCACCCACATTGGTACTGATCACCGGCAGCCCCGCTGTCATGGCTTCGAGAATCACCATCGGCAATCCTTCACTACGACTGGAAAGCACAAAACAATCCGCCGCCGAATAAAGAGCCGCTGTATCTTCACGAAAACCCAGAAACCGGCAACAGCGACTCAGGTCATGTTGCTTCAGCTTATCCAACAGCCCCTGGCAATAAGCGTTTTCACCAAGAGTTCCGGCAATGGCGACAAAAAATCGGCCCGGCTGTTTGTGGTTTAACAAGGCAACCGCATCCAAAAGATCTTCAAAAGCTTTTTCCGGACGCGGGTTACCAACGGCCAGAAAAACACAGGTGGCATCATCGCAGCCCAATTCTTCACGGACACGATGACGCTGCGTGCCGTCAATAGGCACCGGCGGGACACCATTGCCTATCACCCTCAGATCTTTGGTCCAACCAAGATAGTCGCGATGGCGCGTTGCAACACTTTCTGAAACTGCCGAAAGCGCTGTGATAAAACGGGAAAAAAAACGCAGGCGCCCCTGCAGCCCCTCAAAGCCTTCATACAGCAGACCATGGGCGGTAAACAACAAAGGGCAACGCCCGGCAAAAAGATTTGCCAGGGCAGCATAAGGCAAGCTGGCATAATCGTGCACATGAATCACCGTCGGGCGGAATTGTTTCAGCACACGCCTCAAGCGGTAAAGTGCTTTAAGATCTTTACCGCTGTGACTTCCCAAAGCGACCACCTCAATATGTTTCACTCGCAACAGCGGGGACAGTGTGCCCTTATCCTGCAGACAGATCACACAAACAGGAATATGACGCTCCGCCATCTCCGTGGCAAGGTGAACCACCAGCCGCTCCATACCTCCGGGCCGCAGTTCCGTCAGGACAAATGCCACACGGGGCAGATCAGAAACCATCGGTTTCCTCCTGATCCTGGAGATAGTTGTCCAGAGACCGTTTCAGGCACACAGGCAGCATCAGCAATACCCAAAGAATTTCCGTGTAAATCATGGTGATGGTCAGCGCACAGGTCATAAAAATCACCAACGCCACAAGAATGGCGAAATAGAGCTGGGTAAACTCCTCCTCTTCAGGTGGAGGCAAACTATGCACCTGAAGATAAATATGGCGTAAATTGAGACTCGACTGCAGCAGAAACAGCAGAAACACCGCCAAACCAATCACTCCTAATTCGGCAAAACATTTGACATAGGTGCTATGGGAATCCTTGCCCTCATATTCGGGGATATAGCGACCAATGGTCTGATACCAGTTGCCCGGCCCGATCCCCAACGGGTGAGAAGCCACCATCCGCAGCCCGGCTTTCCACAAACGGATCCGACTGGAAGAGGACTCATCCATCTCGCTTTGATCCGTTGAAATACTCATGATGCGCTGAATGAAAAAATCATCTGAAAGATAGATAACACCAACCATTCCAGCCATACAGAGGATGACGATATGTTTGCGGTACTTTTTTGGAGCAAAAATAAACGCGGCAACCGCTCCCATCACCAGACCGAGAAACGCGCCGCGACTGCGACACAACACCACCGCATTGGCCGTAAATGCACCGCACGCAGCGTAATAGAGTTTTCCGGGCCAGCGACTGCGCAAAAACATGATGCCAATCAACGGCAGCATCGCAGCCATAAACGCAGCAAAAAAGTTGGCCTCGGAGAAATCCGCTCCGCCAATCCCTTCAAGGCGTCCGCGGGAGAACGCACTGTAAGGAACACTCCAGGCCTTAATCCCCAAGAGAAACGCCGCCGAGGACAGCACCGCGAAAAGACCTTTGAGTTTGTTGAGGTCCGTAATGACATGGGTCATCATCAGGGTGAAAATAAAGATTTTTGCCAACTTGATGGCAGGATGATCGGTGCTGCCATAGCGACCAACCGTTTGCGGTGCGAAAAAGTAGAGCCCCCAGACAACCAGCAGAAACAGCACCATCAACCACTCTTGCTTCTCAATCAGCTTTTCACCAAAACGCAATTTCTTACGCTGCAAAAAGATTCCTGCCATGGTGGCCAGAGCCAAGGTGAATGAGAAACGGATCCCCATTTGCGCAAAAGGCCGCCCCCACCACTGATCCGCCGGATTGAGGCAATAATCCGCCAGGTAGCCATAGATTCCCAACTGGGGCAAAGCCAGGGCACCCAACACGCAAAAGGTAAAGACACTGATAAAGAGTAGTCCTCGACTCGACACGTTAACCCCTCTGTCCGTCGTCAAAAGATGCGTGAACCAGAGTTTCCAGCTCGGCAACTTCAACACGCATCCGTTCTTCCCAGCTCCAAAATGTTTTTGACAGCTCTTTTTGAGCCATACTGAGCTGGTGTCTCAATGCGTCATCCTGGCATAACTCAACAAGGTGCGCCCCCAGTGTTTCCGCATCATCCGCCTCAGACAACAGCGCATTGTGACGATGTTTCAACAGATCCGCCGTCGAAAAATCGCTAACAGAGACAACCGGCAAACCGGCCCAGGCCGCCTCATAAAGCGGATTACACCGATTGGTCACATCGTTGGTCAGCAGAAAAACATCTGCCGTATTCATCAGCGCCCAGATATCATCATGGGCCACCGCCCCCAACCAGACCACGGCATCGCCGAGATTCAGCTTTTTTGCCAGAGCTATGAGGTTGTCGCGTTCCGGCCCGTCACCGGCCACAATCAACTGACAGGCCACGTTCTGCCGTCGGCAGACAGCCAACGCCTGCAACATGCGATCAATCCTTTTCCAATAGCTCAACCGTGAACAGGACAGAGCCCAAGAAGTGTCTGGATTCAACGCCGCAAAACGGGCCACCAGCTCCTTTCGCGACAGATCCGGCGGAGTGGAGGGTGGTTCAACACCATTTTGCCAGAAGCGAAAACGCTGCCCGGAAACGCCGAATTTCTGCGCCACCTCATCGCCACGGGTACCGTCATTGGCGCAAATCAGCAGATCGGAAGGCACCAGGTAACCGGCCGCTGCTGTCGGGTAACGCAGCGAAACCAGAGGTTTCTTCATCAGATCAGCCAAAAAGGTACCGTACAAGCGGGTCACATTGGGAACCTTCCATAAGCGGCTGACCAGAAAACCGCTCAGGGCAGCATACTGATTGTGGGCGTAGACCAGTTGCGACGTAAAACCATGATGACGTACCCGTCTCGCTGCCAAGGTCAGGCTGACCGTCAACGCCAGAAGCATGAACACATTCAACAACCAGCGCAGCACATAGGGGACAGAATCGTTGTTGCCCAGGCGACGGGCCGCGTAGCGCACTTTTTTGAACAACGGCAACCAGCGACACGGGGCAAAGTAGACAGAAAACGGCTGGCCATCCGGAATGGTCAGTGGCTTGGCATCATCTGAAAAAGGATCAAAGCGCGGCAACACCAGTTCGAGCTCATGCCCTCCGGCAACATGGCCGTTCAGAGTCTCTCGCAGCGAGGGCATCCCACCTTTACCTTCCATCGACCAAACCGGCAGTGCCGAGATGTGAAGAATTTTCAGACTAGTCTTTACCATAATACTCATCTCTCAACGTATGGTTGGCCCAGACAAAAAGGTGCTTTCGCCCTGGGAACGTCAGCCATGGCCGCCACCATTTTTTGATACCGATTCTTTTAACGGTATTTTTATAGGCCAGATTCAACACAAAAGAGGCCATGGAATAGAGGGTGACTTTTTGATGACTTGATGCCGGCACAGCACTCTTTTGCAAATAACGGTTCAGGCTTGATCGGGCAGCAGCAGTCGCTGGCCACCACAAGGGCGAATTTGACGAAGTATCCTTTTTTCGCTGGGCGAACAAACCGCGTGGCACGCCGGCTTCTTCAATCAGTCTTCTCGCAACAGGCCTGTCATAATCATTGTGCAGAGTCCATGGAGCCATCTCTGCCATCCGTCCAATAGCCTTGATCTGGTTGACACGTTGAATGCCCCACCAGGGAACAACGCAGTTAAAAACGCCCTCAATCAAACGAAATTCACCCATCATCTCGTTGACACCACCCTTAAGTTCCTGAACAGTATCAACATTGCGATCCCACACCACATCGCCATAGCCGCCACTGAAAAACAGGCACAACGGCTTAGGAAAATCCAGAACAGTCAGATTGCGCCCTCCGGGCCGTCCGACACCCGCCCAGACTGCGACCTCATGCCGGTAGTGTTTTGGCTCATGGCGACACAAACGACACTCCAGCCCAAGATGGGGGGCAATTTTTTCACCGGAGTCTGAGCCACGCCAGAAACTGCTGGAATTTTCAATACTCGATGCTTTTTGGCAACCGGCGAATTTGGCAACTACAGCCGTGGCCACAGAATCATAGCCCGTTGATAACCCCACAAGCATCTCAACAGGAAAGGCGCGCTGTTTTGATGTGGCATTTTCCCCGATCAACTCAGCCGCGTGCCTCATAAAGGTTTTATACGCACCATAGTTGCTGAGATCAGGAAGGTCGGTTTGCTTGCTCACTTTTTTCAGCGCAGTGCCATCATAGAAAAGGTTGTCATAATAGACGACATGGAGCTCCGGGCCACTGGAAGGAATTGAAGGAACATGAGAGTTCAATCCCTTGGTCTGAACCGTAACAAGGTCTTCGGAGTAAAACGCATAGTCATCCAGAAGAGACAGTCCTGCGATGTTCAACAAACCGGGCAATGTATTACTGACATACAGCTGGCTTTCGTCATGGGCAAACCACAGACGATCCATCCCCGTCGCTGACGAAACAAAATAGATCCCTTCGGGACGCACGCGCACTCCGGAGCCAAAAACGAGATCTGTTTTATCAAAGTCTCCATCGGCAAAAGAGCGGTTCCAAACCCCTTCAACCGCCCACAGGTCTGAGATCTCAACCATGGGACCGTGAAAGAGTCGGGCGGTCTCGCTGCCCTGCTCAACGACACACACCCAGGCCAACTTGGGCCAGTGTTGTTTCTTTTCACACTGTAACTTCATACAAAAAACGGCCTTACTCCCGGAAAGACAGATTTGAATACGCCATAAACCTCCATCAGGCGGTCAAATCGTATTTTTCTTTTAAAAACTGATGCAGCAAACGCCCCACCTTCATTGTCTCGGTTTTACAAAGCTGGTCTTCCTCTTCACTAAAAGGGACACAATAATCCCCATCAGTGGTCAGATTGGTAATATAAGGGGCAATGTCAGTAACTTCCCCCTCTTCTAAATGATCCGGAATCGCGGTGCCGGAAACATCTTTGCGGGTTCCGGCATAAACAGGTCCATCAGGCGTAATCAACATATAGGTCCTGAACAGATAGACGTATTCTCTGGATTCACCCTCCTCATTTTTCTTGATCGTGTCGGGAACAACGTATTCGCTGACAACGTAGTCGTTATTGTTGGCAATCTGCGGAATGGAATCTGTTTTATAGAGATGGATTCCCAGGGCTTGATCAATGTATTTGTTTTTGACGATAATATTGGGAAAACGGTCATCCCTTCCGATTTCCTTCGCCAACAGAGTTTCGTGATCTACAGCTCCGGGAAGCCGTATTCTGTCCTTGGCCTCGACGTTTTCATTGTAAGTGGCTATGTTTGCTTCCATCACGCCCTTGCGCACCACGAAATTGGCCAAAGGGTTATCAAAATAGCGGCTGATAACATACAGGGTGCGGTCATCGGAGTAATCCACATCAGCGCTGATCCTTCTGTCCCGCGGAGAGCCCAAAAAGGCATCATCAATAATGCCGAGCCGAAAATCGTCTGCTTGAGCCATCTCTTGCCAGGCGGCTTCCACTTGAATGTTGAAATATTTTTGAAACCCCGTCGGATAAAAAAGCAGCTGGTCAAGGCCCTCTTTTTTGGCGTATTCCATCATGTGGCGGAACAAAGGATCGCCATTCGGAGAGCACAAATGCCGATCGATATAGTGACCGGGATTAAAGTTGCTTTCGATGAAATACAGCTTGCCATTGGAGGGCAAAAAGTCGATGCCGATAAGCGCACAGGCCCTCGATTTTGCTCCTTTACCATGAAAGACCGGAGAGGAACAGGGCGATGCGGGGATCTGCTGAACATATTCATCGACAACGATTTTAGGGTCCAATCGACACGCACGAAACAACATGTTGAGAACGGGAGCCTGATACCAGCCAATCTTAAATGCCAGATCGAGAAGCCTTTTTGCCAACCATTCAAGCAAAAGGGTTCCTTTGCGACCGGCAAAAATCAACACACGGCTGACAAACATCGATCTCTTTCTGATGTTCCAGCCAGCCTTGATCGTTTTGACACATAAGCGATAAAGGGAACCTCGCGCCACAACTCGAACCATGGGCTCCGATTGGAAAGCCTTTTCCGCCAAATAGTGTGTGGCTAGCGCAACAAACTGCGCTTTAACCGGCTCATCCAAATCCTCAAAAGGACCAAGGATCTCCGACAAAGCAAGAACACCCTGGACAAGTGAAGAGTTATCAAGGCGGTGCTTTTGTGCCAGTCTGGCCAGCTCTTTCTTCGCCACTGCAGCTCTTACCGGTCCCGGCAAGTCCAACAATTCATTCCAAAAAGACTTAAACGAAACGTTCATCACCCCTCCATTGGAGAAAATCATATAAATTCAACATGCATCTCAATTCTAAACGGCATCTTTGATCGAAACGGTCTTCTTCACTTTTTTTAGTAATCGAGTCCTGTCTTCGTGGGGCAACAGGATCGTCAGAAGGATCAAACACCAGAACAGGATGGCCGACCCAACATGTTCCCAGAAACTCAGCCAGCCTTCGATAGACCACAGATTTTGCAGTAAGAGACAATAAAGGCTAAATAATACCGCCGCGAAAGCTCCGGGCAACAAGTTCCCATAGACAAACCCCGCCAAGGGAGTGTCGAGTTTCCGGCACAGATAATAAGGCACCGCAACCGCCGATATGAGTAAACGTGCGGTCAGGGTGCCTGCAGCGACACCAACAAGCCCGATGTTGAACAGCATGACAAACAGTAATGAGAAAACAACGTTCATCACGGCTTCGACAACCGCGCGCTTGGCGGTAAATCGGACATGGCCCATGGCCGACAAAACATTGATGCACGGCAGCAGGTAGAGCGTCGGGATCTTGGAAAGAGCCAGTACCGCCATAACACTGGCGGCCATGGTCACACTGTGCAGATCAAATCCGTCCTGCAACATCCACAAACGGATAAAGGGCTGGGCGTAAAAAACGAGCCCCAGATAAACCAGCAGACCAAAACTTAACGAAATGCGGATCTGACTGTTCAAAAGCTTTTTAACTTCGCAAAAATCTTGTGCAGCAACCTTTTTTTGAACGGAAGGAAAGTAGGTCATGCCGATCATGCTGATAAACGGCGCCGAATAATAGATCAGCATGGCGCCAACACTGTATTCCCGAACTGAAGCGACACTTAAAAAAGCCCCGACAATAACAAGATCGCTCTGCCCGATAACTTTGAAGGCCACATTTGAGATAAACGCATAAAAACCGTAGCCGAAAAGTTCTTTGAAACGGCTGCGCGAAAACAGCAACGGAAAACTGCGCAATGCGGGATAAATTCTACCCGCGCCGATCCGGTTGAAAACAAGGGAAGAAAAATTAGCCAGGGCAAGGGCTCCGGCAAGTCCCCACAGGGCCCAACCGGAATACAAGGCATACACCGTTGCGGCGGTACGAATCAGCAAAACACACAGGTCGATGGACCGGGCAACATCAAAACGGTCATGGGCGGTAAGTACATTGGAGTAGATGGCCGCAACCGCAGAAAACCAGAGGTTAACGGCCATAAAAGGGAGTAACAATCGCACTGTGTCATAATATTCGGCCGGGACATTTCTGAAAAAAATCGGAAAACACCAGCCAAGGACAACACCCACCAGCAGAATCAGCCCACCGGTTAACGTGAAAATCGCAAAACCGGCCCGGATCGTCTCATCCACTCCGGTCTGATCTTTTTTACCCAGAAATAACGCAATATGACGACCAACACTTGAACGGACACCGATATCGAAAATCCCCATATAGCCGATCAGCACGGTCAGCAGGCTCCAGATACCATAAGAAACAGCATCCAGCTTACCAACCACATAGGGCGATAGAAAAAACATCACCACGAGGGAGGCAATATGCCCTCCCCAGTTGATCGCCAGATTACGCAGAAATTTTCGTCTACTCGGCATAAAAGCCCATCATCTTAAAGGTTAATCCAGCGTGCGTATGACCTTAGCCGGCACACCGGCAACAATCGATTTTGGCGGCACATCCTGTCTCACCACAGCACCAGCAGCAACAATGGCCGAAGCCCCCACGGTAACACCGGGGAAAATGACCGCATGCGCCCCGATCCAAGCATCATCTTCAACCAAAATCGGTGCGGTCTTCTGAACCAGCCCCTTGGCTTCAGGGTGATACGCCAGCCGAGAGTTATCGGGGTAACTGCTGGCAACAAACACGACATAAGGCGCCACGGCTACACGTTTGCCAAAGGTTACGGACGGTGGCGTGCGGCTTATCCCGAGAATAAAACTGCCAAAGCCGATCTCCGTTCCCTCGCCAATAACAATCCCCGACTTGACCAACAACAACTTGCGCAGGCGGTTATAGGGCGATACCGCGGCCTTCGAACGTAATGTCCGTTCGGTGTACAACCACCAGAACAGCATGTAATAGCCATAACCAGGCCCTTGAACCAGACCGCCGCGAATCCATGAAAACAGCTTGGGAACAGACATATCGCCTCCTTGGTACAGCCTCAGTGAACAGTCAGCTTGCCCTCCATAACATCTACCCAGCACAGAAAATAATAGAGAAGGTTCTTCTCTTTATTGCGCTGAAACAATACGTTGGCGCCCTCTGTTTCCTGCCACGAAAATGCCCGATTAATATAATCACAACCAGGATGGGTAGATCTTTTCAGATCCATGTCATGTTGCCTGAGAAAATCATCAATATAGGTATTCGTCTCAACAGGGGCCTTGGCAAAGAGAGAACCGACAAGCGGAATTTTCCGCCGTCGTTCGTAGTAGTAGTGCAGGGAATAAAGAAAATTTTTCCAGGAGATCTCCGCACTGAAACGACCATCTCCCGCGAATAACCCTTTTTCACTGCAAAAAGGAATTTCGCAGGCCTTTTTGAAGTCATTGCAATAGATCTTCCTGAATAACTTCCGCTCCGAATCTTCAATTGTTAAAGGGGGAATTGACGCAATATAATCCCAGAATCGAGCCGACATGCCCGGCGTAAAAGGCATCACGGTATTTGCATAGACCTTCAAAGGATTGGTCACCGTTCTGTTCAGTGCCCGATTCTTGAAAATAAAGCGCATGACGCCGTAGTCATCTTCACCATAAAGGCCACGCTCGCGGCGGATATTCTCCTGCACCCCTTTCTGCATGGCGTGAAGAAAATCCTCTGAAAAAACAGCCGCGGCATCTTGCCAGCGGTTGGACTCAGTAGTTAAATTTTTTTTCGCCAAATAGGTGTCCATATCCCGGTCAGTGAGTTGGGTCAATGTATAGCCCGGGGCAAATCCTTCCCAGACTCCACCGGACAGTCCTTCAACCCGAGCAGAGACATTGCTGATAAACAGCCCGCGGCCAGGCGTGGCCACATCATTCATCACCAGATAATGATCTTTGGCAACTTCTCCCTCATGGCCGGACACCGCATCAACAAGACGGGCCTGTTCAACTCCCAGATGCCGGGCCATGCGATAGCCCAGTTTTCCCTCGGCCCCACCAAAATGTTTTTGGTGGATCACCGAAAGGGTCTTGATGGGCATCTCTTTTTCGTTGAGCAAACAGAGAATGAAGCGGGAATCAAAACCGGAGCTCATCAATAAGGTGTTGTCTTGCACCCCATATTCCCGATAGGCGTCAACCTCACGGCCAAAACAATCTAAAATATACTCCGTGGAAATCTCCTCGAATTGCGTGTCCCGCGAGCGCTCAGGCCAGTTCCAATAAAGCTCCTTGGTCAGGTCATTGTTCTCGGGGTCATAGCACATGCGCTCCCCTCTGATTCTGGAAACACCGGCCAATTGCGTCTGCTCTCCGACGATATGCCCAAAGGTGACAAAAGCCCCCCAACCTGCCGGGTCAGGTTGCACCGGCACAACTCCGCCAATGGAAAAGGCTTTTATTTCCGAAGCAAAGGCAATCCCTTGTTGAGCGCGATGACAATAGATCGGTTGAAAACCCATAAAATCAGGAACCATCAACGCTTTCTTTTCTTTTTCCTGCCAGAAAACTGCGGCATAGGCACCATCCATTTCAGTCAGGGCCTGAAAAGCCTCTGCTGTCTCCATCTCGACAATCTGCTGCAAAAAGGGTCTCAATTGACCCGACTTGGTCGGAACCCCTGAAACTACCAGCACATTGCCGTTTTGTCCTTTCACCAGCATCGGAATAACCCCATAGCGCTCCGACGTATGAACAACGCCGATGGCCCCCCCGGGGACGTCAAAAACATCGACCGAATGCCAGTGCTGAACAACTTGAGCCTGACACATGCGTTCGACATATTCTTTCGATGAATAGGGCCCTACAGAACCGAAGACTGCTGCTATTTTCATACGACGCCTATTCCATTTCCCGTTTATGCGCAAACGTCTTTTGAGACGTTTCACAATCGACGACAATTTCTTGCTCAATTTTTTCCCCAAACGGATTCATCAGCGTCAGCAGCCATTTTTCTGAACATTCGTCTTTTTTCCCCAGACATAATGCTGGATTGGCGTCAAATGTCGCGCTGACAACCTTTTTTCCGTTTTCAGAGACCGCTTGCAGTTGAACGATTTGGGGCTGCTTCGCGGTACCACGCAAATTCACCAACAGGCAAACATCGCGATTCTTCGTCACCAAAAACCTGACATGTTCATCAGGGTCAAAACGTAGCATTGGAGAAACAGCCTGTTCGCCCCCCCACGTCATCAACGGATCACCAACAAACGTCGTGATCCACCCGAGATTCACCTGATTCATCAGCCAGGTTTCGCCCAGTGTTTTTTTCTGGGACAGGGCCGGATAAAAAACCTCATCGTCCCACCAGCTTTTGTTGTGGATGTGTGGAGCCCCGCGATACACTTTGGCGGCACCGGCTGTTGCCGTGACACCGCGCTTGAGATCCTCGACCATTTCCCCTTTCTTCCAGCCATTGTGGGAGATCACCGTCGCCGCAATGCCGCCGGGGAGATAGGAGATATCATCGTTCAAGAAGCCATCTTCAGTTATAAGGCGTCCCCATTCCAGCAGGTTCTTCCCCTGTCCTCCGTAGTAAAGGTGACGATAACCGTGCTCCCACAAAGACGTTCCGGCAGATGAGCGCTCCAGATACCCCACCCGTTTTTTTGCTTTGTCATAGGTTTTACCGGGCAAGATCCCCATCGCAGGACCGGCATACTTCGAGGCGTATACAGCCCGATCAATCAGTGCTTTGGCCTGTAAGGGATCAGGGGCGTCAATACGGCTGACGAAATAAACGAAGCGCTCTTCATGCTGACGCCGATTGGCGGGAGTAAACGGTAAGGGTTGCGGACCGTTTTCAAAAGAAGGATTGGCGGAGTACACCTGGGGATGCACAAACGGATTGGCCGTACCAAACAATGGCCTGGTCTGGGGAGAGCGCAAAAAATAATTGCTGAATGCCCCTTGAGCAGTGAACTTTTGGGCTTTAACTTTTCGTCCGGCAACACTGTCGAGATCATAGTAAAGGAGTTGCAGACGTTGACCAAAATCGATGATGGAGCCGAAATTATTGATCTGATTCGTTATGCCGCGAGCTATCCCGCAAGGGGCAACAGCGGTACGCGGCAGGCCGTAACAAACCACCATGAATAAAATGTGATCTTTGAGCAGTGTTCCATCATCACGGGCGTTGCGCGAATCTTCGAGAAACGCTTTGACCGGTGCGGCAACATCATCGAGAAAATGCTGGTCATCCCGTTTACCGTCACGGCCAGTACAGGAAAGTTCCACCTCATCGGCGTCGACATAATCGGCCTGCCAGGAATGCACCCTACCCTGGATATCGCTACAGGATGCCTGAATCGTCACATCTCCGTCGGCAAAGCTTTTCGCATTAAGCCGAATAGTCCAATCATCGCTGTTGTTACCGGCAATTTTCCCTTTTGCTTCAATCAAACCATCTTTGACCAGAGTCAACGCCTTGCCATCATCCGGTTCTAAAGTCATCTGCAGCGTGTGCAGCCGCCATTTGGAACGCCCACCCGGCAGAACAAATTCAACCAGGCGACTGTCGCGTAACTGATCGTCTTGAGGTGACGGACCAAACAGATAGCTGCGCTTTGCCACAACTCCGGCCTTATTGTCATCACTGCTCTCGGCCAGGTGCTCGGTGTTGAGATGACGGGCCTCATCAAGGACTTTAATACCATGCTGGCAGTGCAACCCGAGGATATAGGGTTTTTCACCGCTCTGCGGATCGGTATGCATACGCACATAATGCTCAGCGATCTCCTGCGAATCCTGGCCCGCCTCGGTCAAGGGTTCATCACCAATCCAGTCGGCGTTATACAACACCAGTACCTGCGACGGTGAAATCGCTGACCATCCTGATGAACAACTGAGTACCACGAGCAGGGCAGACACCCCCAAGGGCCGCAGAAAGTCGTATATTTTGCGGTTTATGTGCTTTTTCATCGCGTCCTTTTTCAGCACTGCCACTCCAACATGGTCGACAATGTTTTACGCAAAGTTTTCGCCTGGCACAGCCGCCAGCCCGATCGTCGGATCATCGCTTTAAGGCAACGACTCCATGAGGTAAACTGCAGTTCCATGGTCACAGGTAAATCAAACCGGAACGGCTTTTTTTCGGTCAGAGTCGCAACCGCATGCTCAACCGCCTGTTCAATCTCTCTTTCAACCGCTGAAGGGTGTTTACTCCAGGCACAATGACGACCAAAGCCCTCTTTTGTCGCCACCGTCTCCAACCACGGCATGTGCTGTAACGCTTCGTCGCAGCCGTGTTGATCACTGACAACACAAATCACCGGCACATTGAATTCTCCAGCCACGGCACCATCCAAGGCGATTTCTCCCACTTCTGCCCCGTTAACGCGGATACACCGATAGGCCGCCGAGCAATAGGTATGGGCCAGAACACCGTCAGTCGTCCCGGCCTTGGCGTGATAACCGATCATCACCACCCCGGTATAACTGGCGTCAAGCCGAGGGAAACGCCGCAGGAATCCCGTACCGAGAACGATCTCACACCGCGAGTCCAGCTGATCAAACAGCAAATTGGCTCCCTCGCCATGGTTATCCCAAACCACGACCTGTGTCGCACCACTTTGAAACAAAGCACAAATCGCCGCATTGGTCTCCCGCGTGGCCTGTTCACGGGCAAACGTCATGTTGAGGGAACGCGTCAGCGAGCCGCCGGGTTCACCGACCACGCAAGCAACACCTTCGCAATCTACGGCGATCATGAATTTCATAAAAACCCTGAGTTCTGAGTTCTGAGTTCTGAGTTCTGAGTTCTGAGTTCTGAGTTCTGAGTTCTGAGTTCTGAGTTCTGAGTTCTGAGTTCTGAGTTCTGAGTTCTGAGTTCTGAGTTCTGAAAGGTTTTACTTCGTACTCAAAACTCAGGACTAAGCACTTTCTCTTCAACTTAGAACTGCCTTTTCAAATACAACTCTTCAGCAACTTTGCTGATCACCGGCCGGTATTTGCCGGAACGCGCCGGTTTGATCTCATCAACCAGTTCCACTTCGATCCGGTCATCACCGCCGAGGCGCTGAGTCGCCTTAGCCCTGACCTGCTCAATGCCATCGGCCGGAAACTGATCATTGGTGACAAGGCGAATGTGAATCGCGCCAATCTCTTCCTGGACCACCTGAAATTTGACGATCCCTTTAACGGCACGGGCGATATAGATAAACGAATACCCCACCACCCACTTACCGGCCTTGGTAACGATAAACTCTACGGCGCGCCCACCGCTGATGGAGACCGAAGACAGCGTCCGGCCGCAAGCACACGGCTTTTGGGACAGGGTGACAATATCGCCAGTGCGATAACGGATCATGGGAAAGGCCGGCCCCACAAGATTAGTGACCACGAGCTCTCCTTCACCCTCTGTCGGTTGCAGTGTTTGCGGATCAATAGTTTCCAGAAATAACTGCTCATCCATGCAATGCATGGTGCCATAGCTACATTCATGACCAATCAACCCGGCTTCACGCAAACCGTAGGAATCGTAAACCGGCACGCCAAAGCCCTGCTCGATCAGCTCACGGTCGATATCGGACAGCAGTTCACTGGTGGTGATAATCATGGCTAACCCACTGCTTTTCAGTTCCGTCAGGTCCAATCCCAACGATTGGGCCATGGTAACGGTCAAGACAAAGGTGCTCGGATAGCCGAAAATGCACTTGGGTCGCCACGTGAGCCATTGAGCGAAATAGGACTTCAAGCGCTCGGGTGTGACTTCAAACCCATTGGTTAACGCATCATTGATCAGCCAATCACGCACCTGCTTAATGCGGTCCTGCTTGCTCAGTTCTACCGGTGATCCCCAGTAGTAAAGTTCTTTTTCACCCCGTTGCATCCCCACCCATTCATGGCCACGCATCCGAGCGGCATTGATCTGCGCCTCGCGCGTCGATGAGGTATAAAACTCCAATGCTTCGTTGGTCGAACCACTGGTACGCACCAGTTGCACGCGTTTGCCTTCGTCTTTCCACACCATGGTTTCACGCTGGTTGCGTATGATCTCTTTGTTGAGGAATGGGAAGCGTTGCAAGTCTTTCAGAGACTGAATCGTCTGAGGATAGAGCCCCCTTTGATCCATAAGTGTGCGCCAGTACGGCGTATGCTGATAGGCCAATTGAACGATGCGTTGAAACCGTTCCAACTGCAGGTGCCGCAGACGTTCCCGGCCCCAATACTCAGACTGCAACAACTGACCGAGAATGGAAAAGCTCTCCCGTCCCAGCAACTGTTCCTGCATTTTGAAAATTTGACGTGCAATGATCGGGATCATAAAACCTCAACGTTCAGCTCTAAGTGCTTAGTACTAAGTACTGAGAACTTAGGACTCGAATTAAACCCAATAAAAATTATTCACCCCTTGCACCGCTTTACGCACCAGCGCCCGTAGGGGCCGGTTTATCAGGCAGGGTTCCACCGCTTTGGGTTGATAGTTCTTTTCTTTCACCAGATGAGCTAGATCAGAAAACGTACGTGGCGGATAAGCTTGGCGATTGTCATCCAGCCAGTCACAGAACTTTTCAAAACGCCGCGTGACGATGCGGTTCAACTTGCCATCGTGGTATTGCTTGTCGCGCACTTTAAACAGACTGAAACTGTGCAGAATCAGCACCGCTTCACCACCGGCATCGCAGATCATCTTGACCGCATCACGACACTCCTCAAACGACGAGCCCATCAGATCAACCGGCTTAGAGGGGTGCAGTCCCGGCACCTTGGGCTGTTGATACGCGGAAAGCGCCACTTCCAGCACATCGCCGTACCATTTGCCGCCGTTGTAGCGTTGTTGTTCATTGAAACGACATTGGCCACCGACATAAGGAAACGTATAACTGCTGTCGATCCAAATGCCAGCCTTTGCCAGAGCGGCCAAGGTCTCTTCAGACGCGCCCATATTCCCGGCGCGAAAAGCAACAGGCCTTGGTGCACCCCACTGCTCCAATCGGTTCGACCCTTCTGTAACCATCTGTTGCTGAACATCCAGGGGAAGGTCCGCCATCTGATCGGTTTGGACATGAGACTGCCCCGCCTGCATCTGCCCGTAATGAACATGGTTCGGATGAATGTGCAGCTGGACATCCTGGTCCTGCTCCACCAGATAGCGTACAACCGGTTCCGTTTCTCCCGGGTAGCCCAGTTCATCGTTAAACGGTTCAACGAAGAATGTCGCCTGGAGATCTCGCTGCTGCAAGATGTCGCAAATCAAAGGAACCCCGTAGCGCTTGTCGCCATAGTCGCCCATCATGCCCAATTGCGGCGAAACAGGTTTGAGCTGGAGGTTCTGCCACGCCCCGCCCATGCTGCATTCGACATCAAATGTGATGTAAACTCCTGGGTTCATAACGGCAAGTCCTGAGTGAGAAGTTCTGAGTCCTTAGTCGCCACGGTCCTTATCCTTGTTCTTTTGAGCTTCAATGGAGCGACGTAGGCCTGAAATGACACGTGAGGTTTCCTCTGCCAATGCCTTTGCCTCGCCGAACTGCGTCGCGTCAATCAATTGCGCATCAAAAGCAACGTAAAGTTGGGCCCGCACTTCCGCACAAGAACCTTTGGCGATCACCAAAAAACGATGAAACTCAGTCGGCGAAGACCGATCAAACCCTTCGGCAATATTCGATAGAACAGAAACACTTGCCCGTTGAATCTGGTCACGTAAACCAAAATCCCGTGCCAATGCTGTTTCGCGCGCTATCCCGTAGATCAAACGTGCCAACGCTCTGGCTTTTTGCCAGGCGATCAAATCTTCAAAACATCGAACCGCTGCCATACATTTCCAATCTCAGCACTCAGAACTAAGCACTTCGCACGGTGTTTTAATTCACAATTTCATGCCCGCGTGCGCCAAGCTTTTTCAGCATTTGCCTGAAATCAACAGCAAAGGGTTTCGGATCGGCGAGCAGGAACGAATCATCCTTGGTCCACGGGCCACAGTTCCACAGAACAGTCAGGGCCGCTTCAAAGCGACCAAGGTGCGTTTGTCCCGGCGGCAGTTCGTCGCGGCGCATCTGACCGAGAAACCAGTTGGATTCACCCCCGAGGATGCGTGACCGCAAGCCGATCTTATAAGGTGTTTTACGCATCTTCTCCGGCTCAAAATGGCTCTGCCACAGATTGAACGGTGCTTCGAACCCAGCCATGACCACCGTGGGCAGCCCACCGCTGAAGCGGGGATTGATCTCGAGAAAAATATACTTTCCGGTATCCGGATCGTAATGGAACTGCACTCCGGCAATCCCCTGCCAGTTAAGCGCTTTGAGCAACTTGACCGTGTCATCAATCACCGCCGGATGATGGCAACTGATGCGCTGGACGGTAACACCTCCTGCCAGGGGCATATGATGTTCACCGATATAGTCGCCGGTCATAAACATCTCGCCCTCGTGCATGAGAATCTGCACGTGCTCTTCCGCTCCGGGATGATATTCCTGCACCAGAACATTGTCGGCAAAGGTCTCAAATTGGCGATGCCAGTTGAGCAGCTCCTCCAGAGTTCGGGCGTAGGCGGCTTTGACCGGCACCTTGCCGGCATCGACATTCTGTTTGCGGGTGCGTAACACCAAGGGGTACTGCAAGGTCGATTCCGCCCCCGCTTCCATCAGTTCATCCAGACACATCCCTTTGGCCACCGGGATCTCCAAATCGAGACACAGTTGGTGGACGTAATCTTTGTCGGTTGCCTTGTCAAAGTTGTCCCGCGACGGCGAAAACAGATGAACCTCAGCTGCATCAAGCTGATCCCGCATCGAAATCAGGCGGTTATGAAATCCTTCCGAGACCGGCATGATCGATCCAACATCCAACTGCCGGACCAACGTCAGTATCTCATCGTCAAAACCGGACTCATGCGGCTTGTGATCAAGAATCCAGGCACTGGCCGAATAACGACTGTGAGCCGACTGGCCGTCCTTGGTATTGGTAACGGCATGTACTTCCAAGCCATGGCGCGCCAGGCTGCGAACCACCCACAAGCCAACCTGGGTGTCGCCGACAATGGCCAGAACACGACGGGACCGCTCGTGCTGCTTCAATGTTGTGTTGAATGGTTTAACTTGTTGCATAAGGAACTCCTGTTCTGAGTTCTGAGTTCTGAGTTCTGAGTTCTGAGTTCTGAGTTCTGAGTTCTGAGTTCTGAGTTCTGAAAGATTTTACTTAGCACTCAGGACTAAGCACTTTCTCAAAGACCTTATAAACTTCCTCGGCCACCTGATCCCAACTGCGCACACCGCTGGCAGAACGCACCTGCTGCGGTGGCCATGTCTTCTCCAGCACCTGGCTTAACGCCTGTTTGAGCGGGGCCACCTGTTGCGCTGGCACCATCCGACCACACTCCGGTTGGGGCAGAATATCGGCAACTGCCCCCACATCGGTGGCCACCACCGGTGTCCCGCAGGCCAGACTTTCCAACACCGCGTTGGGGCAGCCTTCACGGTATGAAGCCAGCACGCTGATATCTGCAGCACTGTAAAAATAGGGAATCAGGTCATACCCCTGTCGCCCGGGCAGAATCAGTCGGTCTTCAACGCCATGCTTTTTCGCCACTTCCAGCAGTTGTTCCTTACTACCGCCCTGAGCATCGCCACCTACAATGATCAGGCGCACATCATCCGGCAGCGCAGCCAGGGCTTCGATCACTTCATGATGCCCTTTGCGGGGGCCAAGATGAGCCACGGTCACCAGCAGGCGGCCAGTTGCGGGTAGATGTAATTTTTCACGGCATTTCTGCCGGTCGCGGATGCGGAAATGTTTCAAATCCACACCATTGGGAATCACCGTCAATCGCTGGGTATCAACACCCAGACGAACCGCTTCTTCGGCCATGCGCGATGAAACACTGATCACCGCCTGAGCTCCCAGCAAAGCCCGGCGGCATTGCTGGGTCTGGCTGTCGTCCTTCAGACACTCATACAGCTTACCGCGCAGGGTAATCACGTAAGGAATATTAAGTTTTTGCGCCAGCAGTGCCACACCAACGCCATCCGGCCAGACAAAATGGGCGTCGAGAAGATCCGGTTGCCAGCTTTTTTGTAGAGATCCCAACCAGCGGCGCAAACCTGACGCATAAAGGCGGCCATCAGAATTTTTAAAAAACTTCGGGATATAAAAAAAACGGGGCCGGAACACGGACATGGCGTTCCAGCACTGTTCGTTTGCGTCACTGGCCGTTCCAGTCACCAGAGGAAACCAGGGCACCGGCGAACACACTTTCAACTCCGTTTGCTGGGCCAAGGCGGCGAGACGCTGGTAGACAAAGATCCCCCAAGTCGGGTTGTCCTGATTGGGGAAACAATATGAAAACGACAGCACCTTCATCCGCTCACCTATCGCTTGATCGCCGCATAAATATCCTGATACACCGCTGTGGTCTGCTGCCAGGTGTGATGTTCGCGCACCCAGCGCATCCCCTGCTGCTGCAGCGCCTCGCGTTGCTGGTCATTGTCGAGCAACATCTGCAGACGTTCGGCCAGAGCCTGTTCATCCCCGGCCTTGAACAGCACCCCGGTTTGACCATCGTCGATCAGTTCTTTGTGACCGCCGACATCACTGGCCACCAGCACCTTGCCCATGGCCATCGCCTCCAAGGGTTTGAGCGGCGTCACCAGCTCGGTGAGACGCATGGAGTAACGGGGATAGGCCAAGATGTCGATCATGGCATAGACCCCCGGCACCCGCTCATGGGGAATACGACCGGGCATCACCACGCGATCCGTCAGCCCCAGGGATGCAATCAAGGCCCTAAGCTCGTCCTCCATCTCACCGCCACCGACCAGCAACAACACGGTATCGGGCTGATTTTCAGCAACTCGCGCAAAGGAACGCACCAGAAGATCCAACCCCTCGTATCGGTAAAACGAGCCGATAAAGCCGATCACTTTTTTGCCGGCAAGCCCCCAGCTGTCCAGATATTCTTCATCTGCCGGGCAAGGTTGAAAATCATCCGGGTTAACACCGTTGAATACCGGGGTGATTTTCTGTGCGCCAATGCCGCGCGCCACCAAGTCATTTTTTAAGCCATTACACAAAATGGCCACATGATCCGCCCGCCGACACACCATGGTTTCAATCCTTTTGGTCAGCCGATAACGTAGCGACCCTTCTTGAGTGGTGCCGTGATCAACTGCGGCATCTTCCCAGAAAGCACGAATTTCATAGACCAACGGCAGCTTGAGTTTATGCGCCACCCACAAAGCCGGAAGCGCATTGAGAACCGGCGAGTGGGCATGGAGGATGACCGGTTGTTCTTCTCGTGCCACCTGATAAAGCCGCCTGGCCAGGGCAACCATCAACCGTGCTTCGCTGGTCATCGGTCCCGGCAAGGACGGTGTGGCACCGGTTCGATAATAGGTAAATCCGTTAATCTCTTCCTTGTCAGCCCAGTCGCCCTGCCAACTCTCTTCGTGCTTCGGTGAGGTCACAATCACCGGCTCGTAACCCAGTTTGCGTTGGGCGCGAAACAGGTTCTGGCTGCGAAAGGTGTAGCCACTGTGCAACGGCAGACTGTGATCAAGGATATGGAGAATTTTCATAAAAACCTGAGTTCTGAGTTCTGAGTTCTGAGTTCTGAGTTCTGAGTTCTGAGTTCTGAGTTCTGAGTTCTGAGTTCTGAGTTCTGAGTTCTGAGTTCTGAGTTCTGAGTTCTGAGTTCTGAGTTCTGAGTTCTGAGTTCTGAGTTCTGAGTTCTGAGTTCTGAAGAAATTTTACTAAGCAATCAGTACTAAGCGCTTTCTTCAATGATTCCATTTAATTGTTGCAGATGAGAAGCCCAGCTGTGCTGTCGTTCCACATAGGCTCTTGCGTTAGTGCCCATTTCTCGACGACGGGGTTCATCGTCAAGCAAATCGATGATCGCGGCGGCCATTGTCGCTTCGTCGTCGGCAACAATCAGTTCTTCACCATCAACGGCATGGGTTCCGGTTGCCGCACCACGAGTCGCCACCACCGGGCGTTCCATAGCCATGGCTTCGAGCACTTTGTTTTGAATGCCGCGGGCAATCAGCAACGGCACGACACAGATGGTCGCCGTGGCCAGGTGATCGCGCATATCGGGGACCGTGCCAGTCACGTCAATACCAGGTATTTTTTCGAGGGCACGCACCGCAGGCGTTGGATTGCGCCCGGCAATGCAGAACGACACCTCAGGAACCTGCTGACGAATCAGGGGGAAAATCTTTTCCGCAAACCACACCGCCCCCTCGACATTAGGCCAATAGTCCATGGCCCCGGAAAATACCAGCTTGCACGGCTCCGTGGAAAAACGCTGTTGATCAACACCGCAAAGAGAAAAATAATCGAGATCCACACCGTTGGACAGCGCCTCAACCTTATCGACATTGACATGCTCACCGAGCACATTTTTTTCTTCTTCACTAACCAGAAACACCCGATCAAACTCATGAACGATACGCTGCTCAAAGGTTCGCAATAAGCGTCCCTCGCGCCGATAGAGCCAACGCATCAGCGGAGTTTTTTTTTCGGCATATTGCAGCCATTTTTCCGAATCGACATCAATCAGATCATCAAGCAGTGTGACGTGATGAAACCGCTCCGGCCAATGACGCGAGCGAAACACATAGTCCGCCATGGAGGAACAGAAACAGAGGATAGCCGCTGGGTTCTGCTGTTCAAGATAATCATCAACGGTCTGTTACAGAGGATGGGAATAAAAGCATTGCTGGGAAAAGGAACGTCCGGTAACCAGCGACATGCCAGCATACACACACATGGTTTTCCCGGTGCGTACCCGGCAATGAAACTGATCAACCATCTGCTGCAGAGCAGGAATGTGTTGGCAATCCTCAGGGTCATCAATCAGACATACCAGAGTGACCCGATAGTGTCGGGCCAGATGCTGCACCATGTGATAAGTACGGATCTTATCGCCCTTATCGGGGGGAAAAGGGATGCGATGCGCGAGGACGAGAACATCTTTTTTCATAGTGAAATATACTTTCTCAGCTCGGGTCCCAAGGTATTGGCGACGGGTAACGGCAGCTTCTGCCACAGGCTGGTCACCCAGTGACGCAGTGGTGACGTGCTTCCGTGACCAGCCGTCGCTTTCTCCGTCTGATCGGCACAGAGGTCATACCAGTAAAGCGGTTGCGGGCTCGCGCCCCACTGCTTTTTAAATCGATAGGTTCCCTCTTCCGGCGTTGAACGGCCAAAATCAAAACGGGGATAACCGTGCTCACAGGCAAACGAGAGAAACGTCCAGTACAGCAACATGTTAGGGTTCATCTTGTTGAACTGGCGTCGCGCCGAAGCCCAGGGAATCACCACCAGATCAGGGTGAAGGAGAATAATTCCAGCTGCAGCAACCTCGCCCTGAGGTGTAAAAACCGTGCCGACCCGGCAATTTGCGCCGTAAGTTTCGACGACGGCATCAATCCACCGGCGGCTGTGCACCGGCGAACCTAGATCGCGCATGTTCTCAGCAAAGACGGAATAAAAGTCGTCGACCAATTCCAGCCCGCCGAGACGCGCAGTCAGTCCATCGCGCTGGGGTTTTTTGATCTGACTTCTCAACTTCGATTTCATGCCGTCCAGCAAGGCGGCACTGCTTTCGGGCAAATCGAGCACCATGCGCACTTTGTTGGTCTGGTTCGCCAGATGCGGCCGTTGCGGCAAAATGGACCGCAATTGGCAAACCGCACTCTGTTCGGCCTGTTCCAGCAATGCCTCGACCACGTCAGAATCCCGCGCCAGTACACCACCGGCATCGCAATACGGCAGGGAAATCAGGCGGGATCCTCGCCACGGAATGCGAAAATCGATCAATGGTAGAATGCCGCAAATCTCTGCGCCATCTTCAGCCACCAGATAGTGGTGGCGGTAGCCGTACGCTTTTGCGACAGCCTGCTGCCAGGCCCACAACTGGTAGGGCGTACCGTCATCATGACCGGCAACATAATCGTCCCAGCGCTGACGATCTTCATAGGTCGCTCGCCGTATCCGCATCATGCCTGTGCCAATCCCAAACCATCACGAATGGTAGAAAAATTGAAATCTTCCAGCAGCTTTTTGAAACGCGGCTGCGTCTTGTTCAAATTCAGATAATGTCTGAAATTGCTCTTCAAGCCAGCCCCCTGCATGCGAGGCTGAGAGGGATCAAATTCCCAAGGATGCAGATAAAATACAAAGGGCTGACCATCCTGCTGATTGATACGCTGCAACCCCCACCGTGTCACACAATAGGGCAGCAGACGAAAATAGCCGCCCCCGGCAATGGGCAGGTTTTTACCGGCAAGACGCAGTGTCGAAATCGGCAGTTCGCGTAAACAGGCTTGCCCATCCGTCGGCTCACCGGCTTGCCAGCCTCCCTGTTCGTCCTTTATGGCAAACCCGGCAAAGCGCGGCCAGTCGGACATGCCGTAAAAATCATGCCGCATGGGAAAAATGCTCGAATCGTAGCGATAACCTGCCTCGATCAGTTCATCAAACGCCCACGATGTCTGGCGGGAGATCGAGTAACTCGGCGCCCGGTAGCCCCAGACTTCCGTTCCCGACACCTGTTCCAGGTGCTGTTTGGCGTGGCGGATATCGGCACGAAACTCATCGCGAGACAGGGTGTTAATGCGCCGGTGGCCATGACCGTGACTGGCCAGCTCATGACCGGCGGCGACCAGGCGCTGAATCAGGGCGGGGCACCGCTCAGCCACCCAGCTCAACACAAAAAAGGTCGCATGAACGCCCGAGTCTTCGAGCAATTCCAGCACGCGTTCGGTATTGGCTTCAAAGCGCCACTCTCGCTCCTCCCAGCTGGTTGGTGGCGAGACCTTTTCAAACGCCGAGACCTGGAAGTAATCTTCAACATCAATGCTGAGCAGGTTGGTCAAAGGCGCTGACTGTTTGCACTGAGTTGTCATTGCCCCCGCCTCCCTTTTCCCGCGACCAGCAGTGCCCCAAGGCGATCGGAAATCCGCTCCAACAACATTTCCATGCGCCGCATGCTCTCCAGCTGAATCTGCTGCAGGCGTTCGTCACGGGCTTCAAGGCGGCGCACCATCTCGCCGCCTTCCCCCCACAGATTCTCAAGTGCCGTGAGCCTTTGTTCCGGCGAACCGGATACCCCGGTACGGACTTTGAGTTCTCTGAGCTGGACTGTGGCCGAGGTGCTTTCCTGTTGATCCCAGGTAATATCGCCAATCACTTCATGGAGTAACTCCAGGGTCAAGTCTCGGCTCTCTTCGGCAAAGGCACATAACAGAGCAAAATCACAAAACAGATTGATCAGGCGCGGCACCCCACCGCTGTAATGAAACAACAGGTCAAAAGCCCCTTCATGCCAGACCACGGCCTCACGATTGCCAGCGGTTTCGAGACGATGGTAAACATACGCTTCGGTCTCATCCCGGGTGAGTGGTTCAAGGTGGCAATGAATCCCGATACGCTGCCGCAACTGGCGTAATTCCGGCTGGGTGATCATGCTGAGCAGTTCGGGTTGACCGACCAGCACAATCTGCAGCAACTTGACGGTGTCCGCCTCCAGGTTGGACAGCAGGCGAATCTCCTCCAGCACTTCGACAGACAGGTTCTGGGCTTCATCAATGATAATAACGGCTCGCCTGCCTGCGGCATGCAGTTCAACCAGATAGTCATACAACTCACTGAGCAGGGTCACTTTATCTTTATTTTCGACGACCAGACCAAAGTCCTCATTGATCATGGCCAGCACCTGTCTGGCATCGGCCCGCGTGTTAAACACGCGTGACAGAGCAATATCCTCGTCCAGATCCTTGATCAGATTCCGAACAATGGTGGTTTTTCCTGATCCGACTTCTCCAGCCAGCAGAATAAAACCCGCACGTTCCTGCAAGCCATAGGTCAGGTAGTTGATGGCCTTTCGATGTGAATGGCTCAAAAACAGGAACTGTGGGTTGGGCACCAGTTCAAACGGCTTGGTGGTTAAACAAAAATAAGCTTCATACATCCGAATATCCGTTACTTATGCATCTCCCAGCCGAGCGTTCCGATCGGTTACCAGCGTAACGCCAACTGTGCATAGATAATATTGTTGGTGTAGTCCTCGTTGCGCTGGTCGGAATCGTTGCGGTTATAGGTGTAACCCAACGAAATCCGCCCCTGGCGCAATTCACGATACAGGGCAAAACGGAACCCGTAGCGCTGATATTGCTCTGAGTACTCTGGCGAATCCTCATCATAATCGGTGTAGCGAATTAACGTGTTCATGCCAAACTTGTCATCAAAAGGCACTTCTGAACTCAAACTACCGCCAGTCGCATCGTCCTGACGATTCTGTTCAACATAGTCATCCGTACGAGTGAACAGATCGAACTGGACGCTGATACGGTCACTGTAGCCGAGAGCAAACGTGTATTCCTGACGGTCTTGAGCCCCATCTTCAACACTGGCGGTGATGTCTTCTTGATAAGCAAGTGCCAACGACAGCGTTCTGGAAAGCTGGTAATCCATACGCAGCCCCATCAGGTTGGTGTCATAATCGTCGCTGAATTCGTAATCAAGCCAGGCCCGACCAATATTGCCGGCAAAAATCATCTGCTCAACAGGCTGCCATTGCAGCCCCAGGCTGAGGTCCCGCCGGTCATACTCCTCTTCCCCGGTGGCGTCATATAACGAATCCGTGGCGTCCTTGGGACGATATTGGGTAAACCCTCCGGTCACAGAGGAGCTGATATGTGCGGTCAACGCTTTGGACAGCGTGGCGCTGTAGCGATGGTATTCAGCATCATCGCCTTCCTCTTCGTCATACCACAAATTTTCGTACTGGTAGTCAAGGCGCAGCTGCATGGTGCGGGACAGGTCAAACAGGGCATACGGGTTGATTTCCAGCCGATTGCTGTCTGTCAAATTGGTCAGATTGTTGTCGATGCCACCCTGGTCCCCTTCATCAATAGCAACGCGTTCATAGGTATCGCTGATGCGGAGAAAAACCGTGTCACGGTAGAGATGAAATGTCGATTCGAGGTGAGTCCCTTGACTGGGGCGCAGATCATCCTCGTCACTGTTATCCAGATATTTTTCGTATTCCAGGCCAAGGTCAAGATTGAGTTCGAAAAGACGTGTTTCCCAATCAATTTCAAAGCCTGCCGTGATCAGGGTAATAAAATCGCTTTCGCCATCACGTTCAAGGTCGATATTGTCATTATATTCTTCCCGTAACGAAAACTTCGGCGTCACCTGCATCTCTCCCCAAGCGACGGTGCAAATCAACAACTGCGCAGCCAATAGGACTAATAGTGTCTTTCCAATCGTCATGACATCTCTCCGTCGTTTTCCGGTGATGCGAACCAATCTCATTATTTGTATCCGTAGTACCCGTAATATCCGTAGCGGTTATCCTGGTATTGCCGAACGGCATTGCACACCACGCCAAGCAGGTTGTGGTTTTTGAGCAAGCCGAGAGCCTTGGTCAGTTTATCGGTAGAGGTGTAGCCCTCACGAACAACAAACAACACCCCATCCACAACATTGGCGATAAACTGCGGTTCCGCAAAGGGCAGTAGTGGGGTGGTATCGACAATCACATAACGGTCTGGGTAACGACTTTTGATCTCTTGCAGCAGTTCCTGCATCCGATTGGAGGAAAACAACTCAACCGGGTTGTCGACTAAGCGTCCGGCGGGCAAAATACTCAATTTGCCAATCCCGGTCTTGACCAGGGCCTGACCGACATCGATACCGTCAAGAACACAATCGGTCAGACCAATTGAGGATTCCAACTCCATATATCTCATGATCGACGGACACCGGATATCAGCCTCCACCAACAAGACGGTATGGTCATACTCCTGCGCCAATGTGATGGCCAGATTGATGGACGTCAGGGTTTTTCCCTCACCGCCAGTGGCACTGGTCACCATCAGCGATTTATCAAACCGGCCAAGCTGGGTCAGCTTGACAATGGATGACTTCAGCTTACGATATTGTTCTGACGCCGCTCCGCTTGTTCCATGAGCCGTCACCAAAAACGGATTATTCAGAAGGGGAGCTGCCATCTCAGGCGCAGCCTGGTGCGGTACATCCTGCGGGGCCTCTTCCGGGACAAAGGGCGCATCACTCACCGGGGCAGACTCAACAGCGTCCTCCCCCTTTTCACGATCTGCGCTCTGGCGTTTCTTTGTTGCCATTTCAATGGCTTTATCAATGCGACTCATGGATACTCCAAAATTCAAAAGTGCCGTTATTCCTGACCAGTCAAACCTCTTGAGCGTTTCACCGATTACGATGTAAGCCAGACAACGAGTCTGTCCATCAGAGACAACCTGAGAACATCATGTATCAACAGTAATCCGATAAGGCTCGAACATGCTACGGCATAGGAATAAACCCATTTATCTCGCTTCTTGTGTTTGGCCATCTCCTCGTCGCTATGCATCAAAGGGATTTCAGCCAGAACCGTGATCCCTTTGGATCGCAACACATCGGCATCGCGAACCGTATCGTCCAACTGTTCGCGCGCTACCACAGCAGCGACACCAGCACCAATCCCGACAAACAGTCCAAGAAGCATTTTAAACAAGCGCTTGGTACCAACGGGAAATGTCGGCAAAATTGCCGGATCGACAATACGAAACGTTGTCGCTTTATCGGCAACCTCCATCTGTTTGGAGACTTCAGCCATACCGACGCGCTCGAGCAACGTTTCATAAACATTTTTGATCATGCCCCGCTCACGCTCCATTTCAGCCAACGCCTTCTTGTCTCGTGGGAAGTTTTCCAAGATCTGTTTGTTATCAACGATTTGTGTCTGGATTTCCGTCTCGCGGGCTTTTAACGCATTAAGGTCGGATTGCGCCGCATTCTTGCGCATCTTCAGGTCAACGAAGATCGGATCCTCAACCGGGTTGAACAGATCCTCATTTTCGGCGACCGGGGATTCCGGCTGGGCATCACGCCGCTGTTCCAACGCGGCAATCTGCTCCCGAATTTTAACCACCCCCGGATAAGACTCATTGTAAACCAGCAACAGCTCATCAAGTCGCGCCTGCAACGACTCAATTCGCATCTCTTCATCAGAGCCGATCATCAGATCGAGCCCTGCCAATGACCCTCCATTGGCAGCAGCTGACTTCATAGAGGCCAATTGGTCATTGATGGTTTTCACCGTTGCAATCAGTTCATTTTTCTTACTTTGCAGTTGTCTGAGGCTTTCTTCCATGGTGCTGATGCTTTCAACAATTGAAGCTTCGGTCACCGTTGAAAAAATGCCGGTTTTTTTTCGGTACTGATAAATCTCATCTTCCAACGTATTGAGTTTTTGCTTATAGAACGTCACCTGTTCAGACAGGAAACGATCAGCACCGAAGGACTCTTCACGCTTCGACGAGATATTTTCTTCAACATACGTATTCACCAAGGTGTTGATATAATCGCGGGCAAAAACAGGGTCGGAATTGATCAGGGAAACGAAGAACAAGTCATTGCCCTTCATGTTGATTTTTGTCATCTCCTGACACTGCTTGATCAGGCTTTCAAAAGCCTGCGCTGTCTCAACCTTGGCGTCCATATCCAATTTTTTCAAAACTCTGGAGATGATATCGCGACTGAGCATATGGTAACGCAACACCCGGATACGATCGTTCATGGACGGGGTCACCGTCAGTCCCTTCAGCAAGCTATTCACTACATTTTTTTCAATAAAAACAGTGCTTTTAGCTTCATACTGTTTGGGGACAAAAAAGCTGTAAACCACAATCACCAAGCTGATTGTGACGGCTGTCAGCAAAAACAGATAACGCCGGTTATAAAGAATCTGCAGATATTTTTTTATTTGAGCGAGTGAAGAATCCATCTATTACGGTCCATTTCTGGAAAAGAATAAAAACAGTTAAAACATGCCTTCGCGCACCAACACATAATCGCCACGCTGCATGGGAATATTCTCGCTGAGCACCCCATCTTCCATGAGGTCATCCATATTCAGTTTGATTCGTTCACGTTTTTCACCTTGTTTGCGCAAAATCAACACGGCACTGGTTTTTGCAAATTTAGTAAACCCGCCGGACTCCAGAATGGCATCCAAGATAGACAAGCCATCGCGATAAACAATCGCCTGTGGATTGGCAACAGCCCCCACGACATACACTTTGTTCAGCTCATTGGTCGGCAGGAACAGAATATCTTCCGCCTCAAGATCAATGTCTGCTTCGAGATTGCCGCGGTTGAACAGGTCATACATGTCGACAGTCAGCTTTTCTTTACCACGCTGAACAAAGCCACGCTGCAGGTCAGCATTTTCAATGCCTTCAAGACCGCAAAGCAGTTTGAACAGGGATGTACTGCCAACGAAATGACGCACCTGCGCTGGCACCCCCCCACCGGAAATATAGATTCGGTTGTTGGTCACCTGGGCAACCGTCACCGTAACGATGGGATTTTTAACGTAATCACTGAGGACGTTGGTCAATTCTGTGCTCAACTGGGAAGGCGTCCTCCCCGAAGCCTCCACATCACCAACCGCAGGCAGCGTAATCTTTCCATCCGGCCTTACGGCCACAGCAACACTTAGCTCTGGGACGCCCCACACCGAAACACTCAGATTATCACCGGCACCGACCACATAATCCGCACTCCACACCGGTGTCGCCAACACGACCAGAAACATCAGTGCCCAAAAGATTCGTTTCATATCTATCGTCCTCCTCGTCCCAGAAGCACTACTTTGATAGTCTCCAGAATGATCAACACATCGAGAGTCATCGAATAATTTTTCAGATAGTAAAGGTCAAATCTCAGCTTCTCCATGGCATCTTCTTCGGAAGCGCCATAGGGATAGAAAACCTGGGCCCACCCAGTAACTCCGGGCTTGATGGTGTGGCGAGCAAAGTAATATGGAATGTTCATGGAAAGTTTTTCGACAATGTAGTGGTCAACTATTTTTGGACACAGATATAAGTTCTTTTTCCGCTACAGCCGGAGCCATTCCTTTATTTCTTTGATGAGGTCTGCTCCAGTTGTAATAGTTCATAAAATAGTGCTCGATGTCGAGCTGTGCTTCTGCAAACGTTTGATAGCCACCTTTTGGCATCCATTCGCTTTTGTAACTGCGAAACAAACGCTCCATTGGTGCATTATCCCAGCAATTTCCTCGCCGACTCATGCTCTGTTTCATCTGATAGCATCGAAGCTGGAGACAGAACAAATCACTGCCATATTGTTGTCCCTGGTCTGTGTGAACCAAAACCCCAGTTGGCTTTTTCCTTGTCCGATAAGCGTTTTTGACAGCGTTAACTGCAAGTTGTGCGTCACAGTTTTCTGATAAGCTCAACCCAACAACACGCCGAGTGTAAAGATCTAATACCGCAGCGACATAAATCCACCGTTTTCCAACTCGAACATAGGTAATATCACTACACCATGTCTGGTTTTTCCTCTTCGCATCAAAATCCCGATTCAACAGGTTCGGAATCTTTGGATGTTCTACTTTGGCAACTCTGTACAAACGTGGTTTAGGTTGTTTACTGAATAAGCTCGCCTCACGCATCAGACGACGTACTTTGAAACGTCCTATGGTGATGCCTTCACTGCGTAACATGTTGGTAAGACTGCGGCTTCCAGCTGAATAACGACTTTTATTGAACAACTCCTTGATCCGAATACGTAACTTGATGCGTTCAGTATCTGGATGAGCTCGACGATTCAAATAGGCATAGTAGCTAGAACGCGAAACATCAAAAAGACGGCAAAGGACACAAACGCAGTCATGCTCTCTCAATGTACTGATCAACTCAAACGAAGCTTGTCTTCCGACATTAAGAGAGCGGTAGCCTTTTTTAGGATTTGCTTCTCTTTCTCCAGACGACGAATATGGGCTTCGAGTTCCTGGATACGCTTTTTGTCCTCTGTAAGGGCTGGAGTTTCCGGTGTCGTCCCAGCTCGTTCCTGTTTGAGCTGCTTTACCCAACGACGCATGGCCGTTTCTCCAACATCCATAACTCGGGCAGCATCTGGGACACTGTATCCCTGATCCAAAACAAGGCTGGCACATTCAACCTTGAATTCATTTGTGAATATTTTTCTTCCCATAGTCCTTAGACCCCTTTCTCGTTTAGGTGGATGTTACCACCTTTGTGGGTGTCCAAGTTTAGTAGACCACTACACAAATTCAGGGCGCTCCGGACGCGGCCCGACAAAACTCATGTCACCCATAAGAACATTGAGCAGTTGCGGCAACTCGTCGAGTCGGCTTTTACGCAAAAAAGCGCCCACCTTGGTCACCCGCGGATCATTTTCCGTCGCCCATACGGCCCCCGTTTCCTTTTCGGCGTCCTCACACATGGTGCGAAACTTATATAAGGTAAAATGGCGTCCCCATTCTCCCACGCGAACCTGGCGAAAAAAGACCGGGCCAGGGGAATCGGAACGCACCAGATACGCCACGACAAGCCAAGCTGGAAAGGACAGAACAATCCCCACCAGAGACAAGAAAATATCGAGAACCCGCTTCATAAAGCGGCCAATGACCGTGATACGAAAACCGTTGGCATAGATAAAACTGCTTGGCTGAAAATTTTCGATCAGCAATTTGCGGGTCATCTGCTCGTAAAAGGTCTGGACGTCAACAATTTCGATGCCATTGAGTTTACAATGGAGCAATTCACGTAACGGCAAACTGCCACGGCGCTCGGTTAGGGCGACCACAACCCGGTTAGTACACGTGGTTGAAACCAGTTTTTCCAAATCATCGACATAACCAAGCACTTTTTCCTCATCAACAGTGCATTCTTCCGCTTCCGGTTGGACAAAACCAACCAGAACCTGCTGTCCCTTCTGCCCCTGCAATAATTTTTCAACCTTTGCCGCTAATGTCCCACAGCCCACAACCAACACCCGTGTTGATAAGGCTGTCGTTCCCATCATCGACATAAGCATCTGGTGGACGGAAAACTGCAACAAACCAAAGATCACTAAGGAAATCAGTAACATTCCACGCCCGATCATGGCCATAGGCATGACAAATGAAAGCGAGGCAAACATGAAAAAGGCCAAGCTGACAGCAACACCGGTGCGGGCAATCCGGTCCAATCGGCCAAAGGCGTTTTCCCAGCGATAGATCTCACAGAAATAGCTCGAAAATGTTGTCAACAGGACAAAAAACAACAAACTGAAGCCGCCTGCGCCACTAAACGTCCTGAGCCCACAGGTGTCTCCCACATAAAAAACATGCCCAAGCACAAGAGACAACGTGGCTAAAGCTAGGTCAACAACGACCAACAAGGAGGAAATTTTTTGCATTGCCTTTTCCTTACGTTCTTATGACTACTGTTGCAGCTGATTCAAAAGTTGTTGGGCACGACGGGACTCAGGCTCGACCTGTAGACCAGCCACATAGCCCAAGACTTTTTCGGCCTCATCGACCTGTCCTGCCCCACTTAATGCTTGCCCGTAATGAAGATGGACAATCGCAACTTTGGGGAGCAGCTCAACCGCTTTTGCTAAGATGGAAATAGCTTCGTCGTAGCGTTTATTTTTGATTAATGCCAATCCCAGGGTATCGAGAATCACCGGATTGGAAGGTTCGTTACGAAAAGCCCGCATCGCCAAGGTAAGAGCCTCTTGCGGCGCGCTATTATTCTCCGCATAGAGGTAAGCCAAATTATTCATCGCGCCAGTATGGTTTTCTGCTTTTGCCAGCACCTCACGGTAGAGTGATTCGGCATCCTGTTTGTTGCCTCGCTGGTCCTGAAACATGCCATAGGCATATGTTCCAGGAACAAATTCCGGATACTGTTGACGCAACTTATGAAAAACATCTTCAGCCTGTTTGGTTTGCCCGGTTTTAAGGTACAAACCACCGAGCTGCAGCAACAAAAAACGCGGATTGTCGGCCAGAGAGATCCCCTGCTGCAAAGCGCTAATGGCTTTTTCCGGTTGCCCCAGTTGCTGCTGGACAGCGGCAAGTAACAAATAACCGGCACCGCCCTTGGGATGTTGTGAAATTTCATCTTCAGCCATGGAGATGGCCTTATTCTGCTCCCCGGCCTCAATCCAGGCTGCAGCCAGAAACGGCATTCCCGCTGTCGGACTGACAGCTTCCAAGGCTTTAAACGTCTCGATTGCCGCCGGAAAATCTTTTTGCTCCAATTTCAAGCGACCCCGAGCTTTGAGGATTGTCGGATTTTGTGGATGTGCGTGATAGGCGTCCTCGACCACCTGCGCTGACTTTTGCGGTGCACTGCTTCTCTGGAAATATCCTGCCAGCGCCATATACCCTCTCGGTTCATTGGTCTTTCGCGCACGCTCATAACCAGCTTCTGCAGCCGCATTGTTGCCACCAACCTCCTCTAGTGATGCCATGGAAATCAACGCTCTGAGGTTATCTGGAGCAACCTCCAAAACAGCACGATATTCCTCCAAAGCCTCTTCTCGCTGTTGATGGATCAAATAATAATTTGCCAGATTAAAATAGGGTGCCAGGTAGTTGGGCTTTATGGCTTTCGCTTTCTTCAACGCAGCAAGCCCTTCTTCATCTTGTTTCTGTGCCAGATAAGCCGCCGCCATATAGTTATACAGCAGTGCATCTTGCTCTGAGCTACCCACACTCTCTTGAAGAAGATCTATAACACCCTGATAATTCTCCTGTTTCAAGTAAAGTGAAGCCAAAAGAAATCGTGTTTTCAACGATTCTGGAGCAACTTCCAGCGCTTTCTCCAGCTCAAATTCGGCCTTTTGTGAATTCTGTTGAGAAAGATTCAGTAACCCTTTTTTCAAATGAGGATCGGCAAGCAACGGATCAAGGGCGATCGCTCGATCAAAGTGTCTTGTTGCCAGATCAAAATCGCCCTTACTCAGATAAGCTGTTCCGAGCACATTATGAACAATAGCCAAGTCATCATGCTCCTGTAAAACCTGCGTCACTTGGTAGATGCAGTCATCAATGCGCTTTTGTTGCAAAAGCGTCATGCCGAGCATAACGCGTGCCTGAACATGGTTTGGCTGAAGGTCCAGAGCCTGCTGAAACTGATTGAGTGCCAACTCATAGTGCTTCAGACGAAATTCAGTCAGACCAAGGAAGTAATAACCGGCCAAGTCGGCCATCCCTTTGAGAGACTCCCTTAAGGCCACTGCTGCTGCTTTGTAGTCCCCCTGAACATAGAGAATCATTCCATTCAAACGTTTTCCTGCTGGATGTTTGGGGAAATTCTGTTTCAACGCATCGGCATAACGTTGCGCCCCAACAATATCGCCCATATCCAAAGACAACATGCCCGCCCAATAACGAGCTATGATGTTTCCCGGATCAATGGCAATGACCTGCTGATACGCATTAAGGGTTTCGTCCATACGCCCCTGACGCGCTTTCAGGCTGGCCAACATGAAATAAAATTTTTCCTGTTGAGGGAATTTCTTCAGCGCTGACTGCAGCAACACCTCGGCATCTTTGCGGCGTTCTTGCATCAGAAGCAAACGAATCTGGGCCAGGAAGGCATCTTCGTTATGCCCATCAAGTTCTATGGCTTCAGTAAAAAGAGATTCCGCAATCGCCAGATTCCCCTGAAATTGCGCAACAAGCCCTAAATATTCCTGCGAGCGTGAGTTCTTCTCATGTGATTCCAAGAACAAGCCGACATATTTTTCAGCTTCACCTCCCTGATTTAGCACCAGATAGGCCAAGGAAAGATCCAAAAGAACGTCACCATTTTGTGGAGCCTGCAAATGGGCTTTCTGTAATTCCTTTTCAGCTTGACCAGGCTTATTCGCCTTCAAATAGGCCAACCCTAACTGATGACGCGCTTCAATATAATTGGGATCCTGGTCAAGGGCATTCTTGAAAAAAACCACCGCACCTAATGGGTTCCCTTGCTGCAGGGCTTCCTTACCGTCCTTGACCAGGCCTTCTTTGGTTTGCCCCTGACACGCGACCAGCAGACCAAGAAAAGTGACCCCAATAATTGTGTTTCGTAAAAATTTCATAGACCATCCCTAAACTTAAAATGTCCTTTAAATTTTTTTCGACGAGCTAAAGACGCTCAAAACATGCCACACTTACGCTTCAACCACAGATTATGCCTCCCAGCCGTTCGGCAACTCCAAAAGCTGCGGATTAGACAATGAGACACTCTGTTCGTTCTTTTCGATTTCCGCCAGATACGGAATCCGGCGGCCATGGTAGTCCGTTTCTTCTCCCACCTGAGTCCAGACAACACCCCACTGCCGCAATAAGGCGTACACCCCTTCGGTCATCACGGCGTACCAATGCGTCAACCCCAGTTTCAAGCTGTGGTGGTAAAGACATTGGTACAAACCGACTATGAGGTATTCCTCCAAGGAATGCTTGATCCTTTCCACCTGATCAAACCCTTTTAAGTCGATATTCTGGAGCTCCCCTAACACGCGGCTGATTTCTGTACGTCGAAAATGTTTGCTGACAGCAAGACGGGATATTTCACCAATTTTTGTTGGCGCCCCCGCATACTTTTTTTTCTCATCCAGCACGCAGTGGCGTTCGATAGGCAGGCCTATGGAAGAATCAAGAATGAGTCGTACCGTGCCAATAATCTTTTCGCTTTTTGTCGAAACAACACAAAAATGATTCGAGTATCTGTCATAGATATCCATCTCCAAACCGCCCGGATGGTCTTCCAGACACTCAAAACCACGTTCTACACAATAGACCTGATATCTCAGGCGATAAATTTCCTCCATGAGGAAATGATCAACATCGACATATTTAAAACGAAAATTTTCCGCGACAACATTCGGTACACTCTGGGAAAAAACACAAGTCACAGCGGGTCACCTCAAAATAACTCCATTAAGTCAGATCAAGCTTTCGCACTGACTCATCGCTAAAGACGCAGTAATTGTGACCCTTTGATCTTTCCCAGAATGTTCCACAAACTTTGCATACGCCACTCAGTTAACTCTATTTTATGAAGCAATTATTAGCACATTATTTAAGAATCGCAATAAGCAATATAGTGCGAGCCTGTTAAAAATCCCAACACCTAGAAAAAAGTCGTTCCAAACACTTACAGCATTCGAGCCGCTTTACCTGTCGCTTTTCTTTACACTTTTCCTGCCAGCAAAATACCGTTTTTATAACCTGCTGATTTTATAGGACTGTTTAATATTGGTATGATTTATGTAAATTCAATAGACAAAACCTATTCATTCCTCTTGCCCTACATAGATTTGACGGAGGCCGGTTATGAAAAATACATCGTACGTTCTCAATTTCTTTTTCGCCCTTGCTCTTTTGATGCCAATGAGCGCAAATGCGTTAGCCTATCTTCCAAACCCGACTGAGGTGTATGACGGCTACATCCCAGCAGCCATAATGTATGACGAGTTCTACTCGTACAATTTATGGTTACTGGATGAGCTGGCCAACAATGGCCCCGTAGACCTTGAGGGATCTGAATCTTTTACAGCGAACGCCGGTGTTGGTGGTCAGGACATCGTTCTTTACACCCAAGCGGGTGGAACGAGTAACCTTGGGATAGGCCCTGACGGCACGATGAACTTTGAGGATCCGGTAAATACTAATACTGGTGTTAGCGACGGTCCTAAACTGGATGGCTACTGGGGACAAAATGATCAAAACAATGACGGAACGCCAGATGATGTCAACGGCCCTGCCACGGTCGGACAAGTCCTGGATTATCTGCATGCCTATAATCCTGACAACGACACCCCAGTCTTCCTTTTTGATGTCAACCAGACCAATATTCATTGGCTGTGGGCGGCCGGACAGGTTAAGCTTCTCGACGACGTAACCGGCACATTGGTCGAATCATGGTCGTTCGATATCATTCCGGATGGGAATTACAATCCCGTGCCTACAGATCCGATGCCTTACGCCACCTATTACGACCCGAGCGGAAGCCAAGATGAAGACGGCAACGACGTTGATACCGGGTCCTATGTGTATGTCCCGGGAGAATTGGAGATTACCGGCGCCTCAGGAACCTCTTATGATGTGGACTATAACGGCTCAGGCTTTTCCGATTACGCTCTGTACTCGCCAACCATGGATCTGAGCTTATACGACCCCAACGACCTGTTTGTCGTCGAATTTCATTTCGATGGATTAAATAACGGCGGCGAAGAGTTTTTCTTGACCGGCTATACCGTTCCTGGAGACGTTCCTCCTGAGCCGATTCCAGAGCCATCAAGCCTGATTCTTTTGGGTGGTGGGCTTCTTGGCCTAGGCGCATACTTAAGGCGTCGCAAGTAGAACAAAACTATTCACAAGGTAAACCGATTCGATACAAAGAGGTGCTCTTCAGAGCACCTCTTTTTTTGATCTTGAATAAAGCAGTGTCGAAAAGATTTACACTCCTGAACATGAGGTGTTCAGGCAAAGGGTACCATCAATCCCTTGCATACATCCCTATTGAGCAGAAAGCAAACGCTCTAAAAGACTTGTATTTTAGCCATCAAACAAGACTTAGCTAAAAAAACCGCCCCATGTTAGAACCTTCAGGAAGGCACCTTGCCGGGCATTAAAGCCAGCGAATTGCACTATTGCTCACCAACAACTCCCTTGAAAACCTGCATTTAGTGTCGGACATCATTACACAACGTCCACAGAACATAATAAGTCAAATGATATCGGCAACTTATACACATGGCACCGGTATTGCATTCCATATAAGACAAATACGATTTAAAGATATTCCGTTAGCAAATGACGCGTTACCTCACTTAAAGGCAGCAAAGGAGACAGACCATGAAAAAAAGATTACTGCTAGCAGTGTTTATCACATTGTTCTCACTCTCTTCGGCCCAAGCGTATTACATCAGCTTCGACCAGACCGGTAGCGGAAACGATGCAAATTTGGTTGATATGGATATCTGGTCTCTGACAGGTTGGTCCGAGTTCAATAGTGATGCTGGTGAAGTCGGTGATATCTTCACCTATCAGGATATTTTGACGGGAGCATTTACAGAAGATTTCACACTTGAGATTGACCAAGGACAGGATAGTGCGCTCCCCAGTGCAACGGGCACTTTCGATTTCACAACCCTTTACGCAGATGTTCATCTTGAAGGTACGTACTACAATGACCAGAACATTCAATTTTCACTTGGAACCATCCAGATCTATTCTGACATTTCAGGGGTCATCGGGGACTATGATGGAGCAGATATCGACGTTGCAACCCTTTCGCTCACAAGTGCTCTGACATCATCTTTGTCTGGCTCACTTCTGGCCGAGAACGATCTGGCAATGCTGGTTGATTTAGCCTTCAAATTTGACACCGTAAATGATCTATTTTGGGGCAGCGACGAAGAGTATTTAGCTGACAAAGGGTGGCTGCTGTCAATGGTCGCCGGTCGCATTGACCAGAATAACCTGTGGGTAGTGGGTGATGACTATCTGGTTGAATGGAACTCTCCTGACTTCGAAGCCAAATTTGATGTGGTCCCGGAACCCGGCACCTATCTGCTGCTCGGCATCGGCATTGCCGGCTTGGCTCTGAGCCGTCGCCGCAAGTCGTAAAGCGCAAAAACTCAGAACAAATAAAATTCTGACACAAACAAGGGGAGGCTACTGCAGTAGCCTCCCCTTGTTTTGTGAAATGAAAGATTCAGGCCCGTTTGTTCTTTTGATAATACTCCAGAACAACAGGCAGATAATCTAGTGGCGCCGGTTTATAGATAGATTCACCCGCCAGCAAACGACTCGTTTGCTGATCTTCAAACACCTGGGGATCTCTGAGATACTCGAGAAAGTGTGGCAAGGTTTTGAGCACTTTGGCTTCACGTTGCGGCACAAACAGGCTCGCTATCTTGATCAGCACATTGAACACCGGCACAGGAAGATGAAGGTTGCGGTGGCCAAATAAACGACGCCCCTGAGAAAAATAGCGGTAATTGAAAAGATCGCGCTCCAGATCAACCACCTTCAATGCCAGCGAAGTTCCGGAGCATTCGTGGAGGATTAGTCCAGCCAGAGCCGTTTGTCCCGCAGACCAGGCGATGACTGCTGCCACATAATCGGACGGCACAATATCAAGAACGGCATCAGCCAAATCAGGCAACAGACCAAACGTTCGCTTCCCAGAAAGAAACTCGCACAGGTGGTAGAACACCTGAAAGTTGATATTTTTGCCGCTGTGTGAATCACCCACCACCATGCTGGGTCGATGGATTGTGATCGGTAGATTCAGCATTTGTGAAGCAAGATAATCCTCAGTTTCCGCTTTGGCTTGTTCATAGGTATTGTGAAAGGTGCGCTTCTCTTCGACAAAACATTCGGTCAAGGGACGATGGAGCTTACCAATGACACCTACAGTACTGATGTAATCAATCTTCTTCAATCCGCCAGCCGCGTGCATTTTTTGGCCCAGCGCGACGATCTCCTGCGCCGGGAACAGCGCCGCCTGACGCGCTTCACGGACAGAGAGATTCATCCGCACCACTCCCCCACAATGAATAATGGAGCGGCACTGCTGCGCAACCTCGCTATAACTGTTTTCAGCCATGCCGAGCCGGGCTTGCGTCATGTCCCCACGGCAGGGGATAAGCCGCTGCGCATCCTCTGGCAGTGTGATCTGCCAGTAATCAATAAGCTCGGCTAAGCGCTGCTGGAGATGAACATCGTTTTCAGCACGTAACAACAGATAGATATTGCCGTCGTAATGCTGCAACAAAATAGGCACCAGAGCAGAACCAACCACACCAGAAGCACCTGTTACAAAGAAACCGTTCATAACCGGACAATACCTCCTTGCGAGTCTTCGAGAATATAGATGTCCTCAACAGGGAGATCCTTCGCGCTAATGCGCTGATAAACATCATCAATGAGCTGGGCATATTTTTCAGAAATCACCTTGCGCCTCAGTTTCAAATTTGCGGTCAGCTCCCCCCCGGCAAGAGTGAAAGAGTGGGGCAACAGAACAGCGGCAGCAGGCCTCAAACCACTGGGGAACATCTCTTTGGCTAAGGCATTGATCTTGGCACGCACCACGTGAGATTCGACCTCGGCAAGGCCCTTTCCACTCTCCTGCGCCAGTGTCGCCAGAATGATTGGGACTTTTCTCCCCTCCCCAATGACCAGCACATGCTCAAACGCATCCAATTGCAGCAAAGCAGCCTCAAGCGCCATCGGGCTAACCCTTTTACCGGTAGAGGTTTTAAAAAAATCACTCTTGCGCCCCTGCAACGTGACAAAGCCTTCGGCATCAAGACTTCCTTCATCACCTGTTTTCAAAAAGCCATCCAGCGTTAATTTGTCCTGTGCATCACCGGTCAAATAACCCTCAAATACGCCAGGACCTTTGACAAAAATTTCACCATCCTCAGCCACGTGCACGGTGTTTTCCTGCAGAACCTTACCAACGGTTCCAAAACGGTAGCCATCTAATGAATTACAGGCGATGGGAATGATATTTTCACTGATCCCATAGGCCTCAAGAACCAGAACACCCAACGACTGATACCAGCGCAATAACCACAGCGGCATGGGAGCGGATCCACTGATAACATAAAGAAGACGAGTCCCGAAAATGCGTTGCCGAACCCGTTTCAACACCAGGAGGTCAGCAAGTTTTTGTTTCCAGCTCCCAGGACCAGAACTTGTTTCCTGAACGGCATTGGCTCTGCGCAGATAAAGGCAAACGGCAAACAACTTTCTCACCGGCCAGGGTTGCCGGTTCATCGTCTGCATCACGCCTTCGTGAACTTTCTCGTAAAAACGGGGCACACCAATCAGTACATCAGGATTAATTTCCGGGAGCTGTTGAACAATCTCCATCGGATTGGCAACATAAAACAGTTTCGCCCCCACGGAAATCCCGGCAAAATTCAACATGCGCTGAAACAGGTTGGACAAGGGCAACCAACAGGGCAAATGAGCATCGGATGCCACATCGTGATAACGGGACAAAATGGCGCGACAGGCTTGGATTACCTGAGTATGGCTATAAACAATCCCCTTTGAGGTTCCGGTTGTACCGGAGGTAAAAATAATCGTGGCGGGGCTATCTTTCGCAACCTTTGCCAGTGGGATATCTCCTTGCGCGCTCCTCTCCTGACCAGAAATACGCAACCCGTCAGCGTAACAATATTCACCCTGCAAAATGAAGAACAGAGCGCCATCATGGGCTGCCATTTTTTCCTCCAGCGCATCACTGTCCACGAAAACACCACGGATTTTGGCCTGGCCAATGATGTGTACCACATTCTCGGCAGTATCATGAGGATCGAGACCGACAACAACACCGCCGAGCTTGAGAATCGCATAGTGGCACAGATCCCAGAGCAAGCTGGTCTTGGCCATTATGCCAATCCGGTCACCGGGACGGCACCCGGCCTGATGCAAATAAGCCATCATTTTATCAAGCAAATCGTTGAACTCGTCCCAAGTCAATCCCCGCCATTGCCGCTCCTCTTTAAAAAACAGGCAGCGCTCAGCTCCAGAGCACTCCACACGCCTGGAGAGAAGGCCACATACGGTCTCAACCTGATCAATCAACATGTTGCAGTCCGTGGTTACCATTCGGGATCATACGCTCCTTTAGGCAAAGTGATTTTCAAATCCTCTTCCGTCAGATCCAGCCATTTCATACAGCGGCTCACCTCACGCCCCAACAAAATTTTCTTGTCGATCATGGTATTAACGATCGGTCGCATGATCTGCCAATACACACGGCTGGCTTTGCCTTCACGAATCAAGGCTGAAAACTCGGGCTGATAGGGGTTATAGCCAAAGTGTTTGAGGTCAGAATACATACACAGCCAATTGATCGGATAGTTGGTCAAAATCGGGTTGGTATGACGTGTGCTGGGCACCAGTTTTAAACGCACTACTTCAGACATGATTTTATCCTGACTGTACGGCCAGGCGTGAAAGGGAGCCAGGTAGCGCGGGAACTGCGTCCCTTGCGGGTAATCGTGCGGATTGAAAAAATAGCGCAATTCGTCCTGACTAAAGACTCCTGAAGACTTCAACGCCGGTGGCGTCCAGTCGGTTTCTTGGATCAACTTCGGCGCAAACTCGTACAACATCCGTTCCGGTTCGGGCTGTCCCGGAGAGTAGCCGGCAAGCACCAGGGGAATATTTTTCTCTTTGGCCAAACGGATCGCATCACCTTCAAACAGGGGGGCATAAACATAGGAGATGGTATAGACGGCACCACGCTGTTCCTGGTGCTGAAACAGATAGTTAAAAAGCTTTTTATACAGAGCCGGAGACGGGCTGTAGGAGATGTGATCAACATCGAGTTTTTTCAGCGTCGTGCGAATATTTTTCCACGCCAGATCGGGTATATTGGCGTTGGTCGTATAGGCCAGCACATTGAGCTTGTACTCGACCTTCAGCTTATAGAGCAGATAGACGCTGTCCTTGCCGCCGCTAAAGGGAACCAGACAATCATATTCACCGACACCACGACACTCCTGCAAGGCTTTTTCCAGGTCTTCTTCAAACTTCTGGCGCTCCTGCTCTTTGCTCTCAACCACTTTCTTGTCGTAGTCTTTGCAAAAATTACACACGCCATCACTGGCGATAGTGGTGCCTTCAACACTCTCTGGCAATAAACAGTTTTTACAGGATTTCATCACGCGCCCCCTCATTATAATGTTGATTCAAATTTTAAGAAAATCGCCGGCAAAACAATCAGGTCAGCCACCACGGCAAAAAGCATGATCAAGGAGCAGAGAAAGCCGAATTGAATGGTTGGAACGAAACTGGCAAACAGCAGAATGGCAAAAGCCCCGGCCATGATCAACGAGGTGATAATAATGGGATGCCCTTTATCAACAAGAGTCTGTTCAACCGCTGCGGCAACCGTTCCTCCACTCTGCCTGAGATGTTGATAATTGCAGATAAAATGGATGGTATCATCAACGGCGATGCCGATTGCGACTGCAGCAATAATTGCCGTGGCACTGTTCAAAGGAATGCCCAAAACTCCCATCACCGCGAAGTTGAGTAAAATCGGAATCAGATTAGGAATCAGAGCAATCACCCCCAGCCTGATCGAGCGAAAGATAAATACTGTCGTCAGCAGAATCAGCACCAAGGCCAAAGCCAGACTTTGCACCTGGCTGTTAACGATCAAATGGATCAATTTGTTGACCATCAGGGTTTTTCCAGTGATTCGGACGGTCAACCCCTCCGGTTCAGCGACCTGTTGCAGGTAGACATTGAGGTGGTGCAAATACTCGGCGACAACACTGGAACGATGTTCGGTAATCCGTGCGGAGACCCTTGTCCAACGACGCTCGCCATCCATGAACCTTTCCAGCTCATCCCCGTCATACAACAACAGGTATTGGGCAGCCATCGCCCGACTCTGCGGCAAAGAAAAAAAGCGCGGATCATCATTATGGAACGCCTTGTTCATTTCACGGAAGAAATCATTCGCTGACGAGACCTGACTGACAATCGGCTGCCGCTCGAGATACTGCTCAATACCCTCAACAATGGCAAGAGTCTGTGGTTCCAGCAATTGGTCCGCATCCGGTGTCATGAGGGAAATTTCTATCGTCTCGACACCACCAAGTTGCTGATCCACAAACCGCGACGCCTGAGATACGGCACTGTTGGCTTTAAAATAGCTCAACAGATTCGTTTCCACCTCAATCGACAAAGCGGCCCAGATCGACAACACAATCAGCACGACGCTACTCCAGACAACCACACTGTGATGCGCAACCAACTGACTGGAAAGTCGTTTCAGCGAACGGCGTAACACAACTTTTTTCTCTTTTGCAGGACCTTTCAACCCGGTTTTATGGCGCAAAAAACAGATCCCCACTGGAATCAGCGTCATCGTCAACAGAAACTCGGCCATCATTCCACCAGCTGCGGCCAAACCGAAGTGTCGAATCGGCGGAACCTGACTAACCGCGAGGGAGGCAAACCCAATGGCGGTGGTAAAACTGGTGAGAAAACAGGGAACCGCCAAATGCACCAGAGTGCGACGTATGGTATCGGTGACTGCTGCGTCATGGCGATTCTGTTTCAAAAATACGGTAAAAACATGAATGCTGTCGGACACGGCCAGAGCCATAATCAGAGGCGGAAGAATCGAGGTGATCGGACTCATGGCCCCGCCGATCAAATTCAAAAACGCCAGAGCCCAAACAAGACACACCCCGACATTGGCAATGGACAAGACAATCGCCCAGACATTGCGCAGAGCAAACGCAACCAGAATCACCAGCAAGGCAAATGTCATCGGCATGAACACCAACATGTCGCGATTCATAAAGCGACTCATATTGACATCGGTATTGATCCAACCGGCAACATGCCAGGCAAATCCCTGGTATGGCGACGCACTTGAAGCAAAGAGTGCTTCGACTTTGTCGACCAGCCGTTCATCAAAACGCGGATCATCGCTCCGGATGGGGCGAATCAACAACAGGGTGGCTGTTGAGGTTGAATTGACCAGGCGACCGCCAATCAGGCTGCTGTCCAGAGCCTGCTCCCGCACCTGATTCTCTTGGCTCGGGTTTGCAGGTAAAACATTATAGAGCGGCTCAACCATAAAATCGTAGTCGGAACCGACAAACCTCTCAACATTGCTCAGACTGACAACATCATCAACTTCCGGCAGAGACTCCAGGCGCACGGTCTGTTCATCAAGGTAAGACAGAATGGAGGAATCAAAAATATCGTCAGTCGAAAATGCCACGACCAGAAACTGGTCTTCACCGAACTGCTCTTTGTACTGCTCATAGAAACGCAGATCAGGATCATCTTCAACAATCAGCGACTCGACGGAAGTTTCAGAAGGCAAAGTCGCATAATAATAACCAAAAATTCCGGTCAGGAAGATAAGGACAAGCAGATAGAGCCCGGGCGATTTGAAAATGGCCTGACAATTTTTATCGACAAAATTACGGATCATTATCGCCACCATTTAAGGGTGTAGGCTGTGAAATCGAAAAGCCAACGGGCCATTTACATTGAGGATTGTGCTAACTCCCTCTAAAACACAATGTTGAGTTTGGCATAAACCTGATCCGCCTGATCATAGGAGCCCAACCACGTCTCTCCATCGCCGCTGAAAATATTCACGCCGAGTTCACACTCGGTATTGGGAAAATATTTCAAAGTCAGATTGGGCTGCACATAACTGCTGCCATCGCTGAGTGTATAGTTGAACCGAGTCGCGATATCAAGATTGCCGCGCCACAACGATTTGCGCAATTCTCCCAGCAGGGCAACCGTATCCTCGTCAAAATAAAGCAGCTCTTTATCGTAGTGGAAAATGTGCAGCCAAGAAGTCTGCACATTGAAATACCACTCCGTTTCTGATGTATAATCAATACCAGTCACCAGTTGCCCTACCTCATGACGACTTGAAATCAATTCAGAGGTGAGAAACGCCACCTTGTCAATGTAGGCAACTTCACCACGGAAGCCGATCAGGTCAAAAGTTGTCTCCCACTCCGCGCCAACGACCTTCTGCCGCCTGAAACGTGCTTCAACCGCTTCATCTGTCAAAACGGCGCTACCCAGCAATGTGATCGGATCCGTTTCCGGATCACCGTCATAACGGATATTCTTGACAGGAAAGCTGACAATAGTCGGCAAAGTCTCCCAACCATAGCGATAACTCAGAGCATAATCCGCTTGATCAGTCTGCCAGCTCATGCGAAAGGCACCGGACATATTCTCAAGAGAATCCGAGGGTTTTTCTTCATGGACACGCAAATCTCCAGCATAGGCCCTAGCCGCAGAAGAGAGTGCGGGATGAGTCAGAATCGATTGCCGCAGATTGCGGTAAAGAGCCCAGTTGGAATCAAAATAATCAATCTCAGATTCTTCAAACCAGGGGCTGACAATCGCTTCAAAAGAAACAACCTTGCCATAGGTCCGTAGGCGAACCAGCCACGATGGCTCTTTGCGGTCTTCGAGATCAATGGTGACAAACTGACGCAAATCTTCGGGATTGATGCAATCCAACGGTGAGAGCTGGTCACTCTTCCCCCAGCGAACCCGTTGTTTGCCCACAGAAAGATCCCACTGCGGTCGATTCAAAGAGAGATACGCTTCGTAGAGCGTAACATCGGTATCCTCATCAGCGGCTTCAGCATCGTAGTAGAGTCGGTCCACTTCTACCGTCACACGACCGTGTAGAGGCTGTTGTGAAAACGCCTTCTCCAGATCTGCGCCAAAACGCGCCTGGAAACGGTAAAAATCATCATCTTCAGCACCTTGGCTGTCCACATCATACGCTGTATAGCCCTGCAATTCTCCCCAGGTGGAAACCGCCAAAAAAGGCCCTTGTGACGCGGCAACATCCTCAATCGGTTCAACAGAAAAAAACGGGTCCGAAACACTCGGTTGTTGCACAACGCTCGCGGCGGACTCCTTATCCGTTGAAGCGGGTAACGCATCAAGAACAACAGAGGCATCAGGCACCTCTGGAACAAGCCCGTCCGAGCTCTGATGGGAAAACTGCAGAACAATCATCGGGCTGTTTGGCGTCGAGAGCACTTGGCAACTCAATGGTTGTTGCAGATCGAAAACAATGCGCAATGTTTTGCCATGAACGCCAAGACGAATGTTTTCCAGACGTTCATCCCCAACATGTCGTTGCCATGGCAGCATTTTATCCGGCTGCGTTGACTGAAGGTCAAGATAGCACCGCGGCGACAGGTGGTCTGTCGCCGGCAGATCATGACGGACGAAATGGACCGGTGCGTCAAGCTCGAGCGTGACTACAGTGGCGTGTGCAGAGGAGTCGTAATGGATGGTTTTCAATTGGGCGGCATGTAACGGAGCAACATCAATAACGAAAAACAACGCCACCGCTGCGAACAGTTGCAACAAACGACCGACAAAAAACGTCGAGCCCGTCGTCTCACTCAACCGCTGTCGTGTCAAATATCTCACATCCATCCCCCAAGCCCACCACTTAACGTTCCATAGCGCGTGTCGTGAACTGATGATCCGGCAAACCGCAGTTATAACGAACGGTTTGTGTTTTCAGCCGCGTTTTATGCTCATCGTCATGGTCTTCCATCAGCACGTCCATTTCCGTCGCTATTCCGTCGACGATCTTGAATGTCTGTACTGTATATGTTTTGAACGGTTGTGACTTTTTGTTCCAAAAAATGGTTTTCAACGGCAAGAAAGTCTCCCTGTCGATCCAAGAGGCAATCTTGCGGTATTGCGTTTCCGTGTCGGGCTTCGGGGTACTGATCAGTTGATAACAATTGCGTCCGGCAATCATTTGCTCCGCGTCCAGCCGATAGGTCCACTCATCCAAAGGATGACGCTGCATGTCTTCGTAGGTGAAATCCGAGTTCACGAAACTGCGTCCTTGCTGAGCCGCAACAATCCGACGAGTTCGTTTGAGCGCCGGCAAATAAAGATGCTGACGCGTGGAATGATCCTGCACATCTTCAATCACCAGAAAAGCGGTCCCTTTGATATCGGCTGGAGAGAGAAAGCGAATCATCACCTTACGCTCATCAGGTGTGTCTTTTCGCCGCGTTGTCATCTGGCGGGTGCGCACATGGCCGCTTTTACTGATCAGCTCCATGGTGCCAACCATCTCCATATCCTCACCAACATCGCGATGATAAACCCGCTCCGCCACCTGTTTTGCTGTCAGAGAAGTCGCATTATCCGTAGCGCCACAATCCGTGGCAAGCACGCCGAAAAGACCCAGACAAATCGCAACAGATTTCACACGGGTCATTTGTTTTCCGAACAACGTGATGTTCATCAAAAGTTTATCTCCCTGACACGTCCAAAAACGCCATCCAAAACCATTAGAAAAAACTTGTTTAATGATCTTAAAACCATAGCGAGAAAAGGTTCAAAGTAAAGCTCTAAGGGGCAAAATTCTTACGGCAGCACCGTTGATTCAGACGCGTGAGAATCCTGACTTTGCTGTTTTAACCGCCCCAGTTTGAGAGGAAGATAGTCCAGCGTTGTCTGATAGCCTAATTGGTAGAGTCGGTCCTTCGCCGGGCGAGAAAGTGAGAATTCCAGGGGGGAAAATTCCTCAGTTTTGATCAACAGGGTTTTTGACCAATACAGATCCGCCACATATTCGCGCGACAATGAGGTCAAAAACGTCCGAATCAGCATCAGGATATATTCCGGCAGAGGGAAAAAACGGTTGCGGAAGGTTTCGCGGTGGCTGCGCGAGGAACGCAGACGAAAAAACACCAGAGGCTTGCCATGGCCACCCCAATCCTGGCGCAGCGCATCTTCAGCCAGAATGCTGCCATCGACCAGGAGTTTTTCACCAAAGGGCTTGTAGGTGAAAAAGAGCGGAATGCCTATCGAACAACGCACAGCGGCAGCAACTTTGAAATCTGGAGTGGTTTCACGATCAAAAACCACCGGCTGCTGTGAAAAAACATCTGTAGCCACAACATGCAGATCAATCGGCAAGTCACGGAACGTCGCCCCCTGCAGTTGTTCATCCATCCACTGCTCAAAACGCTCACCGGATGACAATCCGCCCCTGCGAATCAGACTGGGCAATGAAAAACCACGGAACTGGGCAAAATCAACCTCAAGAGCCAACTGTTGCAAACGATCGACGGGCAGACCGGCGCAGTACAGAGCCGCCACCACACTCCCTCCTGACGTTGCGACCATGCGACTGATACGAATCGGTAACTGCTCCAGAGCGCGCAGTACTCCAACATAGGCAGGCAGCCGCGTGCCACCTCCGGCAAAGACGGGAATAATTTCGTCCGGGGTAAACATCAGTCGTACTCCCTGGCCAGGGTAAAGACCAAATGCGCCCTCATGCCCATTCAGGTAAGTCGGTCGTTAGAGGTCAAGAACCATTAAAGTCCAAATTTTTCCACATACCATGCAACAGTTTCTTCGATCCCGGCAGCCACCCGATATTGAGGAGCGTAATTCAAAAGCCGTTGTGCCTTGGCCACATCTGCCTGGGAGTGGCGAATATCTCCGGCGCGAAAATCACGATAAACCGGCTCATGCGCATAAGCGACACCATGATGCTGCATTGCCACCTGCATCGCACGAAACAGCTCATTGAGGGTAATGCGATCTCCCAGAGCAACATTATAGACCTGATCTTTTGCCTCCGGCACGGCGTGCGCGGCCAGCAGATTGGCCTGAATGACATTGTCAATAAAACAAAAATCCCGACTTGTTTCACCATCGCCATTGATGTAAACAGGCTCATTTGCCAGCATCGCTGCAGCCCATTTCGGGATGACGGCAGCGTAAGCCCCTGTCGGATCCTGACGCGGACCAAATACATTGAAGTATCTCAATCCCACACAGTTGAAGTCATAGGTCTTGGCAAACACTCCGGCATAGACCTCGTTAACATACTTTGTCACGGCATAGGGCGATAGCGGCGTTCCGATCACTTCTTCCACCTTTGGTAGCGCACTGTGATCGCCATACACTGCACTGGAAGACGCATAGGTGAAACTTGCAACATCTGCCTGACGTGCGGCCAGAATCATGTTGAGAAAGCCATCGATGTTACTTTGGTTGGTAGCAAGCGGATCATTAATGGATCGCGGAACAGACCCCAGAGCCGCCTGATGAAGTACGTAATCAACCCCCGAACACAACCGTTGACAAACCTCAGGCTCGCGAATATCCCCTTCCACAAAGGTAAAACATTGCCATTGTTCACGAGAAACACGCTGTTGCACTTCGTCCAGATTATGTGGGTAGCCGGTAGAAAAATTATCAAGACCAACCACACTCTGGTCCAACGTCAACAGCGTCTCAACCAGATTGGACCCGATAAAACCGGCACAGCCCGTCACAAACCACACCTTCGGAGTCTGTTTAAGTTCAGCTTTTAATGCATCATAATCCATCACAACAAGTCACCTTTACAGCCCAAAGAGCTCACGCCAAATATTCGCCATTGTGATTATAATGCCCAGTAGATAAAACCTTCAGCTTCAGCCTGCTGGGGAGAAATACACCCCTTAACATCAATCAACACCGCTTGGCTGTTGCCGTTGCTGCACATTCTTTTCATCTCATCAAAGGAGATCGACTTATAAATTTCATGGGCAACTGCCCACACAATCGCATCGACCGGACCGACCTTTTCCAGCGAGGTCAGCTCAATGCCGTATTCGTGCAACGTCTCCTGCGGATCAGCCACGGGATCATTGACAATAACATCGATGTCGTAGTCTTCAAGTTCGCGGACAACATCAATTACCCGGGTATTGCGAATATCAGGGACATTTTCCTTAAACGTTAATCCCAACACCAGAACCCGGGCTCCTTTGATGGTTTTACCGGCACGAATCATTTTTTTCACAGTGTTTTCAGCCACATATTTCCCCATACCGTCATTGATCCGCCGACCGGCGAGAATCACCTGGGGGTTATAACCAATCTCTTCGGCTTTATGGGTCAGATAGTAGGGATCGACACCAATGCAATGACCACCAACCAGCCCCGGAGTGAACGGCAGGAAGTTCCATTTCGTCCCTGCGGCCGCAAGAACATCACGCGTTGGAATATTTAATTTTCCAAAAATAATCGACAATTCATTCATCAACGCAATGTTGAGATCACGCTGGGTATTTTCAATAACCTTGGCTGCTTCCGCGACCTGGATCGAGCTGGCGCGATGGACACCAACAGTAATAACCATTTCATACACACCTGCGACGGTATCGAGAGTCGCTTCATCCTGTCCGGAAACAACCTTGATAATTTTGTCGACGGTGTGAACTTTATCGCCCGGATTGATCCGCTCCGGTGAATAGCCCACGGTGAAATCCCGGCCACACTGCAAACCGGAATAATCCTCCAGCAACGGCACACAGATCTCTTCCGTCACCCCGGGATAGACCGTCGATTCATAAACAACAATGGAGCCCGACTGTAGATATCTCCCCGCAGTGATCGATGCTGAACGCACCGGCGTCAGATCCGGATTATTATTCGCATCAATAGGGGTCGGCACCGTAACAATAATAAACGCAGCCTCACTCAATTGAGCAGCATCGGCGGTATAGGTAATTTTTGTCGCTGCCAGATCTTTAGAACTCACCTCCCCGGTAGCATCATACCCCTGTTTAAGGTCTTCAATTTTCTTTTGATCAATATCAAAGCCGATCACGTCACAGCAAGTGCCAAAAGCAACGGCCAGAGGCAACCCTACATATCCCAGCCCGACAACAGCAACCTTGCTTTTCCCGCTACGAATATCCTCAATTGTTACCATCTGTTTCATCCTTTTCTACGACATAAAGTAAGCACATGTAATGCCAAAGAGGCTCATTTCTGTTGAAATCGTTCTCCATCCCAACTGGATCAAAAACCGATCCAGCAACCACCGTGCAAGCATTCTCAACCAAACATGCGATTAAACAATCCCTTTCAATCCTACATCAGCTCCACACGAGAATTTCCGATCTCGCTGACACCCCAGTTCAACCAGCCAGTAATTATCCCGGAGAATTCTTTCTGCCTGACGTGGATTATGTCCATCACTACCGATACAGGCATACATCCCATGTTGCTGCAACAGCATTGCCAGTCGTCTGGCATTGGCGCCATAAACACCGTTAAAGCTACCGAGATCCGCCTGCAGTAAACAGCCCTGATCCACCACATCACGCAAAGCAACAGGCAACAGATCCGCAGGATGACGAGTCAACCAACGTTGAACAAAGTCAACCACAGTCAGCTGAAGTTTGCCGGCAAAAAACCGTTCAGGATGCGCCAGAACCGGCTTCAGACCTCTTTTTTTTATCTCGCACACAGCTTGCGGCAGCATGCGGACATCCCCTGATGAAGGCAGTTCAAATAACAACAGATTTGTTTTGCCCAGTGGCATTGGATGCTCAAGACGACCAAGAAAAAAATCATCCAGATAATATTCCATACCTGTTTCCAGCTGCAGAGCAATCCCCTCACGATCAAGCTGCTGCTGCAACGCCGCAACTGCAGCACTAACCTGTTCACCGGAAAAATCATACAAGCCAGTAATACAATGCGGAGTGCAAAAGACCCGCGAAAAACCTGCTGTCACCAGTTGTCGTGCCATCGCTATGGACTCTTTTTCAGTGCGACAACCATCATCAAGCCCCGGAAGAATATGACAATGACAATCGATCATAGGCACTCATTTTTTGTAAAGACGCACATCAAATATTTTTACAACCCATTGATTTGTTTTGAGTGAAGGAAGGGCAAAAGAATTAGCACTCCGTACGTTAAAAATTCCGACAAAAACTGTCGAAATTCTTAACAACAATAAAAGTCTCCCTATGAATGAAGGGCTCCCGGTAGACAACCCTCATAAATACTGCGACTTAGCAAGAGTAGTCCAAACTGGGCGGCCCAGCAATGCCCGGCACAACTTTTGCTTATATTATTTATTACATTCTAATTTTACGCACCTATTATCTATAACGCAAATTTTAGCATTTGTTAATGCCTAAAGGAGATTCACATGATGATCTATGTTCAGTACTTCGGAGGGCAATATGATTACGTCAAGCCGGACATGCTTGACAACAAACTGATGTCAGGAGAGATTCGGAAGTTCTTGCGTGCTAACGGCTGGGCTGTTGTTGGCCAGGACCCGATCCGAAAGCCCGATTCCGACGAACACCACTACTTTGGCAAAGAGCGCCGCAGGAGCTTTCATTGATCTACAGAACCAAAAGTTAAATACACTGAAAGAAACGTGCTCAAAAACCATCGAGGACTCCAGATCCCCCGACAAAAGCCGGGGGATTATTTTTAGAGTAATCGGTGGTCGCTACAGCCTATGAAACATCATACGTTACCAGAACTGCCACTGCTCTGTTCTTAACACATAAAGCCCCAAAGCCAGATTTGCAACGAAATGACTGAGGATACACTGAGCAATGCTGCGAGTTCGATACAGAAGAAAATTAAACAACGCGCCTGCGGCCATACCTGCAAGAAACAGGTGATGCTCCAACCCGAATAAAACGGTCGTTACCAGAAAGGAAAAGACACTGAACCGACCAATAGCCACCTGCATAAAATTTCCATCAATGGCATAGCGGATCAAAAATGAGCGCCAGAAAATCTCCTCCATCACCGGCACCACCAAAACAGCACCAAAAAGACGCGCAATCACCATCATCTCACGCATGCCCTCTTCCGCAAAAAAATTAGGGTTAAATCCCTGCGACTCCCCCAATGTTGCGAAGTCCCAGGTCATATGGATCCACAACCAGAAAATCCCTCCACCAATAGCGATACTCAACACGGTATGCCGCCATTGAAGGAGGTCGGAAAACCGCACCTCGCGATAGTGGCGCCAACAAACCACCAACACAGCAGCGACCAACCCCACTTTAACCGGATAAAGGTAGAGAAAACTCGCTTCTGAAAAATCGCCAGACTGGCCGACGAGGTAACGCAGCCCATCTTCAATTCCGATAAACGCCATATACAAAGCAAAAGGTAAAACACGAGTCCATAAATTTTTCTGCAAAATCCCCCCCAAGCCATCGTTGAAATTAATAAAAGACAACATAACGAAAGAAGGCTCTTCAAACCAGCAATTTAATTTGGCAAAAACCCAACAAGGGTTTCTGTGAAAAATTGAAAAAAAAAGACCCAGCTCACATTGATGTGAACTGGGTCTCTATTTTTTAAATGGCGCGCCAGGGAAGATTCGAACTCCCGACCTTCTGATCCGTAGTCAGACGCTCTATCCAGCTGAGCTACTGGCGCAACGGGTGATGGTTATCTCGCATTTGAGCGAGGTTGTCAACACTCTTTTTTGCTTTGCTGAAAATAAATGGCGAAGAGGGAGGAATTCGCCCACTTCGTCGCCAACATCACGTTGACTCCTGCGTCGGCTCACCTACACTCGCTGCCGCGGACATCCTGTCCGCTCTTCCGACATTAAGTCGGCGCTCACTCCGCTTCGAATCCCAACGAAGTTTGCTTTTAATAAATGGCGGAGAGGGAGGGATTCGAACCCTCGATACAGTTGCCCGTATAACACCTTAGCAGGGTGCCGCCTTCAGCCTCTCGGCCACCTCTCCGTTGTGCTTATGCGCTGTACTCCCTGCTGAATTATGATCAGCAGAAGCTTTAACTAAATGGCGGAGGAGGTAGGATTTGCCCACTTCGTCGCCAACATTATGTTGGCTCCTGCGTCAGCTCCCCTGCGCTCTCTGCCGCGGACATCCTGTCCGCTCTTCCGACATTAAGTCGGCGTTCGCTCCGCTTCAAATCCTATCCAGCGGATGCTTTAACTAAATGGCGGAGGAGGTAGGATTTGAACCCACGGTACTTTCGTACAACGGTTTTCAAGACCGCCGCCTTAAGCCACTCGGCCACTCCTCCGTACTTAACTTATTTTCCCGTGATCCGCTCCAGGCCACCCATGTAGGGGCGTAATACTTCCGGAACGATCACGCTGCCGTCCTGTTGCTGGTAGTTCTCAAGAATCGCCAGCAGGGTGCGACCAACGGCCAGTCCTGAACCGTTGAGGGTATGTACGAACTCCGGCTTGGCACCTTCTTCACGGCGATAACGGATCGCGGCGCGACGGGCCTGAAAATCCCGAAAGTTCGAACACGATGAAATCTCGCGGTACACGGATTGTCCCGGCAACCACACTTCAATATCAAAGGTGCGTGCTGCAGAGAAGCCGATGTCTCCGGTACACAGATCAACAACGCGATAAGGCAACTCAAGAAGCTGGAGAACCTTTTCGGCGTTAGCCAGCAATTTGTCCAGTTCAGCATCCGAGTTCTCGGGAGCAACGAACTTGACCAGCTCAACCTTGTTGAACTGATGCTGGCGGATCAACCCACGGGTATCACGACCATGTGATCCGGCTTCCTTGCGGAAGCAAGGAGTGTACGCGGTATAACACAATGGCAGCTGTTCTGCACCTAAAATTTCATCTCGATGAATATTGGTTACAGGAACTTCCGCAGTGGGGATCAGAAAGTAATCCGGTCCTTCAACGTGGAACAGGTCTTCCTCAAACTTGGGCAGTTGGCCCGTCCCCGTCATGGAGTCTCTGTTTACCATAAAGGGCGGAAGCATTTCAACATATTTGTGCTGCTCGGTATGCAGGTCGAGCATGAAGTTAATCAGAGCGCGTTCAAGACGGGCACCCGCGCCTTTATACAAGGCAAATCGGGCACCTGTGAGCTTTCCCGCCCGTTCGAAATCGAGGATATCCAGATCTTCACCGATGTCCCAATGGGCCTTGGCTTCAAAAGCAAATTCACGCGGCGTTCCCCAACGACGGATCTCGATATTATCGTCTTCACTGGTGCCGACAGGAATGCTCTCATCGGGCAGATTGGGAATGGTCATCAAGATGGCCGACAGCTTATCGGAGATCTCGCGTAATTCCTCATCCATCCGCTTGATCTGGGCCGACACCTCTTTCATGCGAGCGATTTCACCCTGGACCTGGCTCTTATCCTTGGTCTGGCCAATCACTGCCGAGACCCGGTTCTTTTCAGCCTTGAGGCTTTCCACTTCGCCAAGCAGCTCACGCCGCTGTGTGTCGAGTTGACGAAACTCATCTAGGCGGATTTCCGAACCACGGGTGGCCAGACGTTGTTCAACCTGTTCGAGATTTTCACGGATAAACTTAATATCCAGCATGACCTGCTCTCCTTATCGCTTGCCCGGCAGGACAGCGCTTGTCGTCAAAAAACCCACATTTCCTAACACTTCTGTCCGCTATCGTCAACTCCCTTTGCATTTTTTCCATGCACCCACCAGTCACTGTTGTCATCAAACCACCAACGGCTGGAATCCGTCGTCCAGATGGCTTCCGCCAATTCACGGGCTACATCGGTCTGCAAACGACGTACGGCAAAGGGATACCACTCGTCCGCATAACGGTTACCGAGGTCCTTGTATTCTTTGAGCGCCAGAATCATTTCCAGCTGATCGGCATCATGAGCCAAACAGGCTTCCGGGGTTTCCTTGTCGACAAATTCACCGAGGGTCTGCTTATACTGTTCACCAAACGGCAGCGTGGCAGCCAGATCGTCAATGGCTTTTTGTTCATCGGCCTGGACATACTTCTTATTGACGTAGTTCAAGTCGCCAATGCGCGCTTCCGGAACATCGTGAAACAGACACAGCATCACCACCCGCCCACAGTCGACCCCTTCGGACAATTGCGCCAGGGTATAACCGATCATCGCCGTACGAAAGGAATGCTCAGCGACCGATTGCGCCCCGGAACCGAGAAATTGAAAGCCACTGCGAGGTGTGCGCTTGAGCATCCCCACTTCAAACAGAAAATTGGCCAGATTTTTCATCCTTACCCTCCAAGATGAATCGTGAGAACACCAAGTAAAATCAGACAGGCTGCGGTCACACGCATACGACCATACGATTCGCGCAGAAACAGCAATCCGATCAACACACCAAACAGCACATTCACCTGACGCACGGGCACTGCATAGCTGACCGGAGCCAGGCTCAAACCGTAGCGAAAAGTGAGAAACGACCCTAGCATAATCGGCCCTGAAGATAAAATGAGCCGTTTATGCTGACGCCACTCCGGTAAAATGCGGCCACGGTAACGGTTCCGGCACAGGTTCAGTGACATGATCACCACCATCATCATCACCAGGATATAGGTGAAAAAGAAAGGGGAGTAATCCATGACACCGCTTTTGTCGGCAATCGAGCCGATCGAGTAGATAAATCCGGCCGCCAACGCCGCACGCACGGACGGGTTGGACAGATTACGCAGCGGGCGCAGAATTGAGTGCAGCGAGAAATCCGGCAACTGAACACAGTAGGCGCCGGCAACCACACACAACACTCCAATGACACCACCCACCGTGAGCTGCTCATGCAGAAAGAAGACCCCCCACAGCGGCACATAGATCATGGAGGTTTGTGCCAACGGGTAGGTGAGAGACAGATCACCCTGACGATAGGCAATACCGTTAAACAGATGATACAGAACAAAGCATGTGGCGCCGATAATCGCCCACAACCACGTCAGTGCATGAGGAACCGGAAACGGCTCTGGAAGGAACACCATCACCACATTCATCAAAAAACCGGAAGCGACAAACATCCACCAGATAAAGACGGTCTTGTCACCACTCTGCTTGACCTGGAGATTCCATAACGCATGCATTAAAGCTGAAAAAACGATAAAAAATAGCGCGATGGTTTCCATATGCTAACCTTATTGCATCCACCTAACGGAAAACAGGTTTTAATAGCTGACAAGTGACAACGGCAAGTGTTAAAAAACGTAACCGCTAACAAATAAGCCAAATGTAATATAAGTATGCGAATAGATAAAAAGGAGACGCCATCATGAGTGCGCTCAACGGTAGCCTCAGCACGACCTCGCTGCCTGAAATCCTCCGCCAGTGCTCCGTGCAGCAGAAAACCGGCACGCTGAACCTGACTCAGGCGGGAGTCGATAAAAAATTGTATTTCAACAAGGGCCAGCTGATTTATATCACGTCCAACAAACCGGGAGAACGGGTTGGCGAATACCTGATTCAACGCGGCGACCTGACCCGCTCCTGGGCCGGATTCCTGCTCAAAGACAGTAAACGCAACGGAGTGGCATTCACCCGCAGCCTGCTGCAAAAAAACATCTTCGACAAAGATAAACTGCAAAAAGCCCTGTCCGACCTGGCCAACCTGGCTCTGGCCGATGTCATGAACTGGACGGTCGGCAATTATGAATTCACCAACCTTCTTCCCAAGCAAGCCCTTGAAGGCCCTATTCAGATCAGTGAAGCCGATGCCCTGACTCAAATTCTGCAAAGTGGCAGACAGGAGGGGGGGACTGCCAGCACAGATGACATCCTGCGCGACCTGGCCCGGACCATTGTTGCTGATGATTTCACCCTGCCCTTACTGGCAACAACGGCCTCAAAATTGGAAAAATGCTGGGAAGACGATGAAAAAAGCAGCGATGAGATCCTCGACCTGGTTCATAAAGATCAGGTCCTCAGTATCAATCTGTTGAGAGTAGTCAATGCCTCAGTGGCCCATCCACCCAAACAGTGCGTCACGGTAAAACAGGCCATGGAACTCTACCCCCATGAACGTCTGATAGGCATTGTCCTGGCCCAAGCCGCCAATGCCCACTCGCCCAAACAACCGGACACCGTTTCATTGCTGTTGCAGCACGCCTTGAGCTGTGCCTGCCTGGCGGAACAGATCGCCGCCCAACTGGGAGAGGATATCGAAGAAGCCTACACCTGCGGCTTGCTCCATAACATCGGGAAAATCCTGTTACTACAGATCCTTCCCGAAAACAACATCCCAGAATCACAACTGCCGAAACTGGTGCAGGATTTTCACCAGAATTCAGGAGCTCTGCTGTCACGGCGCTGGAACCTGTCGCCCAAACTCCACGACTGTATTAAAAACTACTCGGCTCCGGAAAAAGCCAAGGAGTCACAGATCCACGTTGAAATCGTCTGCCTGAGTCACAATCTGCTGCAGAATGAAGGCGACCTGGACAGTTACCAGAAGCAGTGCCCAACCATCGATTTCGATAGACTCGACATGGACAGTTTACATGACAGCCTGGAACTGATTGACGAACTGGCGACTTCGACCTATTAAGCAATTACACGTGCAAGCTGGCAATCAACTCCGGTCCGAGCACTTTGCGTTGCCACTCTTTCATGCCATCAATCGCCATCAGGTCCTGAGCGTTGCGAGGCTGGCTACGCGCCACCGCCTCGAGCAATGCATTATTGATCACAATTCCCGGATCCATCTCCAACTGTTTGGCTTTGTCGCTCCGCCAGCTTTTCAGACGGTTAAAACGCTCTTCAGCGGCAACATCACGCACTCGACGTTCGCGACGCGGGAAGTGGGGCAACTGGTCTTTGTCCACCGCCTGTCCCGTTTCGATCTGTTTGAGGACCGCTCGGCCATAACGATCAGCCAGACGCGCCGGAAATTCTTCGAGATCTTTCAACGCCTCCATGGTGGTCGGCATGTGGCGCGCGGCACTGAGCAACGGCTTGTTACCCACGACTTTATACGCGGGGCAATCGCGCCGCTGCGCCTCTTTCTCACGCCACTCCAGCAGGCATTCGAGAATTGCCAGGGCTCGCGGTGGCATGGTCCCAGCGCCCTTGATGCGCAGAAAAGCCGGGCCATCATGCACTCTGAATTTCGCCTGCTCCAACAGGCGAAATTCCTCTTCCACCCACCAGAGACGATCTTTTTCCTTTAGTGCCGGTTCAAGTATCGCCACAAGTTTTTCCAGATGACGGGTATCTTCAGCTGCGTAGTGGCACATCTCCGGGGACAAGGGTCGCTTCGACCAATCAGCCCGTTGAAAACGCTTGTCGAGAGTCACATCAAAGTACTTGCCGAGCACATCCGCCAGACCAACCTTTTCCTCGCCAAGAAACTGGCTGGCAATCATGGTGTCAAACAGGCCTCTGATTTCAATATCAAAATCGCGCGCCAGACAACGGATATCGTAATCTGCGGCATGAAATATCTTGCGGATGGAAGAGTCAGCCAGCACCGGCTTGAGCGGCGCAAGATCACCTGCTGCGAGAGGATCGAGCAAGACCGTGGTGTCGTGATAAGTAAACTGCAGCAGACACACTTTTTCCTGATAGGAATGCATCGAATCCGCTTCCAGATCAACGGCAAAGACCGCGCAGGTTTCAAGGTCTTTTGCCAAAGCGACAACAGCATCATCCGTGGTCAGGATCGGTGGTAACGTCATTCAGTTAAACTCCTTATTTCTCACGCTGTTTCAGCAGCGTTTCGACAATTTTTTTGTGGCTGCCATGCAGCGGCCAGTCTGTCAGCTCGGCTTCTGTCAGCCAGCGACAGGAAGAAAAAGACTCCGCCAGCGGAACATCCGCTTGCAGATAAAACGTGGTCACATCGACACGAAAGTGGCTGTAGACATGACGAACAACCCCCAGCGTCTGCAACGGTTGATCTTCGTTTCCAATCAAGATTCGGGCCTGATTCACCAGTTGCTGCGCAGATTGCGGCTGTTTAAAACTCTGTGACGGAAACTCCCACAAACCGGCCAGCATACCGGTCAGAGGCCGTTGTCTGACGGCAAAACGACCGTTGTGCTCCACCAGGACAGCCACTTCCTGACGCAACGGCACTGTTTTACGTTGCCGTTTACGCGGCAACTGGTCTTGAATCCCCTGTTGATAGCCCTGACACAAAGAGATCATGGGACACGCCACACAATTCGGCTGGCGCGGTGTGCACAATGTGGCGCCAAAATCCATGATCGCCTGCGCATAATCGTGACAGTGCTGTTGTGGTGTCAACTGAGCGGCCCACTGCCACAACTGCTTTTCCGCAGCGCTACTACGTGGATCATCTTGCCAGGCAAACAAGCGACACAACCCCCGCCGGACATTGCCGTCAAGGATCACACCGTACCGATCAAAGGCGATAGCACGAATCGCCCCCGCAGTTGAACGTCCCACACCCGGCAGAGTCATCAGCGCATCAACGCTGTGCGGAAACTGACCCTGAAACGCTTCACACACCTTTTGTGCTGCCGCATGAAGATTGCGCGCCCGTGAATAATAACCGAGACCGGCCCACAGTTCGATCACCGCATCAAGCGGTGCGCTGGCCAGACTTTCGACATCGGGAAATTGGTCAACGAAACGTTCAAAATAGGGGATGACCGCCTGCACCCCGGTCTGCTGAAGCATCACTTCAGACAGCCAGATCCGATACGGATCACGGCTCAGGCGCCATGGCAACTCTCGGCCGCAACGGTCGTACCACGCCAGCAATCGCTGCTGAAACACTGCCGCATTGACGGGATCAGTCATCAGCCCTGCTGCAAAACCTTGAGTGTGGCTTCCATTTCTTCACGAGTGCCGATGGAGATGCGCAGACCATGCTTGAGCAATGGATCACTGAAATGACGCACCAGAATCTTGTGGCTCTTGAGCAGTTCATAGACTCGCTCGCCATCACCATCGCCCGGGCTGGCAAAGACAAAATTACCCTGTGAGGGGATGATGCTAAAACCAATCTTTTCCAATTCTGCCGCAAACCAGTCACGGGTTTCACAAATCTGGGCCACCCTTTTTTTCAGATAGTCCTGATCCAGCAATGCGGCTTCGGCAGCCACCAGAGCCAGACGGTCCAGGTGGTAGTGATCGCGGATCTTATCCAACGCTGCCACCACCTCGGGTCGCGCCACGGCCAAACCAAGACGCATACCGGCCAGGGCATAGCTCTTGGACAGGGTACGTGTCACCACCACGTTATCGTACTTTTTCACCAGCGGCATGGCCGTCTGATCGGAAAAATCGGTGTAGGCTTCATCCACCACCAGCATACCGTCACACCGTTGCGCCAGATCTTCGATCTCTTCCAGGCTGAAGGTGAAACCCAGCGGTGCGTTAGGGCAGGTGAGAAAAAAGATTTTGCCGCTATATCGCGCCGGGAAGTCCACCAGTTTGTGATGGGCATCAAGAGCAAACGTTTTTACTTTGGCGCCCTGGATATCGATCAGGGTGCCGTAATACGAATAGGACGGATGGACAAACGCCACCTCGTCACCCTCGTCGGCAAAGGCGCGTATCAGGTTGTTGAGCAGTTCGTCGGAACCATTGGCCATGATCAGCCAGTCGGCGTCGAAACCGTACAGATCCGCAGCAATCTGCCGCGCTCGACGACTGCCGGCATCGGGATATTGACGCAGACTGGCACCATCTTCGCCCAACTCGGCGCGAATCGCTTCAGCCACCTTCGGCGAAGGTGGGTAGGGATTTTCGTTGGTGTTCAACTTGATCCACTGGTCGGCATCCGCCGGTTGAAACCCCGGCACATAACCGGCCATATCGGCAATCGCTTTTCGTAACACAATCATGCCTCATCCTTTTTCAAAGGGCCTTCGTACACTTCCAGCACATCGTAGCCGGTGGTCCGGCGCACCGGAGTGAACCCGGCCTGACGGGCCAGTTCAACCAGCTCCTGTTGCGTCATGCGAAACGACACACCCGCAGCAGCAACGACATTCTCTTCGAGCATGGTGCCCCCGAGATCGTTGGCACCAAAGCGCAGTGCGACCTGAGCCATGTGTGCGCCTTGAGTCACCCAGCTGGCCTGAATATTATCGATGTTATCGAGCACCAAACGCGACAGTGCCAAGATCTTCAGATAGTCCTGACCGGTGGCGGTTTCACCGCCCAACTCGGTGTTGGTGGGTTGAAACGACCAACTGATAAATGCGCTGAAGCCACCATGTTTTTCCTGAATCTCGCGCACCCGAAACAGATGCTCAACCCGCTGCTCTTCCGTATCGCAGGAACCGAACATCATGGTTGCCGTGGTCTTCATCCCCAGCTCATGGGCGACTTCCATCACCTCGGCCCACTGCCGCCAGCCAATCTTGTTGGGCGAAATCGCTTTGCGTACCTCATCGACCAAGACCTCGGCGCCGCCGCCGGGGATCGATTTCAATCCAGCCTGCTGCAAACGCTGCAGACACTCGCGCAAGGTCAAGCCCGACAAATGGGCGATCTGGGTGATCTCCGCCGGAGACAGCGAATGGATCTGCACCATGGGAAAACGTTCGGTGAGCTGACGGAACAACTCCTCAAACCAGTCGATGGTCAGGCTGGGATGGACACCGCCCTGCATGAGCAACTGAGTGCCGCCATGATCAACCAACTCTTGAACCTTAGCGAAAATCTCATCGTAACTAAGCAGATACGCCTGATCATCGTCTTCATCGCAATAAAACGCGCAAAAGCGGCATTTACAACAACACACATTGCTGTAATTGACATTACGATCGACCACGAAACTGACCTGGCCGTCGGGATGGCGTCGTTTGCGCACCTCGTCGGCCAACCGGCCGAGGGTAAGTAGATCGACCTCACGCAGCAGAAACAGCGCCTCGTCACGCGTCAGGGCCTGGCCCTGGTCGATTCTTTGTTCAATCGTCGGCAACATCGTCATACACCCGCACCTGCTGATAGAGGGTATCGCGCTCCACGGGCAATTTGCCGGCGCCACGGATCTGACGCAGCAGTTCGGCTTTGCTCAGTTCCTGGGGAGAATCTGCGCCAGCATCGTGTCCGATCTTCTCCTCAATCACGGTACCGTCGAGATCGTTAACGCCAAAAGCCAACGCCACCTGGGCGATCTTCAGACCGAGCATGACCCAGTAGGCTTTGATATGTTGAAAGTTATCCAGATAGATGCGGCTAATGGCCAGGGTTTTCAGGCAATCAATCCCGTCCGGCCCCTTGGCATTGGGAATACGCGTGTTGTCCGGCTGGAATGCCAGCGGAATAAACGACTGGAAACCACCGGTTCGATCCTGAAGTTCACGCAATTTTGCCATGTGGTCGACGCGATCAGCATACCCTTCGACATGGCCAAACAGCATGGTGGCGTTGCTTTTCAAGCCACCTTCATGAATCTTTTGCGTCACTTCCAGCCAACGCTCCCCGGAGATTTTTTCCGGACAGATTTGTTGACGCACCTCGGCACCGAGAATTTCGGCACCACCGCCCGGAGTAGAATCAAGCCCGAGACGTTTCATCTCGGAAATAACGGTTTCCACCGGCAACTTGGAGATCTTGGAAAAATAATCGACCTCGACAGCCGTAAACGCCTTGATCTTCAGATTGGGGTTATTGGCCTTGATCGTGGTGATCATGCGCAGATAAAATTCAAATGGCAGTTCTGGATGCAGCCCGCCCACCATATGTAATTCGGTAGCACCGGCAGCACTGGCTTCAGCAGCTTTTTCAAGAATTTCACTGAGATGATAGGCATAGCCGCCCGGCTGGCCCGGCTCATGACAAAACGCACAAAAGCGGCACTGATTTACACAAAAGTTGGTGTAGTTCAGATGGCGATTGACATTGAAAAACACCCGGTTGCCGTTCTTCTTTTCGTTAATTTCAGCGGCAAGCTGGCCAATACCGAACAGATCGTCACTGTTGAACAGATCTAGGGCATCCTGATCACTGATCCGTTCGCCGCGCGCCACTTTGTCGCACACTCGAACGACACATTCACTTGATTCCATCATGAGTCTTCTCCCCAGCGGGTAAACAGGGCATGGGAGATTCCAAGACTGTCGAGCACTTTGCCGACAACGAAATCCACCAGATCGTCCATGCTCTGCGGCTGGCTGTAAAAGGCCGGCATGGCAGGCAGAATCACTGCCCCGGCTTGAGATAAGGTTAACAGGTTCTGCAGGTGCAGGGTATTTAACGGAGTTTCGCGCGGCACCATAATCAAAGGACGACGCTCTTTGAGCACCACATCAGCCACCCGTTCAATCAGGTTGCTGCTCAGCGCACAGGCAATACGCCCGACACTGCCCATGGATGCCGGAATCACCACCATGGCATCCGCTGCAGCCGACCCACTGGCCACCGGTGCGGTAAAATCCTGCTCCGCGTAACAATGCAGTAACGCGGGATCGGCATGGAAATAGCGGCGGGCCTGCTGTTCCAGTTCAGCCCCATCGTCAGACCAGTCCAACTGTTGTTCCAAGGCCAGCACCTGTCTGCCAGCACCGGACACCAGCAGCGACACCCGGCAGCGCTGTTTAAGCAGCTCATCCACCAGACGCAGTCCATACACAGCCCCCGAGGCCCCGGTAATGGCGACAGCAACGTGTTTCATAAAATCACCACATCAAGCAGTACGAAGACAAACAGCGTGACACTAATGTAGCCGTTCATGGTAAAAAAGGCCGCGTCCATCTTACTCAGATCCCCCGGTTTGACTAGAGTGTGCTCATAGAGCAACATAGCCGCCACCACGGCGACACCGAGCAGGTAGATCCATCCCAGACCACTGCCGGGAAACGCTAGCAACAGAAGCACAATCATGCCGATGTGAAATCCACGCACCAGTTTGAACGAGCCCTCTTCGCCAAGTTTTACCGGAATGGAATGTAAGCCCTGCTCGCGATCAAACTCCACATCCTGCAGAGCGTAGAACACATCGAATCCGGCCACCCACAGCAGAACAGCCAGTCCTATCATAACAATCGACCAACTGATATCACCGCGCAGGGCAATCCAGGCTCCAACCGGCGCCGCCCCCAGGCACAAACCAAGAATGACATGCGCATAGGCGGTAAACCGTTTGGCAAAAGAATAGAGCACCAGAAAAAACAGGGCGACAAATGACAGGTAAAAGCACAGCGGGTTGAGCATCCAAGCCGACAGGACCAGCAGGCCATAGGCGGCAAGGACCAACAGCCAGGCTTCCCAGCGCGATACCTTACCCGCCGGGATGTGACGATCGGCTGTGCGCGGATTGAGTCCATCAATGTGAGCATCGAGCAAACGGTTGAGGCCCATGGCTCCGGAACGCGCTCCGATCATAGCCATACAGATCCAGAACACCTGACCGATCCCCGGCAACGCGCCATTGGCCTGTGCAGCCATCACCACACCGATCAGGGCAAATGGGAAGGCAAAAATCGTGTGGGAAAATTTGATCATCTCCAGTAAGGAGCGGACTTTTTGCGAGACGACCGACGCCATGATCGTTCTCCTTTCCGTTGTTACAGTGCAAAACCGTGACACTGTACACCCGAAAACAAGGGTGGATCAAGGGCTTTAGCTCGCGGGCAGGGGAAGGGTGTGGGTACGCCGTGTCAGAATGAGGAAAATACCGAGCGCTGTGCGCCCTGAGATGGGGTATTAAGTGGAGAACTCAGACGCAACTCCAAGTCGGGAAATCGGGAGAGTAACAAGGGACGCAACTGGCCGTGATCACAATCGGCTTCGGTCACCACCACCACTGGAATCTTCACCCCTGGAATCAGATCATCTACGGCAATTGCCGGAGTTTCGTGAGCCGGGCAATAATCAATCACGGCCAGCAACGAGAAGGTTTCCCGATCACAAATCACACAGGTAAATTCGCGATCATTCAATTGCGCTTGTTTTTCCGGCTCCCCCCAATCACTACTGCAACCAATGCGCAACAGATCCTTCAAGCTGACATGCCAGAACAGCCGACAGCTCGAATCAAGCATCTGCTCCAATTGAAGCAACAGGGTCTGGTCCGCCATTGGCACGAGAATTTTTTTCACCTGCGGTATCGTTTCACCACTCACCTCGGCCCGTAAAACCCGCCGCAGATACATGGTCAACAGGGCCGCAAGAAGCAATAACACCGATGGGATAAGCAGAACGTCCAAGGAACCCTCGAAAAGCACTAGCACATAAATAATCTATCAATAGCAAAAACTAATGTTACGCTAGCATGATCATACTCGATAATCAATATTTATAATCTTTGCTCATTTAATCAGGTTTGTGAAGGTTAGAAAAACGACCCTTCCCTTTAAAAAAAACAGTGTTATATTATTTAGATGGCACCATACAGGGGGGAGCACCATCATGATTAAACATCTCATTTACTTGGCGTCGACTCTGGGGCTGTTCTGGCTGATGCTTTCCGGCCACTATACCGGCTTCATGTTCGGCTGCGCAGCAGCATCTCTGGCATTGACGCTGTTTGTCGCCTGGCGCATGGATGTGGTGGACGATGAAGCGGAACCGATCCACCTGACGGGCCAAATTTTTCTCTATTGGTTGTGGCTGGCTTGGGAAGTGGCAAAAGCCAACCTGGACGTATGTCGGCGCATCTGGTCGCCACGCCTTGATATTAGTCCAACCATGGTCTGTCTGACAGCCAACCAGAAAACACCGCTCGGGGTCATGCTGTACGCCAACTCCATCACAGTCACACCCGGCACAGTGTGTGTCAATGTGGAGGGGGATAAGCTCGAAGTTCATGCCTTGACCTGGAGCGCTGCCGAGGATTTGCTCGAAGGCGAAATGGACCGCCGCGTCTGCCAACTGGAGATTTAAGCATGTATGCCGCCACCTGCGTTGCTATCCTGATCGTCATGGGACTGGCCCTGATCCGTGCCATAGTCGGACCAACCGCGTTTGATCGCCTGCTGGCTGTCAACATGTTCGGCACCAAGACGGTATTATTTATCGCTGCTTTCGGTTTTCTCACCGAGCGCCCCGATTTTCTCGACATTGCCCTGGTCTATGCCCTGGTCAACTTCCTCGGCACCATTGCCGTATTGCGTTTCTTTGAACGCAAACAGCGCGACGCCGCCCAGACAAACGCACAGGAGCCCTCATGACGGTTTTTCTTGATAGTCTCTCCATAATCTGTCTGGCTCTGGGTTGCTTTCTCGGCATCACCGGCGGCATCGGCATCTACCGTTTACCCGATTTTTTCACCCGTTTGCATGCCAGTAGTGTCACGGATTCAGCATGTGCTTTTCTTATTCTGTTCGGGCTGGCATTGCAGGCCGGCTGGTCACTGATCACCGTCAAACTGGGTTTGGTGTTCTTTTTTCTGGTGTTGAGCAGTCCGACAGCCAGCCATGCTCTGGCAAAAACCGCACTGAACAACAACCAGCAGCCGCTGCTGGGTCGGAAGGATAAACGCTGATGGATATTTTTATCGATATTATCCTGCTGACGTTTCTCTCCATTGCCGCCTTGGCCATTGCCCGGATCCGCAAACTGTTTTGCGCCATTATGCTGTTCGGCATCTTCAGCCTGGTCAGCGCCTGTCTGTTTGTCACCATGGATGCAGTAGATGTAGCCTTTACTGAGGCAGCGGTCGGCACCGGCATCTCGACCATCCTGATGCTGGCCACCATGGCGTTAACCAGTACTGAAGAGAAACGCCCCCCCTACCAACCCCTCATCGCGTTACTCGTCGTAGTGGTCACCGGCTCGGTACTGGTGTACGGCACGATGGACTTGCCCGACTACGGTGATCCCATGGCACCAATCCACCAACACGTGGCGCCACGTTACATTCAGCAGTCCCCTGCAGAAGTGGGACCGCCCAATATGGTCACCTCAGTGCTGGCCAGCTATCGTGGTTTTGACACCCTGGGTGAAACTGCGGTTATTTTTACCGCAGGCATCAGCATCTACGCCCTGCTCGGCATGCGCCGCCGTGAAGACACTGATTACCATCAGGAGGATGACAATGTCTGACCATCTGATTTTGCGCATCATTGCCAAGATGTTCATTCCATTCATTCTGCTGTTTGCACTTTATGTCCAATTCCATGGTGACTACGGTCCGGGCGGCGGCTTTCAGGCTGGGGTGATTTTCGCCAGTGCCCTGATCCTTTACACGTTGATTTTCGGCTTGAAAACGGCCATGCGTGTGGTCAGCCCTACCGCTTTACGTATCCTCGCGGCCAGCGGTGTCTTACTCTATGGCGGCACCGGCGTGGCGTGTATGGTGCGCGGCGGCAATTTCCTTAATTACTCGATGCTGTCCGACACACCTCTGGCCGGACAGCACCTGGGCATCTTCCTGATTGAGCTGGGAGTCGGAACCACGGTGTTTGCCGTGATGGTGATGTTATTTTATGCCTTCAGCGGCAGAAAGGGGCCGGAAGTATGAACCTGATCGGCCATTACAACTACCTGGTGTCGATCTTTCTGATGATGGTCGGCTTTTTTGTCGTCATCTGTCGCGGCAACCTGATCAAAAAGCTCATCGGTCTCAACATCTTCTCCACCTCGGTGTTCATCCTCTACATCACTATGGGCAAGGTGGCCGGCGGCAGCGCCCCCATCGTTATCGATGGCCCCGGTCCGCACATCTACTCCAATCCGCTGCCCCATGTGCTGATCCTGACTGCCATCGTCGTCGGTGTGGCTACCACGGCTGTGGGCCTAGCGCTGACCGTGCGCATCAAGGAACGCTACGGTACCATTGAGGAGGATGAAATCCGCCTGAAGGATGAATCCCTATGAGTATGTCATGGACCCATCACCTTCCCGTTCTTCAGGTGATCCTGCCACTGCTGGGTGCGCCGCTGTGCATGCTGACCCGTTCCAGCCGTCTCAACTGGCTGATTACCGTGGTCATTTCGTGGTCGGCACTTATCATCAGCATACTATTGGCGCGCCAGGTGTGGGTGCACGGCCCCATCACCTACAACATGGGTGGCTGGTGTGCACCCTGGGGTATCACCTACCACATCGATGCGCTTAATGCCTTTGTACTGCTGATTGTCACATCCATCGCGGCTCTGGTCGCTCCCTATGCGCGTAAAAGCGTGCAAAAGGAGGTCGAAGCACATCGTCAGGCGGTGTTTTATGCCTTGCTGCTGCTGTGCCAGGCCGGGCTGCTCGGCATTGTCATCACCGGCGACGCCTTTAATATGTATGTATTTCTCGAGCTGTCATCGCTCTCATCCTATGCTCTAATCGGCATCGGCAGGAGGCGGCGCGGACTGACCGCCGCATTTCAATACCTGATCATGGGCACCATCGGGGCAACTTTTATCCTGATCGGCATCGGCCTCTTGTACAATCTGACCGGCACTTTGAACATTCTCGACCTGGCTGAACAGCTCAATCGACACAACCTGATCACCACCGGCAATCGCACTCTGATCACGGCTTTCGCCTTTCTCACCGTCGGTTTGAGTCTCAAGCTGGCCCTGTTCCCGCTGCACCTGTGGCTGCCGAACGCTTACAGCTATGCACCGTCGGTGGTCACGATTTTCCTGGCGGCCACGGCCACCAAAGTGGCGGTGTACATGCTGCTGCGTTTCTGCTTCACCATCCTCGGTCACGGTGCACTGTTCCAAATGACATTGGGTAAGATCGTCCTGCTGCCGTCGTTGTGCGCTATTTTCATCGGCTCCATCGTCGCCATCTTCCAGTACGATATTAAGCGAATGCTGGCCTACTCAAGTATTGCCCAGATCGGCTACATGACCCTCGGTATCACCATGGCGACACCATTGGGCCTCACAGCCGGTATTGTCCACCTGTTCAACCACGCCCTGATGAAAGGGCTGCTATTCATGACCATGGGCGCGGTGATCTATCGGGTTGATTCTGTCTACCTGAGCGACTTTCGCGGACTGGGAAAACGAATGCCGTGGACCATGGCTGCGTTTGTCGTCGGCGGACTCAGCCTGATGGGGGTTCCGCTGACTGCCGGTTTTATCAGCAAATGGTACCTGGTGCAATCCGCGCTGGAGTGCGGCTGGTGGCCGGTAGCAGGACTGATTCTCATCGGCTCGCTACTGGCCGTGATCTACGTGTGGCGGGTCGTGGAAACCGCCTACTTCAATCCCGACCACGAGCTGGAGCAGCGCAGCCATGAAGCGCCGTTATCACTACTGATTCCCATGTGGATTTTGGTACTGGCTAATATCTACTTCGGCATCAACAGTGACCTGCCGCTGAGCATGGCGAGCCGGGCCGCCCATCTTCTCCTGGGGGTAGCGGTATGACAATAGCCACCCTGATGCAGTTATGCCTGATCATTCCAGCCGCTGGTGCGCTATTTATTGTCCTCAGCCACCGCCTGCGCGACCTACGCGAAGGGGTAACTCTGTTCAGTGCCGCGGCCCTGTTCGCTGTGGTTTTTCAGCTGTTCCGTCGTCCTGATGCTCTGGATGCCTCACCCGTCATTCTGGCCACACCGTTGCCGGGTCTGGAACTGGCTCTGGACCTCGAGCCATTGGGTTTGCTGTTTGCCGGTATCGCCAGCCTGTTGTGGATGATCACATCGCTGTACACCATCGGCTACATGCGTGGCAACCGCGAACAGCAGCAAACCATTCTTTATGCCTGCTTCGCTCTGGCTCTGGCCAGTACCATGGGCATTGCCCTGGCTGGCAACCTGCTGACGCTATTTGTGTTTTACGAAATGCTTACCCTTTCGACCTACCCACTGGTCACCCACAAACGTGATCACGATGCCTTGACCGGCGGCCGTTTTTATCTCGGGATTCTGGTCGGCAGCTCCATTGGCCTGCTGCTCCCCGCCATTATCTGGACCTGGCACCTGACCGGGACGACCGCATTTCAATTTGGCGGCATTCTGCCAACAGACACCTCGAAAACCGTGGTCACAGCCCTGCTGCTGCTTTACGCCTTCGGCATCGGCAAGGCGGCGCTGATGCCCCTGCATCGCTGGCTACCCGAAGCCATGGTCGCGCCGACACCGGTCAGCGCCCTGCTGCATGCCGTGGCCGTGGTCAAAGCCGGGGTGTTCTGTATTGTCAAGGTAGTGCTTTACGTGTTTGGCACCGAAATACTCATCGGCAGCGACGGCCTGTTTATCCTCCAGGTGATTGCGGCGTTTACGTTGCTGTGCGCTTCGCTCATTGCCTTGCAGCAGGACAACTTGAAACGACGCCTGGCTTATTCCACCATCAGCCAGCTGTCCTACATCACGCTGGCTACGGCGATCCTGGCACCACTGTCCATCACCGGAGCGGTGGTCCACATTGCCGCCCATGCCGTCGGGAAGATCACCCTGTTTTTTGCTGCCGGTGCCATCTATACAGCGGCCCATAAAACCCGGGTCAGTGAACTGAATGGCATCGGTAAACGCATGCCATGGACCATGGGCGCGTTTGCCGTCGCCACATTATCAATGATCGGACTGCCACCGGCCGCAGGATTTCTCTCCAAGTGGTTTATGTTGCAAGGGGCGTTTCAATCCGGCCAGCTCTGGGTTATTGCCGTGTTGCTCCTCAGCACCTTGCTTAACGCTGGATATTTTATCCCCATTGTCTATGCCGCTTTTTTCAAACCGGAAGACCATGTCCCTGATCATGCCCACGGTGAAGCCCCGCTGAGCATGGTTGTTGCTTTGTCGGCAACCGCAGGCCTGACTCTGGTGCTGTTTTTCTGGCCGGATCTGATTGTTACCATCGCCTCACGTCTGGGGCAGGGAGGTGTATTATGAAACGGATCATGACGCCTTTGCTGCTCACCGCTCTCGCCATTGTTGTGGTGATCGACCCGTGGCTCCATCATCATACGCCGTTGTCAACTCAGCCTGTCGGCCTGTTTGTCCTGATCAGCCTTGGTGGCTGTCTGCTGTGTGTTGCCATTGCTTTGGTTCTGGCTCCACTGCTTTCACGTCGGGAGGATTATTATGACTGATCTGCTCCTGCCCCCCGGCGTGTTGCTGCTGTGTGTTGTTCCGGCGCTGGCCTTGTTACCACGAATCCTGTGCCGCTGGATTCTCGCATTAAGTCCACCGCTGGTACTGCTTTATCTGTGGATGTTGCCCGAAAACGCTGCGTTGTCCGTCCATCTGGCCGGATTTGACCTGCACCTGGTGCAGCTCAGCGCTATGGGCCGCCTGTTTGCCAGTGCGTTTCTGCTCGCGACCTGGGCTGGGAGTCTGTTTGCATTTCCGGCCCAGCGCCGCGAGTGGTGTGCCGCCTATCTCTACGCCGGCAGTGCGGTGGCCATCAGCCACTGCGGTGATTGGATCAGTCTGTTTTTGTTCTGGGAAGTGATGGCCGTTGCTTCAACGGTTCTGGTGTGGACGGGTGGGTTCAAACAGAGCGCGGCTTCCGGTATGCGCTATCTGCTGGTTCATTTGACCGGAGGCGTTCTGCTGATGAGCGGAATTGCAGCCCACCTGCTGGCACAGGACTCTACCCTGATAACACCTCTGACCGATGGCACCGTTGGATCGGTGCTGATACTCGCCGGTTTCCTCGTCAATGCCGGAGCCCCGCCACTGTCGTTCTGGGTGGCTGATGCCTATCCGCAGTCGAGTCCCAGCGCCATGGTGTTTTTGTCGGCACTGACGACCAAGACAGCGGTCTTTGTGCTGGCCAGTTGCTTCGCCGGGTGGTCGATATTAATCCCCATTGGTGGCTACATGGCTATTTACGGCATCATCTATGCCTTACGTGAAAACGATGTCCGACGTATCCTTGCCTACAGCATCGTCAACCAGGTTGGTTTTATGGTGGTGGCCATTGGCATTGGCGGCGAAACTGCCATCAACGGTGTCACTCTCCATGCTCTGGCCCACATTTTTTACAAAACAGTTCTGGTTATTGCGGCGGGTGTCATATTACGGGAGACCGGTGCACGCCATGCCACTCAACTGGGTGGACTGGCGCGCCGCTATCCGCTGGTGACGGCTTGTACCCTGATCGGCGCTGCCGCAAGCATGGGCGTGCCGCTCACCTCCAGCTTCATCAGCAAGGGGGTGATTCTCCAGGCCGCCGTGGAACACCACGTACTGTGGATATGGGTGCTATTGCTCGCTTGTTCAGCTGCAGTGGCCTTTAATGCCGGTATCCGTTTCCCCTGGCTGGTTTTTTTCCGTACACAACAGAAGCCTTTGCCGGAAAAACCGCTACAGCTTTGCCCTTCCTCTTTATCGGCGATTCTGCTGCCAACGCTGCTGTGTCTGGCGATCGGCATGTTCCCCCAAAAGCTTTTCGCCTTGCTGCCGTTTTCAGCGGTCTATCACCCCTATACCGTTCTCCACATGGCCGAGCAATTTCAGATTCTGGTGCCGGCCATCGCTCTGTTCTGGTGGTTACGACCGTTAATGGTTCCACGACCGTTGACCCAGCTCGATCTCGACTGGCTTTTGCGACGCTTGTTGTTTTTTGCCTGGGAGGAGGGCGTTCTGCGGTTGCTCTATCTCAGTGTTAATGTACGAGATGTGTTGCTGACATCGTCGGTGCGTGGTTTCAAGTTTCTGTTCCGCCACTACGGCCCTCGCGGCATCCTGGCTCGCTCCTGGCCGACCGGCAGCATCGCCCTGTGGGTTGCGCTGATTCTCGCCAGCTATGTGGTTCTGTACAGCCTGCAAAGTCGCTCATTGTGGCAATTCATCCACTCAAGCTTCAGTTGATTTTTTATCCGCGCGCATAAAAAAGGGCAGGCTGCTTAAAGCAACCTGCCCTTGAATGTTGTCGCAATCGCCAACGATCAGTATTTGAGAATAATACTGTCCAGGCTCCGCTTAGGCAGATGGTAATTGCCCTGGTCATCGTGCCAGCCATAGGCATCGGCCCCAGGCTCCTGATGTTCGAGAACAATCTCCTCGCCCGGCTTACCGATGGCAATAACCAGCAGAATCTCATAACGGGTCGGCAAATCGAGCGCTTCACGCAACTTACGCCGCTGGACCTTGGCAGCAATGCACCCGCCCAACCCTTTATTCGTGTCGCCAAGCAAGATCGACTGAGCGGCAATGCCCTGATCGGCAACATAACTGCTGCACACGGTTTTATCACCAAGTACGATGATATAGCCAGTCGGCTTGACCCCTTTGATCGGGCCGCCCCAACCACGCAGGTACCCCTGCCAGGACAACGTTTCGAAAATCTTTTCATTGCGCTCTTCTTCACAGGCGATCAGATAGCGCAACGGCTGAAGATTCAAGTTGCTGGTTGATGGTGCCAGACGGGCGTAATCCACCAGCTCGCGCAACATCTCTTCGGTGACTTTCTCTGACTCGACAAAATAGTGATAGTTTCGTGTCTTTTCGATCAACCCTCTGAAATCACAGTTGTTCAAAGTGCAATCGCTCATAATGTGTTCCTTTTCTGCCAGCGTGAACCGTCTCCTTCCCCCACATGGATGGAAAACGATTCGACCCATACCAAACCACGATACGAGATATTTTTTCTTTGGTGATTCTTTCGCTGGCAACCTGAATCCAGCCCAAATAAAACACCTCGTTCTAATTACCCACGTAAATAAAATACCGTTTGTTTTTTATTGTTGCAAGTCTTTTTTCCACATTTCGCATTGCTTTACCGTTAATCTCATAGCCGTCCCTCATCATCATCCATTGCATATTCTGAAAATATGAGCCCAATTAACCCTTTAAATACAGCATACTACCTACAGAAAGACAACTGGATACCGTATACGTTTTCAGGATGCTAGTACGTGTCTTTCTTAATAGATTAAAGCGGACTTTTTGAATGTCAATGGCGGGAGGCAATTTACTGAGAAAGGAACATTTGTCTTTCAGAGCCTTTATAACAGTGTTTACAGCTCTTGTTTAGACATCACACTAACAGGCAGTTGAAAAACAGCCTGCGGAGCCCATGGACGGGCGACCAACATCAAGGACTCTTTTTCAGGTCCTTGATGTTGGTCGAAAGATGGAAATCGCATTTTCGGCATGCGCCGTTAAAAAGCCCCCCGAATAGGACTTTTTCTACACCCAGCTAAAACGGACTTAGCCGAGCCACAGCACTGGTCATAGCAGCTTCAACTTTAAGGATACGCGAGCCCAACACAAGTGGGACCATCCCCTGATCCAGCAGCAGGTTAACTTCATAGGGAATAAAGCCACCTTCAGGACCAATCGCCAGCACATACCTGTCTGAGACAGGCGCTGTGTGCGGCGCTTCGACATGAGGATGGGCGACAACACCTTGCTTTCCCACCAGTTGCCCAGGCAGGACATCTTCAGCATAGGGTTTAAACAATGGATAACAATCCACCTGCGGAAGTACCGTATCACAGCACTGCTCCAGCCCTTCAACCAGAAACTCGCGAATTCTCTCCGACACAAGCAACGGAGTCTGCCAAAAGCTCTTTTCTACCCGCCAGGAGTTAATCAGTGTAATTCGCTTAATCCCTAATGTGGTCGCCGTGATCAGCGTTCGTTTCAAGACTTTTGGCCGTGGCAGCGCCAAGACCAGCTCGACACAACTGGGCGAAGGAGCGGGCTGGTCACAGCACACCTTCATCACCAGCTTTTGGTCGGTTAATTCAGTAATGGTGCCGGTACCAAGCTGCCCGTTCAATTGCCCGACCCGCAACCGGTCACCAACAGATGCCCGGTGAACCTGATCAACATGACAACGACGGCGCCCTGTCAGGCAAACCATATCGGGCTTGAAATAATCATCTTCAAACAACAGAATCAGGTTCATTACAGTCCTCTATGCATATCGAGATTCCATCGCTTCAAACGCTGCTCAACCCGACGCCGAACCTGGCTGTCCGATTCGAGCCTCTGCCGACTGCCGATCTGTGTTGCATCAACAACGAGCGTCTCTTTATGATAATAAACCACTTCTCTCCAAGGCACGTTGAAGCACTGCCATACAATCTGCTCAGGACAGCTCAAATCGGCGCTCTGATCCACCAGAACTACCATGGATGCACCCTTCATCAATTGATGGCCAAATAGGACGTCTCGGCCATTCTCGTTGCAATAATCTTTTATCTGAACAATCAGCGCATTGTGATATTCCGCTGTCTCAATCCATTTCACATCCGTCACCCATTCAAAGTCACGGGTCATCCGCCACTTGACATAGGGAAGCCGCGCACGTGCCAGGCAATAACTCTCAGCCGGAGGAGGACCAACCACGGTCACCGGACAGATCGCATCTTCACGCCCCCATATCTGGTCAACCGTCATAACCGGACACAAGACTGGCGTGGTGTAGGTCCCGCGGAAATTTCCATGAGGCCCATCCATTTTTGGATCATCGCGACCAACAACCCCCTCCAGCACCACCTCACAGTGGCTGGGCATCGGCAATCCATGCTCAGGACTGGCACAACAGGAGATCGCTTCGCCCTGCATCCAACCAGCAAAACCGATGGGATCGACATCTGTGTCAAGAGGCAACAACGCACTCAACAGCACTGCGGGGTCAATACCCATAACCACGACCATCGGCATCTCCTGTCCCGCCTGTTGATAGTCCCGATAAATCTGTTGAGTTCGCGACCCTGGAAGACAATGCACAGTTAATTGCCGTGGCCCCTGAAACTGTAGACGATACACTCCGCAGTGAATTGTCCCTTCCAATGCGCGAACAATGGCAACCGACAACGAAAGGTACGGACCTGCATCACCCGGCCAATAGCGCAACAAGGGCAGATCGTAGAGTGTCTCAACCTTTTTGAGATCAGAACACAACTGATCCTGCAGCAGGTACGCATAGTCGGATTGTGTGTTGAGCCATGCCGCCAGAGACAACGTGCCGGGAACAGCATCGGGGATAGCCGCCAACGCGTCGCAAAAACCATCCCGTGCCCCAGAAAAAACATCGTCTGATCCGCATGGAAAGAACAGGTTGGCGACAACAGAAAACCTTGAGCTGTCCAATTTCTGCAAGTGAATGGCAAAGGGGAAGGATTGGTGACTGAGCTGTCGGACAATTTCCGCAGCTTCAAGGTGACAATCTACCTGTTGATCAATGGTGTGCAGTTGATGGCGGCTTTTAAGCCAGGCAAGGTGTTGTCGAAAGTTCATAAAAAAAACCCCGGTTAAAGAACCGGGGCTTTTTGTTCATCATTACAGGATCGCCTGTCGCGCCAACGACATGATACCGCTGGGTACGATTCCCATGTAGAGAACCGCAATGACCGACAAGACAATGCAGATGGTCGCCCCGGGCTTAAGCTGAATCCAGGCGAAATCTTCCTCCGGATCCTTGAAGTACATGAATACCATAACCCGCAGGTAGTAGTATAGGGATACTGCCGAGTTAAGAACACCCAGTACCGCGAGCCAGACATACCCAGCATTCAAAGCACCGGCAAAGATATAGAACTTGCCACTGAAACCGGCAGACGGCGGAATCCCCATCAAGGAGAACAGACAGATGGATAACAGAACCGCCAGCAACGGACGCTTATAACCAAATCCTGCGACCCCCTGTAGCGTCAGGTTGTCTTCACCCTGCTTGCCAATCAGAACCAGAACAGCAAAAGCACCGATGTTCATAAACGTATAGGCCAGCATGTAGTAGAGAACACCGGAAATTCCGATTTCGTTGGCCGCAACCAGACCAACAAGAGCGTAACCAGCATGCGCAATGGACGAATAGGCCAGCATCCGCTTAAGATTTGTCTGATTGAGGGCAATGAAGTTACCGAAAATCATAGTCAGAACAGCCAGAACCCACAGCAGCGAAGTCCAGGTGCCCTGCATACCCACCAGACTGACCATGAAGATGCGCATAAATGCAGCAAAGGCAGCGGCTTTGGGTCCGGCACTCATAAATGCGGTAATCGGTGTCGGTGCGCCCTGGTAGACATCAGGTGTCCACATGTGGAACGGAGCAATAGCAATCTTAAACAGGAATCCGGTTGCCATCAGCAGCATGCCGGCAACCGCAACAGGATTGCCCAACGCGGCTGGAAAGGCCTGAAAAAAAGAACCGATATCAACCAGATTAGTTGTACCGGCCACGCCATAAATCAGCGCCATACCATAGAGCAGAAAGCCTGTGGAGAACGCGCCAAGAAGGAAATATTTCAGACCTGCTTCGTTGGATTGACGTTGATTACGGAAGAATCCGGCCAAAACATACAGTGAGACCGACAGAACCTCAAGACCGAGGAAGATGGTCATTAAGTCGGTTCCGGAAGCCATCAGCATGGCACCAACAGTACTGAACAGAATCAGAGAATAGTATTCTCCAACAGGATAGCCTTCCCGTTTCAAGTAATTGTCCGACATCAGGATTGTCAGAGCTGCCGAGATCAGAAAGACGATTGTGAAGAAGATCGAAAAGTTATCCAGAACAACGTGTCCGGCAAAACCGGCCTGGGCATTGTTCCAGCTACCAACAGCGACAATCCCGGTCGCCAAAAGAGCCACAAGGCTCATTCCGGCAACATGTGCCGTGGCGCCGCGCTTGGAGAATGCATTCACAAGCAACATCACCATCGCAAAGCATGCCAGAACAATGGATGGCATGAGTGCGGCAAAGTTGATGTTTTGCATGGCTGTTTGCACCAGATTTTCCATGAAGATGCTCCTTTAGAAGCGGTTTAACGCAAGTTACTTAAATTCAGCTCAACGCTTAATGACCGTGTCCATGATGCGCGGCAGGAGCCTCAACGGGCTCGTGAACCGCAGCTGGTACAGCCGACGGCATCGGGATCGGTTGTTTCCCGGACACTTGTTCGATCATTTGATCAATCGCCGGAGTCATTTTTTCCAGGAACGTGTTGGGATACACACCGATCCAGAAGACAAACACCAGCAGTGGCAGGATCACACACAGCTCACGCAGGTTGAGATCTTTGAGAACCTGATTTTTGGGGTTATCCAGCTTGCCGAACATGACACGCTGGAACATCCACAGCATGTAAACCGCTGCGAGAATAACACCGGAAGTCGCCACAACCGCAAACCAGCGCAGTTCACTCTGAAAAGCACCGAGCAGGATCATAAACTCACCGACAAAACCGTTGGTCGCCGGCAAACCGATAGAGGACAGTGTCACGATCATAAAGATGACAGCAAATACCGGCATCTGCTTAGAGAGGCCACCAAATTCACTGATCAAACGGGTATGACGACGCTCATAGATAAAGCCGACAATAAGGAACAACGCACCGGTTGAAATACCATGGTTAATCATCTGCAGTACGGCACCACTGACACCAACGGTATTCAGGGCAAAGATACCCAGCATGACAAAACCAAGGTGAGACACCGAGGAGTAGGCAACCAGTTTTTTGACGTCCTTCTGCATCATGGCGACCAAGGCACCGTAAACGATACCAATCACCGCCAAAGCTGTCATATAAGGCAGAAAGGTTTGTGTTGCTTCCGGAAACAGCGGCATGGCGAAGCGGACATAACCATAAGTACCCATCTTCAACATGACGGCAGCAAGAATAACTGAGCCGGCCGTCGGTGCTTCGGTATGCGCATCAGGCAACCAGGTGTGTACCGGAAACATGGGAACTTTGATGGCGAAACTGAATGCAAATGCCAGAAACAGCCATTTCTGCAGTGCCGGGTCCAGAGACAGGTTGTAAAAGTCAGCAATGCTGAAACCGGAGATATCCATACCGGAGTTCACAGCAGCATAGTAGATGAAGAGAATCGCTACCAGCATCAACAGTGAACCAACGGCAGTGTAAATAAAGAATTTCACCGCTGCATAGATCCGGTTTGCCCCACCCCAGATGCCGATCATGAAATACATCGGAATCAGCATCAGCTCCCAGAAAATATAGAACAGGAACAGATCAAGAGCGATAAACGCACCGAGCATGGCTGTTTCGAGCAGCAACATCAAAGCCATATACCCTTTGACGTTTTTGGTTACAGCCTGCCAGGTTGACAGGACGGCAATCGGCATGATGAATGTCGTCAACATGACCAGCCACAGACTGATTCCATCAATCCCGACACTGTAATTCATCTGAAAATAGTTTGTGACACTGATCCATTCAGCGAACTCAGTATAGTGCATGCCACCCGACGTTTTAAAGACAGGGTCAAGGGCCAGAGGCAAGCTGATCACAAACGTGATCAAAGTAAAGACCAGTGTCGCACCTTTAAGCAATCCACCATTATTCTTGGGCAGCATCAGGACGATGAACATACCCAGAAGGGGGAAGAATGTCATCAGGCTGAGAAGATGTTCTGACATTAGAAGTTGCTCCTTGTATATGAGATTCCAGTCACAGCCGTCATTAGTTGAAAACGTAGATGGCGAGGATAACCACAACACCCAACACCATGGACATGGCATAATTGTGGGTAAATCCTGTTTGCGTATGTCGTAAAACGCGACCGGTGCCGCGCACCACCAGGGCAACGCCATTCACCAGGCCATCTACCAGGCGGACATCGAAAACCTGCCACAACAGAGTGCCGAGACGCTTGGTCGGGTTGACAATCAGGGCATCGTAAAACTCATCGATATACCATTTGTTGAAGATCGTCTTATGCAGTTTCGGCACTTTGGCAACAATCTGTGCCGGCATCTGCGGATTCTTGCAGTACATAAACCAGGCCAGACCGATCCCAAAGACGGCAATACCGACCGAAATACCCATAAAGGTAAACTCGGTTGCAGCGGTCCCGTGTGCCTCAATATGGTGCATATGCTGTGTGTGTTCAAAAATAGGTGCTAAGAAATGCTCGATCTTATTCGGGAAATGGCCGAACAGATTGCCGAGTACATGCGGAACACCAAGGAAGCCGCCGAAAGTCGCCAAGGCAGCAAGAATCATCAGCGGCAGGGTAATCACCAACGGAGATTCAGGGATATGATCCTTGGCACGGGCATCGGTTTTCTGCTCGCCAAAGAACGTCATGAACACCAGGCGGAACATGTAGAAAGCCGTCAATGCGGCAGCAAGTGCACCCACCAGCCACAGAACCCAATGGCCACGCGTGGAGGCCAGAGCCCACCAGAGAATCTCATCCTTGGAGAAGAAGCCTGAGAAAAATGGAATCCCCGAGATCGCCAGCGTGGACAGCAGAAACGTCCAGAACGTGATCGGCATTTTCTTACGCAGACCACCCATATTGCGCATATCCTGCGGATCATCATGTAAATGAGCATGGTGATAGGCATGATGCATGCCGTGAATAACCGAGCCGGAACCGAGGAACAGGCAGGCCTTGAAGAATGCATGCGTCAGCAAATGGAAGATACCTGCAGTGAATGCGCCAACGCCCATGGCCAAGAACATGTAACCTAATTGCGAAACAGTTGAATAGGCCAGTACGCGTTTTATATCATTTTGTGCCAGACCGATTGTGGCGGCAAACAGGGCCGTCGCACCACCGACAATGGCGATCACCATCATGGTATCCGGTGCCATGGCGAACAGGCCGTTCATCCGGCCGATCATGTAGACACCGGCGGTGACCATGGTGGCAGCATGGATCAATGCGGAAACAGGAGTCGGACCCTCCATGGCATCAGGCAGCCAAGTGTACAATGGAATCTGAGCTGACTTACCCGTCGCACCGAGGAAGAAACACAGGGTGACTATGGTCACAATGATCCCGCCGTTTTCCAGCAGATGAGCATTTGCAGAAATTTCCGTAAAGCGGATCGTCCAAACCCCTTCCTGTCCAAGAGACCAGAACAGTGTGAACAGACCGAGCAGAAAGCCAAAGTCACCGACACGGTTAACAACAAAGGCCTTCTTACCGGCATCACTGGCACTTTTCTTTTCAAAGTAGTAGCCGATCAGCAGGTAGGAACACAGACCAACACCTTCCCAACCGACAAACATAACCAGAGCGTTGTTGCCCATAACCAGCATCAACATGGCAAAGGTAAACAGGTTGAGATAGGCGAAGAACCGATAGTAGCCCTCTTCACCGTGCATGTAGCCGATGGAATACAAGTGGATCAGGGTCGACAAACCAGTAACGTTCATCATCATCAGCCCGGAAAGTGGATCCAGGAGGAAACCCCAGTCGACCTGAAGAGGAGCAACTGTCATCCAGCTCGCAACAATCACTTCGTGCGTCTTCTGACTGTCACCAAGTAATTGCAGGAAATATTTGCAGGACACGATAAAGGACGAGAAGATCGCCAGGGTGGCAATGGCCCCGATCACCTTTTCATTTTTAATCTTTTTGCCCAGCAGACCGTTGATCAGGAACCCAAGAAAGGGCAGCAACGGAATAAGCCATAATTTGTCGTACATCTATATCTCCTCTAGGCGGACTGAACCAGAGACAGCCCTGAAGAAGTTACCATTTCAACAGGCTGAAATCCTCAACGTCAATGGACTCTCTGTTACGGAAAAAGGCGATCATCAGTGCCAGACCGACAGCGGCTTCCGCTGCGGCAACTGTCATAATGAAAAACACGAAGATCTGACCATCCATATTACCGAGATGACTTGACAGGGCGATGAACGTTAAGTTGACCGCATTCAGCATCAACTCGACGCACATAAAAACTACGATGGCATTTTTACGGGTCAGGACACCAATCGTTCCCATCGAGAACAAAATAGCGCTCAAAACCATATAATGAGTAATTGTAATCATATTGATTCTCCCGTCCCTTTATACTTCCCGTTTGGCCAAAACAACAGCACCGACGATGGCCACCAGCAACAGAATGGATGCAATCTCGAACGGCAGCAGGAAGTCCGTGAACATCGCCTTACCGATCAATTCGACATGACCGACACTTTGCACGACGTCACCATTAATCGGACCAACAGGACCACTCACGCCACCATCTTTAAGGATGACGACAATCTGCACCAACATAACGATGGCGAAAATAAACGCTCCGGTCACAGCATGGCGATAACGGGCGATCACTTCCGAGCCCTGATTGAGCAACATCATGACGAAAATAATCAGCACCATGATGGCGCCGGCATAGACCATGATCTGCACTGCGGCCATAAAAGGTGCATGAAGCATGACATAGAAGATCGCCAGGCAAAAAAATGTCATAACGAGAGAGATGGCACTATTGATCGGGTTTTTGCATGAGATCACGCAAAACCCGGAAACAACGGCGACAAACGCGACAAGATAAAAGAAGAACAACTGCAGTAATTCCATGAGGGTGGCTCCTATACCGATTATTTGAGCAAACGCTCCTTGGTGAAGCAGAAGTCTTCACGCTTATAATTGGCCAATTCGTATTCGCCGGTCATCTCGATGGCTTCAACAGGACACGCCTCGACGCAGTATCCACAGAAGATACAGCGCAGCATATCAATCTGATAGACCGTGGGATACTTGACGCCGTTCTCATCCTCTGCTGCCTCCACCGTGATGCATTTTGCCGGGCAGACGGTCGGACACAGATAGCAAGCCACACATTTTTCCCGATTATGATCAGGAACCAGACGGTGCAGGCCACGAAAACGATCAGACGGTTCAAGCTTGACTTTCGGATAGTCAACCGTTGTTGAATTACCCGGAAGAAGATGCTTTGCCGTTATACTTAAGCCCTGGATAAACTCTTTAATCATGGGTCAATCCTCTATACATTGGGTACTGCGTTAAAAAACAACAACGGCACCGGTAATCACAATATTCAGCAATGCCAACGGCAGGAACACTTTCCAGCCCATAAACATCAACTGGTCGTAACGAACACGCGGGAAGGTGGCACGAATCCAGATAAACAGGAACATGAAACAGAACACCTTCAGCAGCAGGTTGATGGGTCCGGGGAAAGGCCCTGCAGGGCCACCGAGAAACAGCGTGGCCGTAATCGCGGAAACCACGATCATGTTGGCATATTCCGCCATGAAGAACAGTGCATATTTCATGGAGGAGTACTCGGTACAGAAACCGGAGACCAGCTCTGTTTCTGCCTCGGGAAGGTCAAACGGTGTCCGGTTGATTTCAGCCAGTGATGTCACAACAAACAGGCAGAAGGCCAACGGCTGCGAAAAGATATACCAATCGAAAACCGAACCGGCCTGAGCCTCGACAATGCCGCTCAGACTCAACGTCTCAGAAAGCATAAACACGGAGATGATTGCCAGACCAGCGGCCAGTTCATAGGAAACCATCTGTGCAGCACTCCGAACACCACCAAGCAGCGAGTACTTGTTGTTGGAGGCCCAGCCCGCCAGAACGATGCCATAGACACCGAGCCCGGCCATGGCCAGCACATACAAGATGCCGATATTCAAATCGGTAATCTGCAATGGCACCAGATAGCCACCAACGGTGATGGTGCCACCAAAGGGCACAACAGCGACGGTAATAAAGGCCGGAACCAGGATCATCATCGGCGCCAGAACAAAAGCCAGCTTGCTCGACTGTGCCGGAATGATGTCTTCTTTGAAAAACAGCTTTAAACCGTCAGCGATCGGCTGCAACAATCCGAGGGGGCCGGTCATGGTCGGTCCAAGACGGGTCTGCATGCGACCGATAATCTTACGTTCGGCATAGGTCGCATAAGCAACAATCAGAACCACCACGATAAACACGGCCAGAATTTTGGCAATCATCACGCCGATAAACAGCAGTGGATCGTTCGAGAGGCTAAGCAGTTCAGACATGATTTTCCTCTTTCCTTCCTCTAAAGACCCGTCGTAACAACCGACAGGCCACTTAACGATGGAGCAAAGTCCATCCGCAGGTGACTCAAATTAACGGTCAATCTCTCCCAGAACGATATCCAGGGTACCAATGGCAGCGATAACGTCAGCCAGTAATGCACCTTCAATCATCTGTGGCAGAGCCTGGAGATTGACAAAAGACGGTGGCCGGATTTTCATACGAAACGGGTTGGCGCTACCATCGGAAACCATGTAGTAGCCCAGTTCCCCTTTCGGCGCCTCAATCCCCTGGTAGACTTCACCAGGCTCGGGCTTGAAACCTTCGGTAATGATTTTGAACTGATGGATCAAACCTTCGATGCTGTTAACCACCTTTTTCTTCTCGGGCAAGCACACTGAAGGCACGTCCGCCAGAATCGGTCCGGGCTGCAGCTTTTCAAGTGCCTGCCGGATGATTTTGCACGACTCACGCATCTCATCGAGACGGATTTTGTAGCGATCAAAGGTGTCGCAGCCGTCACGGGTGATCACTTTGAAATCATAGTCCTCATAGCCCGTATAGGGGTTATCACGACGCAGGTCCCAGTCCACACCACTACCGCGCAGAGCCGGACCAGTCAGTCCGATATCGATGGCATCTTCGGCACTGATCTTCGCGACACCGATGGTCCGTTTCTGCCAGATTTTGTTGCCGGTCAGCAGACCTTCATAGGTATCGATATGGCCGGGCATGGCATCGATGAAATCACGCACATCGTTTTCAAACCCTTCAGGCAGATCAAGTGACAAACCACCGACGCGGAAATAGTTTGATGTCATCCGGGCACCGGATAGTTTCTCATACATGTCCATAATCGCTTCTCGCTCACGGAAGCAGTACAGGAACACGGTCATGGCGCCAATATCAAGGGCGTGGGTTGCCAGCCAGACCAGGTGACTTTTGATCCGGGTCAGCTCAGCCATCATCACGCGGACGACCTTTGCCCGTTCCGGAATCTGATCGGTAATACCCAACAGTTTTTCAACGGCCAGAACATAGCCGAGGTTGTTACTCATCGGCGCCAGATAGTCCAGACGGTCAGTCAGGGGCAGAGCGCGGTGGTAACTGCGATTTTCCGACAGCTTCTCAACACCACGGTGCAAAAATCCGATATGGGGCACCGCTTTAACAACGGTCTCACCATCCAGCTCAAGAACCAGCTGCAACACGCCGTGGGTCGACGGATGCTGCGGTCCCATATTGATTGTCATCGTCTCTGTAGTTGCCATGTGTTATGCCTCGTCTTAATCGGTTGCGCTGAAATTACGAAAGTCGTCCCTGATACGGATCGCGACCAGGGCCCTGCAACGGATAGTCCTTGCGCAGGGGATGGCCTTCCCAATCAGCAGGCATAAGAATCCGGCGCAGATCCGGATGTCCTGCGAACGAGATCCCCATCAAATCCCAGCACTCACGCTCAGGCCAGTTGGCCGTCGACCAGATTCCGCTGACCGTATCGACACAGCAGTCCTGCTCTTCAACCGGCACTTTGACCCGCAGGCGCTCTTTGGTCGTGATGTTGTACAGGTTGTACACCACCATGAAACGAGGGGTTTGACCGAGATAATCAACTCCACACAGATCACACAAAAAGTTATAGCCGGCTTCCTCTTTGAGATAGCGGCAGATATCAACGATATCTTCCTTTTTCACCGTGACCGTAACTTCACCGCGATGCTCTTTGACTTCCAGCACAGATGCGGCGAAGGTTCCTTTCAGCTTTGCTACGACAGCTTGGCTCATTTTTTAATCCCTATTTGATCGGTTTAAACCGGAAAGAACTAGCCGGGAATAACTTTGCCGGCACCAATAGCGGCACCGAAGCTATTACGCTCACGCATGATCTTCTCCTGCAACTTCATCAGACCATACAACAAACCCTCCGGACGGGGAGGACAGCCCGGAATATAGACATCCACCGGAAGCGCCTGATCAATCCCTTGCAGAACACTATAGGTATCAAACACGCCACCCGAAGAAGCACAGGCTCCCATGGCGATGACATATTTAGGTTCAGGCATCTGCTCATAAACCGTTTCAATTACGGGCAACATTTTATGGGTAACCGTACCCGCGATGATAATGACATCCGCCTGACGGGGTGACGCACGGAACAAAACCCCCATACGGTCAAGGTCAAAACGCGCGGCACCGGTTGCCATCATCTCAATCGCGCAGCAGGCCAGACCAAAGGTCATGGGCCACAGCGAACGGGAACGTGACCAGTTGACAACCTTATCCAGCGAAGCCGTCATGATATTATTGCCCAGAACGTGATAGTAATCCGCTCCGGAAGCCTGTTCTGGTTTGTTTACTCCCATTCCAATGCTCCTTTTTTCCAGACATAAACATAGCCAACCAGCAGGATTACGATGAAGACGCCCATCTCAATAAAGCCGAACATCCCCAGACGCTTGAACACAACCGCCCATGGATAGAGGAAAACAGCCTCAATATCGAACAGAATGAACAGCATGGCGACAATGTAAAACTTGACCGAGAAACGCTCACGAGCTGTACCGATCAGCGGCATCCCGCATTCATAGGGGGCAAGCTTGACAGCACTGGGCTTTTTGGGGCCGAAAAGAAACGAGAAAGTCACCGAACCTAATGCAAACAAAAGTGCAACGGTTATGAGGACGAGTATCGGCAGATAACTCTCAAGCATGGGAACAGCTCCTCCTGACAGGGGTTACTTAATATTTTTTAAACAAAGCATAATTCACTAATTTTAGCGTCGTGCAAGTTAAGTCAAAACGCCCCCTTTGTCAAGGGAAAAATAGAGTATACTGTATGCAATTTACAAGCGATTTAATCCTAATTTTACAAGCACTTACGAGGTATACATCCTTAAAAAACCCGTGATTTAGAGCTCCATTTTCCAGCGCAAAAAAGGCTAAAAAATACCGTATACTCAACCACTTCCCAAACAAATAAAACACCTTTTCACAAAAATATCCCACAGCGTGGTTCTGCTCAAATACACAGCCGCCAATTGTGCAATTTCTTGCTGTTGACACAAATTTGTTATACTCAAGAAAAACCCCTTTATCTCTCACGACAGGAGAAAAGTATGCGTATTTTTCTTACCGGTGCCACCGGTTTTGTCGGCCACCATGTCATCCAGGCCCTCCTGCTGAACGGTCACACGGTTCGCTGCCTGGTGCGCAAACCAACCCCATCTCTGACCAGCCTTGTACAAGTAGAAACGGTTCAGGGCGACATCACCAACCCTGCAGAACTGAAACAGGCCATGTCCGACTGCGATGCCATCATCCATCTGGTCGGCATCATTCGCGCCTTCCCACAGCGGGGAATCACCTTTGAAAAACTTCACGTTGAGGCGACTCGCAACATCATAACGGCGGCAGCAGAAGCCGGTATTGACCGCTACCTACATATGAGTGCCAACGGTGCCAGTCCAGACTGCCCCGAAGCCTATGGCGCAACCAAGTGGCGTGCCGAGGAGCTAGTGCGACAGTCCCGGCTCACGTGGACGATTTTCCGCCCGTCGCTCATCTTTGGCCCTGACGGCGAGTTCACGCGCATGCTCATCCAGCAGCTTCGCTTCCTGCCGATGATTCCGATCATCGGTGATGGCCATTATCAGCTTAGCCCCGTCAACGTGGACGATGTCGCGCTCGGCTTCGCCAACGCCTTATCCTCTCCTCAGGCCATCGGCAAAATCTACCACTGTTGCGGTCCGGACACCTGCAGCTACAATGACCTGATCGACCTCATTGGCCATGCCCTGGGCCGCAAACGCGTCTTCAAACTGCATCACCCCCTGATCCTGATGCAACCGATAACGCGGTTTATGGAACGATTTGCCTTTTTTCCCGTCACCAGCGACCAGATCTCCATGCTGATTCGCGGTAATGTCTGCAACCTCGAACCTTGGGCCAGCGAACTGAACCTCACACCAACTCCTCTCGCCGACATCATTAAAAAAGCCCTGGCCGGTTAATCCGGCCAGGGCTTCAAAGGGGCTTCTTAGTATTAAGTTACGACGCGGCGCCCTCTTCAGGAGGCGTCAGATAGCGGGTTACGGCGGCTCGAATCGCTGTGGCCGCAAGATTGGAACAGTGCATCTTACTGTCCGGCAGGCCCCCTAACGCTTCAGCAACTTTTTCATCGGTCACCTCCAGAGCCTCTTCAAGGGTCTTACCCTCAACCATGGTACTGGCCATCGACGTTGTCGCAATGGCGGCCCCACATCCATACACCTTGTACTTCACATCGGTAATGACATTGTCGTCGATCTTTAAAAAAATCAGAACCGCATCACCACAGCCGGGATCCCCCACCTTAACAACGACATTGGGGTTCTCGATCTGCCCTACATTTCTCGGATTAGAGAAATGATCCATTACTTTATCCGTGTACATAGCCCTTACCGCTCCCATCCAAAACATTCTTGAGCAAAACGCTCTGATTTATTTTTCTATCGTAAAACAGCTTTACCGCATGAGTCAAGAACAAGTAGTATAGACAGTTCGTCACGATTGCACAGAACTTCTATCGTAGTCAGCCGCGCCCGATCAGACAATAGTATTTTTTATGTGCAGCAGCAACCATCACCGCAGATTTATCGTGCGATACTCTCAAAGCAGCGAAAGCATTTAACACCGTGGCCCCACAAACCGAAAACATTACCACCAGCTACGCTGACCACTGCCTGGAAACCATGCGTCAAGCCATCCAGGACTCCGGTGGCAACGAACTGTTCTTCCTCGGCCACACCGATGACAACCTGTCCATTACCGACATCACCATCCTGGCCCGAGGGCATCGCTCAGCCGTTCCAGCCATCACCAGCCGCTGCCGTTGCGGCGACACGGTTATCCACAACCACCCGTCGGGAAATTTAACCCCGTCCAATGCCGACCTCGGCATTGCTGCGCGACTGGGCGAAACTGGCATCGGTTTTCACATTGTGGATAACCTTGTTGAAAACGTGTATAAAGTCGTCGACGCCTGCCCGGAGCCACAATCAACAACCATTCGCCATGACGCCGTCGCCCACGTGCTAGCCGCCCACGGCCCCCTGGCCAGTCATCTGGGCAGCTACGAGGAGCGCCCGGAGCAACTGCGCATGGCACTGGCGGTTGCCGAGGCGTTTAACCAAAACGGATTGGCCACCATTGAGGCCGGGACCGGCACAGGAAAAAGCTTGGCTTATCTGATTCCGGCAATCATGTGGGCCCTTGACAACGAACAGCCAGTGGCCATCTCCACCAACACCATCAACCTTCAGGAGCAACTGATCAGCAAAGACCTACCATTGCTTAAGGAGGTCATGGACCGAGAATTTCATTCCGTTCTGGTCAAAGGGCGCAACAACTATCTGTGCCTGAGAAGACTGGACAGCGCCCACCGCGAACCGGACCTGTTCCAAAACGAACAATCCGGCGAACTCGCCCAATTACACGAATGGGCTGCAGCCACCAATGTCGGCAGCCGCGACGAACTGACGTTCATCCCTTCATCCGCCGTATGGATGGAAGTGTGCTGCGAAATGGATCAATGCCCACGAACACGCTGCCCCCATTACAGCCGTTGTTTTTTTCATAAAGCCCGGCGGCGAGCTGCTCATGCCGACCTGCTGGTGGTTAACCACGCCCTGCTGCTCTCCGATCTGTCTCTGCGCGCCGAGACGGAAAACTACAGCGCAGCCGCGGTCCTGCCGCCCTACAGTCGCATTGTTTTTGATGAGGCCCACCACCTTGAAGATGCGGCGACCCGCAATTTTTCCATCCGGTTAAGCCATCTGAGCTTTGCCTACAGCCTCAACCGTCTGGTCCATCCACGCAAACCGGAAAAGGGCCTACTACCCCGACTGTTGTCGACACTGGCCCGCGAACTGCCGGACACGTTGAGCGCGCTTTATGACAGCCTCTATCGCCGCATCGAAACCGCCGCCCTAGACTGTCGGCAACTGCGCGACGACCTCGGAGAAACGTTTACCGGCCAACGCGACAAACTGCTGCAAACCGACGAGTCGGCATCTGCCAACGGATTCTGCTGGCGCATCACCCCCCAATGTACAGAAACCGAACGCTGGCTGGTGCTGCAAAAAGGGTTCGCCCCACTGATCAAGCAGTGCGAGTCACTGTCGAACCACCTCGACCAATTGATCAAAGCCTGCGAACAACTCCCGGAAAAATTGTTCGAGCAGGTGAGCGGACAACTGACCGATATCCGTGCCATGTCCGGCCGCATCCAATGCATGGGCAGTGAGCTGGCCATTGTCCTGAGTGCCGGCGACAGCGCCTGCACCTGGATTGAGATTAACGAGTCACGCGGCCGCAAGAGAGATAAAATACTCTGGCTGAACAGCGCACCGATCAGTGTCGCCGCTACCCTTAAGCAAGCGGTCTACGATCGCTTCCGCAGTATCGTTTTCACCAGTGCCACACTGACTGTCAATCGTCAATTTCACTATTTCCATCAACGCACCGGTCTCAACCTGTGCCCGGAGAAAAGGCGCCAGCAACTCTGCCTTGACTCGCCGTTTGACTTTGCCTCTCAAGCCAGGGTCGTCATCCCAACGGACATCGTGCCGCCCACCCACCAAAACTATGCCGCCATGTTGGCCGAACAGGTTGAACAGGCGGTGATTGCTTCTGAAGGGCGCAGTTTCGTGCTGTTTACCGCCTACTCCCTGCTGAAAAAACTCTACAATGAGCTGGAGCCACCGCTCCATGCCCGCGGTTTCAACTGCCTTTATCAGGGGCAGAGCGCCCGCCATTTGTTGCTGAAAAAATTCCGCCTCGACCAAAAGCACATCCTGTTCGGCACCGATTCGTTCTGGGAGGGGGTCGATGTTCCCGGCCAGGCATTGCAGCAGGTGATCATCACCCGCCTACCGTTTCGGGTACCCACCGAACCAATTCAGATCGCCCGCAGCGAACACCTCGAACAGATGGGCGTTGATCCGTTTATGCACTATACGGTTCCCCAAGCGGTGCTGCGACTTAAACAGGGCTTCGGCCGTCTGATCCGCCACCGCCAGGACCGGGGCGTCGTCTTGATTCTCGACCAGCGCGTGATCAGCAAAGGCTACGGCCGGATCTTTCTCAACTCCCTGCCTCCGGCACAACGACTGACCGGACCGGCACAAACCATCCAACAGCAACTCCGGCAATTCTTTTGCTCTGCCGACCCGACCTCGGAGGAATGACGCCATGGCTAAACCCGGAAAAACCGGTTTGACCCGCATTTTTAATGCCACCGGCTATTCGCTTGCCGGCCTTAAGGCCGCTTGGCACAACGAAGCAGCCTTTCGCCAGGAAGTCATCCTGGCCCTCATATTCACCCCGCTGGCATTCTGGATATCTTCCAGCCTGACACAAACGGCCCTACTCCTAACCAGCCTGTACCTGATCCTGCTGATGGAACTGGCCAATTCCGCGTTGGAAGCCGTTGTCGACCGCATCAGTGACGAGCATCACCCGCTATCGGGACGGGCAAAGGATATCGGCTCCGCCATGGTGTTTGTCTCTCTGGCAGGAGCTGCTGCGGTGTGGCTTTTGGTGTTGTTAGACTAGCCTTCAAAGACTCTGTGCAAATACACAGGAGCTAAACAATAAATCGTCCTCAAAAGAATACGAGTTACCACGTAGCGAAGAAACGGTCTGTTAGCTATAGTCTAACCATCAACAGCAGGAAACGGTTTTTCCACAGAAAACCTCCTACTTTTTGGCCGGCAGCCTCCCCTCGCCGGCCTTTTTTTTGCTCTAATCCGACTCAGGTCTGTGTTAGTCTGACGGCTCAAACAACAGACACAAAGGAAAACACCATAAATCAGCACGGCCTTCCGGCAACGTTCCACCGCGAACGGAAGGTTAAGGATCAAAAATAATGACATCTTCGACACCGTTGCTCCGCCGCGTCCTGACACTCTGCACCCTGGCATGCCTATTATGGACATTGCCAGCCTCAGCCAGCCCCCTGCCCAACCAGAACTTTGATCCACAGCGCGCCAAGCTGCTCGGCTACATCGTCAGCCAACACCTCACCCGCCATCACTATTCGCACAAGAGTCTTGACGACGATCTGTCTGTGGCCGCATTTGATCTGTACCTCAAGCAACTCGACGCTCAAAAGCGCTTTCTGCTGACCACGGACGTCAAGATGCTCGGGGCCTACGAAAGCTATATCGACAACGAAATCCGCCGTGGTGAAATCCACCTGCCGATTTACAGTGCTCAGATCATGGCGGAGCGAATCCCCGTTGTTGAAAACATGATTGAAGAACTGCTGGCAAAACCGTTTAATTTCACCCTTGATGAGCAACTGGAAACCGACAATAAAAAGCTTGAGTTCTGCCGGACAGACCAGGAACTCAAAGAGCGCTGGCGAAAAATCCTCAAGTTCCAGGTGGCCAATCGCTACCTCGACCTCAAAGAGGAGCAGGAGCAACCGGCCGCGGAAAGCGACTCTGCAGAAAAGGCATCTACGGACACGCCCGCCAAGAAACTGAGCGACGACGAGCTGCGCCAACAGGCACGGGAAAAAGTGGCCAAACGTTACCAGCACCTGATGGCACGCATGCTCAAAGAGAAAGAAGACGAGCATTTCGACCGCTACCTCAACGCCATCTCCCGTGCTTACGACCCTCACAGCAACTACCTGCCTCCGGCACAAAAGGAGGATTTTGATATCCACATGCGCGGTTCCCTGGAGGGGATCGGTGCGCTACTGCGCGAGGAGGACGGCTACATCAAGGTCGTCAGCCTGATCCCTGGTGGCGCGGCAGAACAAGAAGGACAACTGGAGAGTGAAGACACCATTCTCAAAGTCGCTGAAGGCGATCAGGAACCGGTTGACATTACCGACACCCGTATCCGTGATGCCGTTTCCCTGATTCGAGGCCCCAAAGGCACCGAGGTCCGACTCCACGTCAAAAAAGCGGACGGCTCGAGACGCATCATCTCCATTGTCCGTGAGGTGGTTCAGATCAAGGAAACATTTGTCAAATCCACGGTCATCACCCCACCAGACAGCACAGAATCCTTTGGCTACCTGAAAATCCCCAGTTTCTACCGGGATTTCAAGAACGGCGACAAAAACGCCCGCAACGTCACCCGCGATACGCGCCTGGAATTGGAAAAACTGCGTAAAAGCAACATCAACGGTCTGATCATTGACCTGCGCAACAATGGCGGCGGCTCTCTTTCCGATGCCGTGGACACAACAGGGCTGTTCATCAAAAAAGGCCCGGTGGTTCAGGTGAAGGACAGTACCGGAGACATTCAGGTTCTTGCCGATGAAGACCCGAAACAGTATTACGACGGCCCCATCATTGTACTGGTCAACAAATTCAGCGCCTCCGCCTCTGAAATCCTTGCTGGAGCGCTACAGGACTACCACCGCGCCATCATTGTCGGCAGCAAACACACTCACGGGAAAGGCACGGTTCAGGCCGTTCTCGACCTCGACGACAACCTGCCGTTTCGCAACATGGAGCAGTTCAAGCCGTTAGGCGCACTGAAAATTACCGTGCAAAAATTCTATCGCGTCAGCGGTGGGTCTACTCAGTACCGTGGCATTGTTCCCGACATCATCCTGCCGGATCGGTTTGAAGCCGTAAAAAGCGGTGAACAATATATTGACTATTCGTTGCCGTGGGATACTATACAAAGTAGTGATTACAAGCCATTGGCAATGCAAACACCCCTGCTTCACCTTCAGAAGAGCAGCTCCGAACGTGTGGCTGACGATCCGGATATGCAACGCATTGCCAAGCAGGCAGAAGAAGCGCGCGAACGAATCGAGAATACGCGCCATGATTTAACCCTGGCCGCCATTCGTGCTGAGCGCCACGCCTTTGAAGCCGAAAAAGAGGGCATGCCGGGCTCTGACAACGCCTCGGATCAGGACGACGACTGGCAGCAACAGGTCAACGAAGACCCCTATGTCCATGAAGGCATGGCGATCATTCACGACCTATTGACCTTGAGTTGACTAGCGATAGCGGATCGCACGGAAAGGACCTCCATGGCTCAGCACAGCATACTCATATCCGCTGACGTTCAGGCGCTTCTTAATCTGGATGACGATTTCTCCAAGAAGGAAGGCTTTTCCATTCTGGTGGCGTCATCGGCTAAGGATCTCCTCAAGCAGGCACGCGAGCACCATCCGAACATCATCTTCCTCATTCCATCTATGGAAGTGGATCAGCGCAATTGCTGTCGCCTGCTCAAGGAAGATTCCCGCGTCAGTGACATTCCGGTTGTTGCCGTCGTCAACAGCACGACTGCCGACGATCTTGACCACTGTCACCATGCACGCCCAGACGACATCCTGTTCACTCCGATCAACAACCATCTGTTTCTGACCTCGGCCCGCCGCATTCTCGGCCTGGCCCACCGATCCTTTTCCCGACTCCAGACCAGTCTTGTCGTCGACTACGGAACGGACAAAGACCAAAAAAGGGTCGCCTGCGCTTACAATCTCAGCACCGGCGGCATTTTCATCTCAACGGAGATTCCCCCCAAGGTAAACCAACAGGTTTTTATCAGCCTGGCTTTGCCTCCCAACAAAGAAACCCTCCATTGCGAAGGCATTGTCACCTGGATCAACCACACCAAGAATCCGGCCTATCCCGACATCCCCCCCGGCTTCGGCGTACAGTTTATGTCTCTGAACATCTCAGACCTGTTTGCTATCCGCAATTTTATCGACAATCAGGAAAAAAAGCGTTTGACTGCCGAGGACTGAAGAATACGCTAACCCCTTTTAGTGTATACATTTTTTATACGATTTCTCCGGTCATTCAGCAAATCCATCCCCTGAGCAGATAAAAGACTGCAAAAGCATCACGAAAATCAGCGAAAGCCCCCTTTTTCATCATCCACCTATTGACACACACGCGCATTACATCGTAATAGTAGCTGTTACAATATGCACTATACTGTATACAATTTTGGAGAGTAATTGCGTGGGTGGACGGGGGTTTACTCACATTCTGATGTTGTGCCGCGCCAACCGAGCTAATTCTGATGCTTCGCGGCCTTTTGGATTTAATTGAAAGGGGAGGTAATAATTATGCAGTGGGTTACAGCTGTTCGTGCAGGTCCTCATCCATCGTCTGTTCACCAACCAATCAACCACGTCCATTTTGCCCCGAAAAGAATTCGCACAGTTCGGAAGATGCAAAGTTGAACTGAGATTGATTCATAACCCTATTTAGAAAGTGCATTGAAATGATCAAAATTAACAAGGGCTTGGATCTGCCGATCACCGGCAGCCCCGAACAGAGCATCTCTGACGGCCCGGCGGTGAAAACCGTCGCCGTACTCGGCCCAGACTATGTCGGCATGAAGCCGAGTATGAGTGTAAAGGTGGGAGACCAGGTAAAACTTGGTCAAGAGCTGTTTGCAGACAAAAAGACCGAAGGCGTCATCTACACAGCGCCGGGCTGTGGCAAGGTCGTTGCCGTCAATCGCGGCTACCGTCGTGTCCTGCAATCAGTTGTTATTGAACTTAACGGTGATGATGCGGAAACATTCGCTTCCTACAAGGAAGAGGAACTTGCCGGTCTTGATCGCGAGAAAGTTGTCACCAACCTGGTAAAGTCAGGTCTATGGACGGCTCTGCGCACACGTCCTTACAGCAAGGTTCCTGCAATCGACAGCACCCCGGCTTCGATTTTTGTTGCCGCCATGGATACCAATCCTCTCTGTGCTAAAGCCGAATTGATTATCAAGGAAGAGGAACAAGCCTTCGCCAACGGCTTGAAAGTCCTGACGCGCCTGACTGACGGCTCTGTGTACGTTTGCCAGAAACCGAACGCGGTTCTGCCCAAGGTTGATGGAACGCGTACTGAGGAATTCGACGGTCCCCACCCTGCAGGACTCGCCGGAACTCACATCCACTTCCTTGATCCTGTCAACGAACATAAAATGGTCTGGACCATCAACTACCAGGATGTCATTGCATTCGGTAAGTTTTTTGTCACCGGCCAGTTGCCCCTTGACCGGGTTATTGCTCTGGGTGGTCCTGGCGTTAAAAGTCCCCGCCTGATTCGTACCCGCATGGGTGCCAGCCTTGACGAGCTGCTGGCAGGAGAACTGAATGCCGGCAACCAACGCGTTGTCTCCGGCTCGGTCCTGCACGGTACAACGGCTGAAGGCCCCCTGGCCTTTCTGGGGCGCTACCATCTGCAAGTTTCCGTACTTCCGGAAAAACGTGAGCGTGAGTTCCTCGCGTCACTGACTGCCGGTGGTGACCGCTTCTCACTGAAGCGCGTCTTCCTGTCCGCCTTTACCGGTGGCCCCTCTGCTCCGATGAATACCAGCCAGTACGGTCGCAAAGGTAATATCCTTTCGATTGGTTCTTTCGAAAAAGTGATGCCTTTGGAGATTCTGCCCAACTTCCTGCTGCGCAGCTTAGCTGCCGGAGACACCGACCAGGCACAGCTGCTGGGCTGCCTGGAACTGGATGAAGAAGATCTGGCCCTGTGTACATACGCCTGTTCCGGCAAAAACGACTACGGCGTTATGCTGCGTGAGGCACTTACCACCATCGAGAAAGAGGGATAATAGCCGTGAAATTACTCGACGAATTGAAACCTCACTTTGAGAAGGGTGGCAAGTGGGAAAAGTATGCCGCCGTTCACGAAGCCATTGATACAACTCTGTACTCCCCCGCCGATGTAACGACGGGTTATACCCATGTTCGTGATAGCATCAACCACAAACGCGTCATGAGCGTTATCATGCTCGCCCTGCTGCCGTGTATCTTCATGGCCATGTGGAACAGCGGTTATCAAGAGAACCTGACCCTGAACCAAATGCTCGCAGCCGGCCAGATTGATGCACTGCCCGGTTTCAGTGACAGCTCCTCGGTTCTGGCTAATGTGCTTACCGGCGCAGGCATGCTGCTTCCGGTCTTTCTCGTCGCCATTATCACCCAGGCTGTCTGGGTTGTTGTTTTCGCAGCAATGCGCAAAAAAACCATCGACGCCGGCTTTCTCGTAACCGCCGCGTTGATTGCACTGCTGATGCCGCCGACAGTTCCCTTGTGGCAGGTTGCCATTGCAACCTCCTTCGGTGTTGTTATCGGCCGCGAAGTATTTGGCGGTATTGGCATGAACTTTCTCAACCCGGCCCTGGTTGCCTGGGTTTTCTTGTCACTGGCCCATCCGACATCCATGTCCGGCGATGCCGTGTGGACAGCCGTTGATGGCTACACCGGCGCAACCCCACTGGCCATGGCATTAAGTGACGGAACAGCCAGCCTCGCGGCTCAAGGGATCACCTGGAAATCGGCGTTCCTCGGCACAATTCCCGGCAGCATGGGTGAAACATCCGCCCTGGCCTGCTTGTTCGGTGCTGCAATTCTGCTGATTTCCGGCATCGCATCCTGGCGCATTATGGCTTCTGTTGTTCTTGGCGTTATTGCACTGTCTTCACTGCTGTGCATGTTCGACTCTAATGCGATGAACCCGGCCTGGCACTTGGTACTTGGTGGCCTGGCTTTCGGTACGGTCTTTTTAGCTACTGACCATTCTTCTGCGGCTATGACAACAAAAGGCCAGTGGATTTATGGCATTCTGATCGGTGTTCTCGTCGTTGCTGTTCGAGTTTACAACCCGATGATGCCTGAGAGTGTCGGCATGATCATCCTGTTCGGCAACGTTGCAGCACCGCTGATTGACCGGCTGATCGTGAACGCACACATCAAGAAAAGGAAGTTGCGCCATGTCTAATGATTCTATCTTTAAAACATTTCTGGTCGCTTTCCTGCTGTGCATCGTTTGCTCGGTACTGGTCTGCCTGGCTGCGATCGTGCGTATCGACCGGGAAGCGTATAATAAACAACTTGAGATTCGTAAAACCGTCCTCGCCGCAGCTGGTTTTCAGCAGCAAATTGACGACGGAGGCAACATTGACGAATTGTTCACTACCAACATGCAACCGAAAATCCTTGATATCGCAACCGGTGAATACACTGATGCGGTTGACGTAGCAACCTACAACCAAAAGGAAGCCATGGAGAATCCTGAGCTGACCGTCAAAATTCCTGCAGACAAGGATTTGGCCGGCATGGGTTCACGTGCAAAATACGCGACTGTCTATCTGGCGGAAAACGGCGATGTCATTCTGCCGATTCGCGGTGCAGGTATGTGGGGCCCTATGTATGGCTATATTGCCGTGGCCAATGACGGTAATACCGTCAAGGGCATGACCTTCTATCAACACGCTGAAACACCTGGCCTTGGTGCTGAGGTTGACAACCCAAAATGGAAAGCACAATGGCCCGGCAAAGAGATTTATGCTGGGGACAACGTTGCTTTGAAAGTCGTTAAAAACGGCGCCTATGACCCCAAAGCATCAGATGCAGCCAATACTATTGACGGCTTAGCCGGTGCAACGGTAACGGGTACTAAAGTTCAGGGGATCATCCGCTACTGGTTCAGCGATCATGGCTTTGGCCCCTTCCTGGCCAAACTGAAAGCAAAGAGAGGTTAATCATGGCAAAAGCAAAAGATGCTCTGCTGGATCCATTATTTAATAACAACCCCATCGCATTACAGATCCTTGGTATCTGTTCTGCCCTGGCGGTTACCAACAAGCTGTCGACAGCTTTTACCATGACTATCGCGGTAACGATTGTTACCGGATGCTCTAACGCTGCCGTCAGTGCGATTCGCAATCACATTCCTAACAGTATCCGGATCATCGTTCAGATGACCATTATCGCAACACTGGTTATCATTGTTGACCAGATGCTTAAGGCGTACGCTTACGAGATGAGTAAAGCGCTTTCTGTCTACGTTGGTCTGATCATTACCAACTGCATCGTCATGGGTCGCGCCGAAGCCTATGCCATGAAAAATCCTGTTGTTGAAAGTTTCATGGACGGTATCGGTAATGGCCTGGGTTACGGCCTGGTTCTCATGCTGGTCGGTTTTGTTCGCGAACTGTTTGGTTCAGGCAAATTGTTTGGACTGACCGTTCTGAGTCCCGTTAATGACGGTGGTTGGTATGTCACCAATGGCCTGATGCTGTTGGCACCCAGCGCCTTCTTCCTGATTGGCTTCATTATCTGGGGTTTACGGACCTGGAAGCCTGAACTCCAAGAATAGGAATAGACGCCATGTCACATTATTTCACGATTTTTTTTAATTCTGTATTTATTGACAACATTGCACTGACCTTCTTCCTCGGCATGTGTACGTTTATTGCCGTTTCCAAAAAGGTTGACACGGCAATGATGCTGGGACTCGCGGTTATCGCCGTTGAACTCATCACAGTCCCTGTTAACAATTTGCTCTACACGCTGCTGCTTAAAAAGGGCGCACTGGCCTGGGCCGGATACCCGGAACTGGACCTGAGCTTTCTCGGCCTGATCTGTTATATTGCCGTTATCGCAGCGATTGTTCAGATCCTTGAGATGGCTCTGGACAAGTACCTGCCCTCCCTTTACAACGCTTTGGGTATTTTCCTGCCGCTGATCACAGTTAACTGCGCCATCCTCGGTGCGTCACTGTTTATGGTAGAGCGTGACTACAATGTCATGGAAAGTACCGTTTACGGTGTCGGTGTCGGTGCTGGTTTCGCTTTGGCGATCATGCTTTTGGCAGGTATTCGTGAGAAACTGACCTACAGCGATGTCCCTAAAGGACTGCAAGGCGTCGGTATCACATTCATCATTGTCGGTCTGATGGCTATGTCATTTAAAGCCTTCTCCGGCCTGACTTTTTAAGCACAGAACACTGTACTTATAGGATTGGATGAAATTATGGATTTAACACTCGTAGTAGCCGGTTGCACAATGTTCACCGGTGTGATCCTGGCTCTTGTTGCTATCATTTTGGTGGCACGCAAGGGTCTGGTTCCCAGCGGCGACATTAATTTTTATATTAACGATGATCCCAGCAAGACGATTACCACCAAGCCCGGTGGTAAACTGCTGGGAGCCCTTGCCGACCAAGGTATCTTTATTCCCTCTGCATGTGGTGGTGGCGGTACCTGTGGTCAGTGCCATGTCAAAGTCTTCGAAGGTGGTGGCGACATCCTGCCGACAGAGACCGGCCATATTAACAAGCGTGAAGCCCGTGAAGGTTTGCGTTTGGCCTGTCAGGTAAACGTTAAGCAAGACATGAAACTGGGTATTCCCCGCGAAATTTTTGACATCAAGAAATGGGAATGCACCGTACGTTCCAACGAAGGTCGCGCAACCTTTATTAAAGAATTTGTTGTTGAACTGCCCGAAGGCGAGGATTGCGATTTCCGCGCTGGTGGTTACATCCAGATTGAAGCACCTCCCCATGAGCTGTCTTATTCCGATTTCGATATTGAAGAAGAATACCGTGCGGACTGGGATCAATTTGATCTGTGGCGTTATAAATCGGTCGTTAAAGAGCCGATCATGCGTGCTTACTCCATGGCCAACTACCCTCTGGAGAAAGGCATCATCATGCTCAATGTCCGGGTTTGCCCGCCACCGCCAAGTGCTCCCGACGCACCTCCGGGACAGATGTCCTCTTATATTTTCAATCTTAAGCCCGGTGACAAGGTCACTATCTCCGGTCCTTACGGTGAGTTCTTCGCCCGTGAAACGGACAACGAGATGGTCTTCATCGGTGGTGGTGCCGGTATGGCTCCGATGCGTTCTCACATCCTTGACCAACTGCTGCGTCTCAACACAGACCGTAAGATGACCTACTTCTACGGTGCACGTAGCTTGAAAGAGATGTTCTACGTCGAAGAGCTTAATGGCCTGCAAGAGAAGTACCCCAACTTCTCATGGCATTGCGCATTATCTGATCCGATGCCGGAAGACAACTGGGAAGGGCCGGTCGGATTTATCCACAATGTCATGTACGACCTGTACATCAAAGACCACGAGGCCCCGGAAGACTGCGAATACTACATGTGCGGTCCTCCGATGATGGCCAACGCCGTCACCAACATGCTCATGGAGCAAGGTGTCGAGCGTGAAAACATCATGTTTGACGACTTCGGTGGTTAAACTGATTAAGTTGTGATATCGCCCCCTTATGTTATTCTTTTGACAGGATCAACATAAGGGGGCGTCTTTTATTCTGGAGGGAATGTCATGCCATACGGACAAGCAAAAGAGATCTTAGAATATGCTCGTGAATTTCATCGCAAGGCAGGTGCTTATTATCAAAAGCTTTCCTGTCAGACCCAGAGTGCTCGTGTCAAACTGCTTCTCGACTACCTGGTGCGCCATGAAAAGCATCTCGAGAAAACCTTGAGTGATTATGAGCAAAGTATCGCAACAAAAGCGCTGAACAGCTGGTATCAGTTTTCTCAAGACCAAAGAACTTTCCAACCACTGGACTCTCTTAGTTATTCCGAAGAGATGACGGTCGATGAGATCATCAAATCAGGCACGACCATTGACAACTGCCTGATCGCATCGTACAAAGGGATGGCAGACACGGCGACATCCGCAGAGATTCGAGAGATCTTCGAAAACCTGCTCGCCATGGAAGAACAGGAAAAACATGTCAAAGCCCGCATTGCATTGGGGATTAATGACATGTAAGAGAAGCTCAACTCTCTTGATATTTTCGGGCCACGTCTGCATAGACGTGGCCTTTCTTATTTTCTGGAGTCCTTTTCATGCTTCGACGCATTATTATCCTCGTAACACTGGTTCTTATCGGTACCGTCGTGTATCTTAACCACGCGCCAAAAGGCCAAATCGGCCCCCTGTTGCTTAGTGGTTCAACTATGGGAACAACGTATCACTTAAAGGTTTTTGTTCCACCAGAGTCTAAATTAAACACTGACGAGATCTCTAAACAGGTCAGCGCATCTCTTGATAAGATCGATCGGCTGATGTCAACATACAAAGAGGATTCTGAGGTCTCCCGATTTAACGCGCTGCCGAGTAATCAGTGGTTACCCATCTCCGAACCCACCTATCACGTCATTAATGCGGCAGTGCGCTACAGCGCTATGAGTGATGGTGCATTTGATATTACAGTTGGAAAACTTGTCAATTTATGGGGCTTTGGACCAACCATTAATGTCAATGCAATCCCGGATGCAAAAAACATCGACCGACTTCGCAACAAAATCGGCTACACCAAATTACAGATGCGTCCTGATCCGATGGAAATTTTGAAAGAATCTGACGCAATCTATATTGATCTTTCCGCAATTGCCAAAGGCTATGCAGTTGATGCGGTGGCTGCCGTTCTTGAACAAAATGCCCTGCATAACTACATGGTCGAAATCGGCGGGGAGATCAGAACATCAGGACACAAACAAACAGGACAGCCATGGTCTATAGGTATTGAAAGCCCGGTCACCGATCAGCGCTCTGTACAAAAAGTGCTCCATTTGCAACAATCTGCCATGGCAACTTCCGGCGACTATCGCAACTATTTTGAACACAATGGACAGCGTTTCTCCCATACCATTGATCCACGCACCGGTTATCCGATCACACATAAACTGGCCTCAGTCACCGTTCTTGCGGAAACCTGCATGGACGCTGATGCTTTAGCCACATTGTTGACCGTTTTAGGTCCTGAGTCGGGTATGGAATTTGCTGAGAAAAACAACTTAGCTGTTTTTATGATTATTAAAACCAACGATGGATTTACAGAAAAATCCAGTACGTCCTTCACCCCATTCCTCAAACAGTAAACGGGTAAACTTTATGAAAATATTCATCCCTGCAATTCTCATTTTTTTATTGGCTTTTATCGGATTATCCATTGGCATCATTTTCGGTCGCAAAGGAATCAGCGGTTCCTGCAGCAGCAATGAAGGCAAACTTGCGGATTTAACGTGTACATGCGGTCGTGATGAAAATGATGGAACGAGTTGCGAAAACATCGCAGTCGAAGTCATTGATCCGGTGAAAAATCCTGAAGCATATCAAGAACTTTTAGCTGATATAAAAAAGCGAGACGTTACTGCCCAGTAATTTTGTTCATAAATATTCGCCGTACACTGTTTATGATCGTACTTTTATTTCACTATATCTTTCCGTTTTGACACTACAGTTTGCCTAGCAGGGGTGCTAGAGGGCGTTGTTATCAATCTGATGATTGATAACAACGCCCTTCCCTTTTCATTATGGCCAATTTGGTGACCACCCATGAGCTGTAGATCATACCTGCCCCTTTAATCGCTTTAATGGCGTTCTTGCACAGCTAAAACATTGCAATGGACACAATCGCAACAGACTTTTCACGCTCTTACAATAGCCTCAGGGTGAGCATATACGTCCGGTGATTTCATCATCACCCACACCAGTCGAGTTATTGACAATTTCCATTCAACATCACGGCCACAAGATCATTCTTTAATTCCACACACACCCAAATTCTGGCCATCGACTTCATATATATCCCTGTATGTTTTATCGTTTTTGATCGCTCAGATGTAAAGATATCTATAAATGAAACGCCAGACACAAAAAAGCCCTTCGGGAAAATCCGAAGGGCTTTTTATTCAGCGTGATCTGACGACGTATTACATCAATGTTTCAACGGCATGCTTTGCTGTCGCCAAAAGGCTCTGAGGCATGGCACCGATGATAATAATGGCCAGAATAAAGAATGTTCCGAGCAATTTAGCCGTGAACGGCAATGCAATCACCTCCTGATCGGAGTCAGGAGCACAATAGGCTGCTCGGGCCATCTTGAGATAGTAAAATGCAGCCACAGCCGCATTGATAACGGCAAGAATAACCAGTGCATAAAAACCCTTATGAATTGCCCCGGTAAACAGCATAAACTTACCAATAAAACCGATTGTCGGCGGAATACCGGCCATACCAAAGGCAGAGACCAACAAAGTCAACGCCAACAAGGGTGAACGGCGAGACAGTCCTTTCAAGTCATCAAAAGAGACGTTCTCACCATCCGGAGCTACGTTGTAAATGACGTAGAAACAACCCAGATTCATCAGCAGGTAGCCAATGACATAGAACACGGCCGCAGACATACCCATCTCATCAGCGGTCAGGATACCAATCATGACATAACCGGCGTGGGCAATACTGGAATACGCCAGCAGACGCTTAAGATCCGTCTGTACCAAGGCAGTCAAGTTACCAAGGGTCATAGACAGAACCGCGATAACAGCAAGAACCCAGGTTAACTGGCTGACATCATAACCAGCGACAGCAACAAAACGGATCAGCAACAGAACGGCACCAACTTTCGGCAGCGTTGCAACAAAGCTGGTTGTTTCGTTGGATGCACCCTGATAAACATCAGGAGTCCAGAAATGCATCGGAAACAGTGCCAGTTTGTAGAAAAACGCCGTCATGACAAGAATCATGGCGATAACAGCCAAAGGTTGAGTTGCAACCAGTGACGGCATCAACTGAGCCAGTTCATTGAGGTAGGTGGTATGGGCCAGGCCGAAAATATAGCTCATGCCATACAGGGTCAGTCCAGTTGAAGCAGCACCAAACAGAACATACTTGATACCGGCTTCCACGTGGATACGCCCCTGGCCATTGCGAAACGGAATCACCACATACAGTGCGTAAGATGAAATCTCGAGGCTAAGCAGAATCGTCAATAACTCCACTGAACTGCTCAGGAACATCAGCCCCAGAGCACTGATAGCCAGAAACATGTTGTATTCACAGTGGAGCTTACCTTCGATCCCGGTTAAACCACGACCAAGCAAGAACACCAGAAACAGGCCCCCGACAATCACCATCTTAAACAACTGAGAAAGCGAATCGACCAGATAAGCATCAAAGAAAAGACTGTCTTGTGCGTTCATGGACATAAACGTGGCCACAAGCGTCACGGCAGTCAATAACAGGCTGGCACCTTGAATGGTACCAGTGCGAAACTTGCCCAAGGTCATGAAGAACAAGACCAGGACCGTTAACATCAGTGCCAACTCGGGCAGAAAAGCTGTGTTTAACATAATTGATCCGATTCTTGAGTTAGAAGAGGTTCTTGACCCAGGCACCTGCTTGATTAAGCAGGGCGTGGTGTTCACCATGGTGAACAGCTTCCTGTACCGCGCTACCGGCATCAACCTGATGGATCAGGTGAGCCACACTGGTATCCATCATGTCAAGCAACGGCGTCGGATGTAAACCGATCCAGAATACGAATACGGTCAAGAATGCCAGTTGAATAAATTCTCTAAAGTTACAATCGGTCAGATGGTGTTCATCGCCATGATCATCACCGTGGTGGCCATGACCATCTGAATCGTCCCAAACCATTTTTTGCAACAGACGCAGCATATAGGCTGCTGCGAGAATCGCACCAGGAATTGCCAAAGCGCCAACCAGAGGATATTTATCAAACGCTCCGAACAGAACCAGGAATTCGCCGACAAAACTATTGGTACCTGGGAAGGCCAGCGAAGACAGGGAGAAGATGCCGAGGAAAGTGACATAAATCGGCATGAACATCCCCAGCTTACTGTTATCGGAAATCTCACGGCTATGTGTACGCTCATAGATCAGACCGATCAGGATAAACAGAGCACCTGTCGTGACACCGTGGTTGATCATCTGCAGCATGGCACCTTTGATACCGGCATCATTCAGCAGGAAAATACCCAGTGTGACAAAACCCATGTGGCCAACAGAGGAGTAAGCAATCAACTTCTTAATATCCGATTGACCAAGAGCCAGATAGCCACCAACGATGATACTGACCAACGACATGATGATCAGGTACGGCATGCAGTAGACCGTTGCGGCAGGTGCCATGGGCAGGCAGAAACGCAGGAAACCGTAACCACCCATTTTCAGCAGGATACTGGCCAGAATAACTGAACCGGCGACCGGGGCCTGAACGTGAGCAGCAGGCAGCCAGGTATGGAACGGGAACATCGGCATTTTGATGGCGAAGCCGAGAGCACACGCCAGGAAGATCCACATCTGATAGGAGAACGCAAAGTTATGATCCATCAACTCAGGGATAAAGAAGGTCCCTGTGGTGATGTACATCGCAACAATGGAAACCAGCAGGAAGATACTACCGGCAAAGGTGTAAAGGAAGAACTTGATCGAAGCATAATCCTTCCTGTCACCACCCCAGATTGCGATGATGAGATACATCGGCACCAGCATCCCTTCCCAGAAGATATAGAAGAGAACCGTGTTCAGGCTGACAAAAACGCCGAGCATCGCTGTTTCCATCAACAAGGTCACAATGATGAATTCCTTCATCCGTGTCTTGATATAGGTCCAAGAGCACAGGATACACAGCGGCATGACCAGCGTCGTCAACAGAACCAGCAGGACACTGATTCCATCCACACCAACCACATAATCGAGGTTGAGTGCCGGGAACCAATGGCGCAGTTCGACGAACTGATATTTCGCCGTGGTCTGATCAAATCGAGACCACAACGGCAATGAGATAACAGCAGTCACCAGAGTCACTGCCAGACCCCAGAATTTCAATAGTGTGTCACCACGCAAAAACATGGCCACAACAGCCCCGACTACCGGTATCAGCAGCAGCATCGATAAGATCGGGAAATTTAATGTATTCAGGATTAGATACTTTTCCATGACTTCCTACTGTCTATGAGTAATTGCCTATCCACTTACACGCAGGCTGTGTCAGATCAGAACCACGACAATCAGTACCAGGAAGAGCAGTACAACAGCCCCGCCAATGTATTGTTGCAATTTACCGGTCTGGAACTGACGAACCTGCTCGCCTCCCTTGACGACTCCGCGCGCACTGCCATCCAGTGCCCAGTCAATGCCTTCCCAATCAAACCAGGAAAGAGCGCGAGCCATCGCCATGGTAAAACGCAATCCGACAGTCTGGTAAACATTACTAACCCACTCATTGGTTGCACTGATGGGCTTGCGGGCGACCCACATGAACCAACCGGCACCGCGACGGTAAAACCAGTCGAGATCGAGGTTGGACACATCGTGGGGTTTGAGGTACTTCACCATGAGATAGAAACCCAAGCCGGTGAAACCGAGCAGATGAAACGTCTCTGTCAGGTGATAGCTGTTGTACGGATGGTAATTAACCGCGTACGGCAGCATGTCGTACAGGTAATCCGGGTAAACACCAAGGAAGATGCACATAAAGGCTGCCATAAACATACCGACTTGCATATTCCAGTAAGCTTCTTTCGGTTTGAGGCCGCAATCGTTAGGTCCAAACCAGATGAAGTAAGGCAGCTTGATGCCGACCGAAAGGAACGTACCAACGGCCGCCAGAGAAAGCATCAGCATCAGGATCAACTGATGGTTGGCACCTGCCGCAGCAATGATCATCGACTTACTGATAAATCCACTAGTGAGCGGGAAGCCAGAGATGGCGATACCGCCTATGACCGTAAAAATCATCGACAAGGGCATGTATTTGTAAAGGCCACCAAGCTCACTAAGCTTAGAACGACCCGTCATCTCCAGGACACTACCAACACCCATGAACAACAGGGCTTTATAGAGGATGTGAGCATAGGCATGAGCACAGGCACCGTTAATTGCCATCTCGGTGCCGATCCCAACACCACATACCATGTAACCGACCTGACTGACAATGTGATAGGCCAGAATCCGGCGGGCGTCATTTTCGATAACCGCGTAGCCAACCCCATACAGGGTCATGATGGCACCCATGATCGCCAGTGTTTCAAAACCGGCAAACCCACGTGCCAGAACATAAACGGCTGTTTTGGTGGTAAACGCACACATGAAAACCGCGCCCGTTACCGTTGCTTCCGGATAAGCATCCGGCAGCCAGGCATGGATGGGCGGTACAGCGGCGTTAAGCATGAAACCGATCATGATCAGATAATCTGCCAGGGTTGCGGTATCCGGTGAAATCGGAACAAAAGTCAGATCACCGAGGTTCTGGTAGCGCAAGAATATCCCGCCGAGCAAAACCAGGCCGCCGAAGGTGTGCACAAGCAGATAGCGATAACCGGCTTCAATGGACCGCTTACGTTTGCGGTACCACACCAGGAAAACGGAGGCAAAGGCCATCAGTTCCCAGAAGATGAAGACCACCAGATAATCACCTGCCAGGGTGGTACCCAATGAACCGGCAACATAAAGCCATGCTGCAGCGTGTTGGCCACTCTCCTTGACATGCAGACCGAAGATGCTGCCAATCAGCGCCATCAACGTGAAAACATGCAAAAAAACCATGGTCAACTCATCAACACGACCAAACTGCAGCTTAAAACCAAGCCATTCAACGCAACCAAAGGATGCCGGCAGATACTTAATCTGAATAAAGGCCAGCAGCGGTACAACGACCAGCCAGATCTTCTGGGCGTTGAATTTTTTGAATAAGGGAAGCAGCAGCGCACCGACAATAAACATGGTGGCTGGGTGCATAAAAATACTACTTGTCATAATGATCCGTGCCCCTCTCCAGCCATACGTGTGACAGCCCTTTACAGAATACAATCAATGCCAAACACCCGATCAGGCCGAACACAGCCCAGAAACCGACGATGTGGTCACCCCAGAAGTGCGCGTGGTGACGATCAGCAAAGAAATCGAATACGAGAGCGAACGCCAAAAACGACATAAACAGCCATTTCAACATGCTCGGTCTCTCACGCAGATAAGTAAGAAATTTCACAATCATGACTTCACCATCAGGTTAATGAGGTCGAGAAACAGATCAGGATAAATACCGATCAAAACAGAGATCGTTCCGGTGATCACCAGGGGAACCACCATGAACAGAATCAGAGGTTTCTTTTCAAGGCTACCGGTCAGCCCTTCATCAGCGGGCAACGGCTTGCCGAAGAACGCCTGAAGAAAGACCGGAACAAAATAACCGGCATTGAGCAAACTACTGGCAAGAAGGACACACAACAGAATCCAGTTGTGAATATCCATCGTACCCAGAGCCAGGTACCATTTCGTGACAAAACCACCAACCGGAGGCGCACCGATCATACCCAGAGAAGCGACACCAAACGCCATCATGGTAAATGGCATCCGCTTGCCCAGACCGCCCATCTCGGTAATATCTTTTTTACCGCTGGCAACAAAGATACAACCTGCCGCGAAGAACAGTGTGATCTTAGCAAAGGCGTGGTTGGCGATATGGATCAAACCACCAGTGATCGAGTTCGGCGTCAGCATGGCGACACCGAGAATGATGTACGACAACTGACTGACCGTTGAGTACGCCAAACGCGCTTTGAGGTTGGTCTTAGTAAGTGCGATGACCGAGGCGGTCAAGATGGTAAATGAAACAAAGTAGGCGGTAAAAATACCCAGCCCTGTTTCATGAAGGATGTTGGTACCGAAAATCGACAGCATGACACGACAGGTCGAGAACACACCAACCTTAACAACAACAACCGCATGAAGCAATGCACTAACCGGTGTCGGTGCCACCATTGCGTCAGGCAACCAGTTGTGCAGCGGCATGATACCGGACTTGGCAAAACCAAACAGACACAGCAGGTAAGCGATTCCAACCACAAAGCGATCTGCCTCCGCCGGGAAAATACCCTGTGCAACATTGGCGGTATTAAAGTCAAGCGTTCCACACAGAACGTAGATAATGACCATGGCCGGGAGTAAAAAGGCCTTGGAAGTGAACATCAAGTAGACGATGTACTTCTTGGCACCGGCATAGCCCTCTTCATCCTGATGGTGCATAACCAGCGGGTAGGTGAAGATGGAGACGATCTCGTAAAACAGATATAAGGTAAACAGGTTGCCGGCGAATGCCGCACCCATGGCTGCACCAACCGAAACGGCATAGCAGACATAGAATCGGGTCTGAGCATGCTCATCCAGCCCGCGCATATAACCGACACAGTAAAGACTGGCCAGAATCCACAGGAATGAGGCGACCAAAGCAAAGACAACACCCAGCGCATCCAGATTCAATTTAACAGAGATGCCAGGATACAACTCAAACAGCGTATATTGGAGTTGTTGTCCGTCCAGAATGATCGGCAGAAAGTTCAGGACCGAAACGAAAGTGATAATGGCGCCGAGCGTCGACCAACTGTCGCGCAGATTCGGCTTTTTGCCCGAAAACATGACGAGCAATCCCGTAATCATCGGGATCAGCGTTGTCAGAATAATCTTGCTGGTGATAATCGTGTTCATTGCAAGTGCTTTCTCAAGTGGTGTGTCGCGCTAGCAGAGCTGCGTGACTGCCGTTACAGATTCCATAACCGTCAGCAAAGCGATATCACATCTTAAGATCCTGAACCTGCTCAGGATCTTCACTTCGATATTTGCGGTACACTGCGATAATGATACTGACCACAATTGCTGCTTCAGCGGCTGCGATACCCATGATGAACAGGGTGTAAATCTGTCCGACAGCGGGGTTGGGTGCAACAAACCGGTTAAAGGCCATAAAGTTGAGCGCTGCACCATTCAGAATGAATTCACTTGAAATCAGCATGCCGATGAGAGAGCGGTGACGCAGCATGCCGTACAGACCGATGACCAGCAGAATGGCTGCAATAATCAGATAGGTATTTAAGTTATCGCTGATGATCATTTTGCCACTTCCTCCCGACCGCCTCGCGCCAGAATGATGGCACCGATAATTGCCGTCAACAAAATGACCGAAATCAATTCGAAGGCCAGGCAGTATTTGAACAGCAGATTCTCACCGATAAAGCGGATCGACATGTCGCCGATTTTTTCAGCCGCCGGTGCAAACTTAGTCTGCTGAATCGCGATAAACAAGGTCACAAAACCTGTGGAACACGCCCCTAAAGCAAGCAGCATATTCCGTCGACTGAGTTTGTCGGAAGACAATTGATCAGGTGTATTTCCGAGCATGACCCCGAGAACAATCATGATACAAACCGCACCCACATAGATGAGAATCTGCATCATGGCCAGAAAAGGACTACCAAGGTGGAAGTACAGGCCTGCAACACCAAACAGTGAAACAGCCAGGCCCAGTACCGCATGCATCAGCATCCGCGACCGAACGGCCATAAACCCGCCCATGAAAGTTAAAATCATGAACGCATAAAAGAGGGCTTCGGCGATGTATTCAAAAGCTATCATTCCCGTTCCTCCAACCTCTTCAGAATGTCATAGTGAAAATCTTCACGTTTGAATCCAGCCAGCTCGTATTCGTTGCTGTAATCAAGCGCATCTGTCGGACACACTTCAACACAGGCACCACACAGGCTGCACTTGGTAAAATCGAGAGTGAATTTAGTCAGGACCTTTCCTTTGACCCCTTCACGTTTTTCACCATCGACAACAATACAATCGGAAGGACACTCACGCATACAGCTTCCACAGGTAATGCATTTGTGGCTGCCGCTTTCGCTGTCTTTCACCAGATCAATGTGACCACGATAGTTCGGTGTCACCTCGATCTTCTGACGAGGATAATGTGTCGTTACCGTCGGTGAAAACAACGCCTTGAGAGTGACCTTCAGACCAACAATGAGGCTCCATCCGCCCGTAAATAATTCTGAGAAATAGGCTTTCATATCAGCTTCACAATCACAACAGTAAGAAGAAGATTAACCAGTGAGAACGGAATGAGATATTTCCAGCAGAAGTTCATCAACTGATCGAAACGGGTACGAGGATAGGTCCAACGGATCCACACCAGGAAGAACATGAGGAAGTAGACCTTGGCCAGGAACCAGATGATTCCAGTGTATTCAAAATAGGGCAGAGGAATACCAGACGTGCCGCCGAGGAAAAACACTGTGGCGATACTACAAGCGATGAACATGTTGGTATATTCAGCCATCATAAACAGACTGAAACTCATGCCGCTGTATTCGGTATGGAAACCAGCCGTCAGCTCACTCTCGGCCTCAGGGAGGTCGAAAGGTGCGCGGTTTGTTTCAGCAACCATACAGATGATATAAATCAGGAATGCCAGAGGTTGAAAGAACAGGAACCAACTACCTCCAGACTGTGCGGCAACAATCCCTTTAAGACTGAACGTATTGGTCACAAAGACAACCGACAGCAGGGCAATCAGCATCGGGATTTCATAGGCGACGTTCTGAGCAACGGAACGAAAAGCACCAAACAGGGAGTATTTATTGTTTGAGCCCCAACCGCCGACAAGAACGGCCAGTACGTTGATGGAGGCAACTGCCAGAATAAACAGCAGACCGACATCCAGATCAAACGCCTGAATTTTGTCGCTGAAGGGGATAACCAGCAGCGGCAGAAAAACAGGAACAAAAGACAGCATCGGTGCCAGGATAAACAGTTTTTTATCAGCCTGCGCCGGAACCACCAGCTGTTTGCCCATCAATTTGAAACCATCGACAAGCAGTTGAAGAATACCATGGAAACCAACTTCCATCGGGCCAGGCCGACGCTGGAAATGTCCAGCCAGTTTCCGCTCCATATATCCCATCACCAGCGCGTTGCCAAACACAACGACAATCGCACCGATCAGGAATGCAACCAACCGGACTAACACCGGTACCATATTCGCTACAGTTTCCATACGATCTACCTGTCAATCTCGGGGATTACGAGGTCCAGCGCACCCATTGCCGAAACAACGTCGGCAATCATCATCCCTTTGCACATTTCAGGAACAACACTCAGGTTGGAATAAGATGGGGTACGCACTTTCAGACGATAAGGAACATCACTGCCGTCGGCCACCAGGTAATAGGACAGTTCACCACGTGGTGCTTCGACAGAACTGTTGTAATCACCTGCAGGAATTTTAAGTTTCTTGGGCACCTTGGCCGCCATAACCGGACCTTCAGGCAATTTGTCCAGCGCCTGCTCAATAATGCGCAGACTTTGTTCCATTTCGCGGAAACGCACATTGAATGACGCCCAGGCATCGCCGCCGGGATCCGTGGGAATTTCGAAGTCAAATTCCGGATAGACGGAATAAGGCTCAGCGCGACGCAGGTCATAGGAAATACCAGCACCACGCAGCAGCGGGCCGGTTACACCGTAGCGGGCGCACAGTTCAGGCGTGTATTCGCCGATCCCCTTCAAACGTTTCTGCAGAATGATATTACCGTTGACCAGCTCCTCATACATGGGGAACCGACCGCGCAGACGATCGATAAAATTGCGGGTCGAGGCGACAAACTTGTCGTCAATATCCTTGCAGACTCCACCGACCCGGAAGTAGCAGTAGGTCAAGCGGGAACCGGTCACATCCTCAAGGATGTCGAGAATTTCTTCACGATCATCAAAGGCATACATGATCGGGGTGAAGGCACCGAGGTCGAGCAGGTAAGCACCAAACCACAACAGGTGACTTTGAATGCGGTTCAATTCCGACGTGATAACACGAATGTAATCAGCACGACGAGGAACCTCAATGCCTGTTGCTTTCTCAAGCAGCAGGGCATAACCGTGATTGTAAATCAACGCGCCGAGATAATCCATGCGAGCCGTATTGGGCATAAACGACTTGGCCGGTTTGAATTCAGCGATCTTCTCATGACACCGATGGCCGTACCCGAGAACAGGTTGGGGCTCAATAACATACTCCCCTTCCATCTCCAGCAACACACGAAGTACCCCGTGGGTACTGGGATGCTGAGGTCCCATATTCAGTACGAAGCGATGATGTCTTTCATCTTGCAATACTTCTGTATTCATCATGGCGATCAGCTTTGCTCCGGTTTCTTGGCGGCTTCAGGTTTCGCTGCTTCGTCAGAAGGCTCAGCCCGGCGTACGGCCGCAGCATCCTTCAACGCCTTTTCACTCTTAAGCAACGGCTTCAAATCCACATCCTCTTCCGCCAGAATCAGCGGCTCGAGGTTGGGATGGCCAACAAAGACAACTCCGTGGAAATCGCGCGTCTCACGCTCATGCCAGTTTGCACCGTGATAGATATCGGCGATGGTCGGCAATTCGCTTTTTTCGTTAACAAATGCACGCGCCATGACTCGGCAACGGGTTTCAACATGAGCAAACTGATAAACCACTTCAACAGCCGGATTAACATGCACGGCCATCAGGTCGACCAGATAAAAACCGTCTTTGAGCATCTGCATGGCAAAATCGCGCAGCTTGTCACCGGTCACGCTCAGGTCGTAGTCATAACCCGTTGTGGCGTAATCGACGGCTTCAACCTTTTCCGTAACAGCTTTCCACTGTTTAACAACGGTAGTCACATCCATGATCAGCGACCCTCCGGCATTTTATTTTGCGGGAATGGGAAGCGCTTGCCGGTAATCTTTTCCTGCAATTGAAGGATACCTTCAATCAGCGCTTCAGGGCGAGGCGGGCAACCCGGCACATACACATCGACCGGAATCAGCTGGTCAACACCGAGCACTACGTCGTAATTTGCTTCAACAGCAAATGGACCACCGGAGATCGCGCAGTTACCCAAAGCGATAACGTAACGCGGAGCCGGCATCTGCTCGTAAAGGGTTACAACAGCGGGAGCCATCTTCTTATTGACGGTGCCGGCAACGATCATCAGATCCGACTGGCGCGGTGACGGACGAAACACTTCAGCACCGTAACGTGAGATATCGAACCGGGCCATACCGGAACACATCATCTCGATCGCGCAGCAGGCCAGACCAAAGGTCATCGGCCACAGCGAGTTGGCACGACACAGATTGAGAATCTTGTCAGCCAGCTCCAGCTGCACCATTGCCCCCGGATCACTGAGCTGTGTTCTTTCAGGAAGAGCACCTTCGTAGCGCTCTTCGCACTCCTTGGTGTAGGAGTGGACTCTTAGCAGACTTTTCTTTTCGGCCACGTGAATACTCCTTTGACCCAGGCATAAACAACTGCCAGCGACAAAATACCTACAAAAATAACCAGTTCAGTAATCCCCCGAACCGCCGAGACCTTATCAAAGGCCGTGGCCACCGGGAACAGGTACAGAACATCAACATCGAATGCCAGAAAGATCAGCGCATACAGATAGTAGGCAATATCAAAACGGATATTCCAGGCCGACCCATAGGGATCCATCCCACATTCATACGGCTCCAGCGTCTTGCGAAACAACACACGAGGCGCAAGCAACCTGGAGATCACCAATGGTCCCAGACCGCAGGCAATACCTGCAATCAGGAACACCAACACATAGACATAATCGACCAAATACTGTTCGGCCATACCTCTTGCCTCCCTGAAGGGAAATTTCGTGCCCAGACGACAACGCTATCTGTGCACAGGTTCCAGTCGCAAACGTGCAAATACACGTAATTCATTCAGTATAAAAAACCTCGTATTTTCTATCGGAATGCCTAGTGCTTGTCAAGATTTTATTAAATCCGCAATAACCCACAAACCCAGGCATTTCCTAAACATCTGTTTTAACAGCTTTCTTCTTTTGCGTGCTCAAGCTAAAAGAAAAGCCATTCTGAATACTGTATACAAATAGACTTCCTGCCACATCAGGTATTTACTCCCTGATCAGGCGGCTTTTTAATCCACTCAGCAAATTCGTTTGACTTCCCAAAGACCCTATGCTAACCAATTTTTTTGCTTATTACTTAACTTCCCAGCTACGAAAGAAGCGCTACCATGAGAAACAACATTGTCCACATCGGTGCCGGAGAACTGACGTATGAGATCCGGGCAATTGTCGAAATCGCCGAAACCCTCGGCAAACTTGGCATCAAGACCAATATGGAAAACATTGGCGACCCGATTGCCAAAGGTGAAAAAATCCCCGACTGGATGAAACAGATCGTTGCCGACCTGGCAATGAAAGACTGTTCTTATGGCTATTGCGCGACAAAGGGGATTCTCGATACGCGCGAATTTCTCGCCGAAATGACCAACAAGCGCGGCAAGGCCCAGATCTCTTCGGAAGATATCATTTTCTTCAATGGCCTCGGTGATGCCATTCAGAAGGTTTACGGCTTCCTTAAACGTGAAGCCCGGGTCATCGGTCCCTCTCCGACCTATTCAAACCACTCCTCCGGCGAGGCAGCTCATGCTGGACAGGACCCAGTCTCCTATCGACTCGATCCGGATAACAACTTGGATCCGGATCTGGATGATTTGCGCCAGTCCGTCAAATACAATCGGAGATCTGCGGCCTGTGATTATCATCCGGAAAACCGAATGTGCAGCAATACGAGCGAATCCGTAAAATTATCAAGTGCCAGATTTA